>JAYSYF010000271.1:0-11228 GCA_043716655.1 Bdellovibrionales bacterium | reverse complement strand
AGCAAATAATAACGAAGGTGCCCGATTTGTCGCGCATGACTTCAAGCTCGAATTCTTTGTACCCGAGAATACTCTCTTCGACTTGCACTTCCGAAGTCGGGCTCTCTTTAAGCGCGCGGGCAATCATGCGCTCATATTCTTCAGGCGTGTATGCGACCCCACCGCCTCCACCGCCCAATGTGTAATTCGGGCGAAGGATCAGCGGATAGCCAAGAATTTTCGCGACGTCCATTGCCTGCTGATACGTGCGGACCATCTCGCTCTTGGGATATTTAGCGCCGACTTTGTCGAGAATTTTTCGGAATAACTCGCGATCTTCTGCGGCACGAATAACCGCTGGATCTGCTCCGAGCAGGCGAACTCCGTAGCGCTTCAAAACGCCCTGATCGTTGAGTTGCAAAGCGAGGTTCAAGGCCGTCTGCCCGCCGAGCGTTGGAATCACAGCGTCCGGCCGCTCGCGTTCGATGATCTTCTCGACGAACGGAACGGTCAGCGGCTCGATGTAAACTCGTGTCGAAATTTCGGGATCAGTCATGATCGTCGCCGGATTCGAGTTTACGAGAATCACTTCCAAGCCTTCGGCCATCAGCGCCTTACAAGCTTGAGTTCCTGAATAGTCGAACTCGCAAGCCTGACCGATGACGATCGGACCGCTTCCAAGAATCAGTACTTTTCGTACATCCGACATACGTGGCACGTCAGAACCTCACCTTTTTTTCGTTCGTATAAATATACTCGAGCTTCAAGTGTCGGAACTGTTCGTACTTGTAGCGCATCTTCATAAGTCGCAATAAAAATGCTTCGGTCGCAGCCGCGTTTTCAGCCTCGTCTTCGATATCTTGAAGCTTGCCGATCTCTTCATCGACGAACGGGCGCGCTTCGCTTGGATGAAAGCAGAACGAGCGGGCAAACACGAAATCTTCGCCGTATGGAACTAATCTCGCTTCGAAAATTTCGTCTCGCGAAAATCCGATGTTCACTTGCGACTCGCGCAGGACGATCTCTTTGTCGAGAATCAAATCCTTCACGAAAATATCGCGTCCACGCAGTCGCAGGAATTCGAAGAGGCTGTGTTTCGCTTCGGATAAGTTTTCGAATAAGACGCGCTCTTCAGCCGTCATCTTGAATTCATCGATCTCGAGTGCAAACTGAGCCGGCGTCACGGCGCGTCCCGTGAGCTTCCGAGTGAAGAGATACCAGTCAAGAAATTGCGTCATACGCATTTCGAACTGATCCGTTTGTTCATCCATGATGCCAGCATCTTGGAAGAATTCTTTCTTGGCGTTGGCGACTTCTGCGCGCCAAGCGTCTCCCGCAAAATGAACAATCAAGCGATCGATCAAGGGTTCGAAGCTGACGAGAACGATATCTCGCGTCTGATCGTCGTTCATGTTGGCACTACTCACGAGCTAAATCCATTCTACTTGCCGATCCGATCGACGAAGTAATCAAAGAGTCGAACACCTTCGTGCGGTCCTGGGTGACTTTCTGGATGATATTGAACGGCGAAACAAGAACGATCGGCGCATTCAAAACCGGCGACCGAACCGTCGTTAAGATTGACGTGGGTGACCTTCGCATCCTTCGGCAACGTCGCGGCATCAACGGAGTAACCATGGTTCTGTGAAGTCACGTACACCGACTTCAACAAATCGTCTCGCACCGGATGATTGCTTCCGCGATGACCGAATTTTAGTTTGTAAGTCTTCGCGCCAAGCGCAAGTGCCAGAATTTGATTTCCCATGCAAATCCCGAAGATCGGCTTCCAGCCAACCAGATCGCGAACTGTTTCGACTGAAACTTTCACGTCCGCAGGATCGCCCGGTCCATTGGTGAGCATGATCCCGTCGGGATTCCATTTTCGAACTTCGGCTGACGAAGTTCGCGAAGGAAATATTGCGAGTTCTGAAGAGCGTGCAACAAGTTCGCGAAGCGTATTTTCTTTCGATCCGTAATCCATGACCGCGATTCGCGGACCACCGACTTTCGAGCCTTTTCGAATCTCAACTTCTTTACGTGAGACCGCGTGCACCCAATCGAGATCGCCTTTTTTCTTTGCAATGATCAGAACTTCTGCAGCGGCACGAGCATCGGATTCATTCTCAGCTTTGACGATCGCGCCCCACGGCGTTCCACCTTCGCGCAACCGAAGCACGATTTCGCGTGTATCGAGGTCGCTCAAAACCGGAATGCCAGCTTCATCAAGCTGCTTGAGCCAACTTGAATCGCGCTCGGATTCTTGAACTTCGAGGCTGATGAAACCGTCGAACCACATTTGTTTCGATTCCCAGCAACCGCGACTGACGCTGTAATTGCCCTGCATCGGTGCGGACATGACCATGATCTGGCCATAGTACGAAGGATCCGTCGCGATCTCTTCGTAGCCCGAATGAGACGTATTGAATACGACTTCACCCGCGCGAGGTTTTCCACCGCGAAAGATGCCTTCGTAAGTTTCGCCAGATTCGAGTACTAAAAAACCGCGAGCCATTTATCGAACCTTTCCAAAGAACACTAAAATCATCTGCCCAAAATCATGGCCAGCAGAGCCGCTCGAATTAAAACACCGTTCGTCACTTGTCGCAGCACTCGGCTTCGCCCGTCTTGCACAACTTCGGGTGCGAATTCAACACCGTGATTGATCGGACCGGGATGAAGAATGATCGCATCTTTGCGGAGAAGCCTCAGTCGCTCATTCGTCAGACCGTATCGAGCATGGTAGTCGCCCATCGATTTTAAATCGAGATCTTTAGCCTCGTGGCGTTCCAATTGAATTCTTAACCCCATGCAGGCATCCGCCCAAGGCAATGCCTCATCGAGACTCTCGAATTGTTGAATTCCGAATTCGGCCGAGACACCTTCGTCGCCTAAAGTCGGCAGCATCGATTCGGGTCCGAAGACGCCGATCTTTGCTCCGAGTTTTGAGAGCACGTCGAAGTTCGAACGTGCGACGCGACTGTGAAGCACATCACCAAAGATCAAAACGCGTTTGCCGTCGAGCGAGCCCCACTCTTGGCGCAAAGTGTAGGCATCGAGCAAACCTTGAGTCGGATGCGCGAGCGTGCCACTGCCCGCGTTCAGCACTGGAAGCTTCAGTGTTGGCAGCAAGATGTCTAATTCGCGCGACGTTCCGTATCGAACGACGAGAATGTCCGGTTTCATGGCGACGAAGTTCAAAACTGTGTCGGTCATCGTTTCGCCTTTTGATAAAGACGATCCGCCCGTTGAAAGCTCCATCGTCAGCACTTGAAGGCCGAGTCGATACGAAGCGATTTGAAAACTCATCCGCGTGCGAGTGCTCGGTTCGAAGAAAAGACAGCAGACGACGGGAGTTGGTTGCGATTTGTTGTTGGAAACAGAAGTGCCTTCGAGACTCGCGCGGAAACCTGAATGCGAACCCTGCTGAAGATCGCCCGTTGGGGCACTCAGCGAATCCGCCTTCAAAAAGATTTCCTCGATTTCTTTGCGGGAGAGGACTCGGGTATCGAGAAGGGATCGACCCAGTAAAGGCATTGAGCTGAATCGTAATTGCACGCCACAAATTCGGTCAAGAACCGCTAGGAAAAGCGGTCGAAAACTTTAATTTGTAAGCGATTACTCGATGCCCTTAAACAGGCGTGCCAGTCGCGATTGATTTAAGACTTCAGGCGGCAGTGTTGAGGTTGCGCCAGTGATTGGGACCGAAAAAGCGACGAAAGCTGCGCGGGCAGTAATGAGGGCGGTCGGCAGCGGTCCCCATTGTCGAGAATCCGCACTTTGCGACCGAAAATCTCCCATTAAAAACACCTGTCCGGGAGGCACGATCAAAGGAGCAAGGAAATCGACCTCTTCCGATGCCGTTCGTTTCATGACCCGATGAGTCGAAGCGCCCGACGTCTCGGTCGCAACTTCCCAGCCTTCGGATGTAGAAACCGGGGTCGCGGTCTCGACTTCATTCACGCTCAGCCGGTTGTTTCGAATTTCAACGCGGTCCCCCGCAACACCGACGACGCGTTTAACGAAAAGCGTATCGTCATCGGGAAGGTGAAAGACGACGACTTCGCCGCGGACCGGTTCGCGAGTGCTGAACTTTTCTTCGGAAAATGGGATTTGAACTCCGTAAGAGTTTTTCCAGGCAACGATGAAGTCACCCGGAATCAGAGTCGGAGCCATCGAGTCCGTTGGAATTCGATAAACCGAGATAATAAAAACGCGAAGCACGACTGCGACAAGCAACGCAGCGATGATCGCTTCGACGAATTCTTTTACGTACAGTTGTCGCAACAGTTTATAACGGCCTTCGCGAGCACGGCTTCGCGATTTGCGGCGCTCTTGAAACGGTCCAGAGGAACTCACTTGAGACCTCCATCGAGCGATTTAAACATTCTCTCAAAACGGAGTGACGACGGATCACAGAGGCGCGCCAAACCTGGAATTGATTTTTCACAGCTTAGCCAAACTCCGAGCGCCTGCCCTAGCAATTCAGTATTCGGAAGTGGCCCCCACACCCTACTGTCCGCCGACTGATGACGGTTGTCGCCGAACATGACGAGGTGATCTGCGGGAACATTAACGGCATAAACGATCGGATCGTTTTCGAGTTCCGCGAGATGTGTGGAAAGCTGAATATTGTGACTGCGCGGAGCCGCACCTTCAATTGAACCGCAGTCCTCTTTGTAGAGCGTGCCTTCTTGATTTTCACTCGGGTTGTTTGAAGCAACCTTTTCGGAGGCTAAAAACTTATCGTTGATCCGCACACGACCACTTTCGAACAACTCGATACGTTCGCCAGGAAGACCCATGACTCGCTTGATAAGAAATGTTCCGGGTTCTGTTTGCGATCTAAAAACCGCGATATCGCATCGCTTCGGAAGATCGCGCTTGAACAACCAAGTTGACGAGAACGGAACCCGCAGACCGTATGCAAATTTGTTCACGTAAATAAAATCGAGAACCTGCAGTGTAGGGATCATGCTTCCGGATGGAATCACATAAGGTTCAAACACGATCCAACGAAAAGTCAGAAGCGCGAGTACCGAGATGACGAGTGACACGATGGATTGCTTCCACGTGCCCTGCGCATTTGATCCCACCTAGTTCACCGAATGAAGAAGGCGATTCCAGCGAATCGTTGCTGGGTTACAAATAAAATTCGCGCTCTGCAGTGTTCTGTCGCAGCTCAACCAAACGAACATTGCGCGTCCGAGAATATTTTCGACCGGCATGAACGGTGACGTCTGCCACCGACGGCTGTCATGTGAATTGTCTCGGTTATCACCCATCATAAACAGATGCCCTTCAGGCACAACCCACGGACCACCGCTTCGCTGAAAGCCACCATCTTTGCGCAGCAAAACTGAGTGAGGATGCTCGCCAAGATTTTCTTTCAGATGATCGTAATTTTCTTTAGAATCCGTCGCGTACAATGGGTTCTGAAAATCTTCGTTTCCGAAATTCGACTTTGTCAGAGCTTCCCAGTCAGCGGCATCACCCGGCTGTGTCATCTCTATCGCTTTGTCGTTGATGAACAGACGCCCACCTTCATATAGAATTTTGTCGCCCGGAAGACCGATGACACGCTTGATAAAAAAAGTATCTTTATTCTCGGGATATTTGAAAACGATGACTTCTCCGCGCTCGGGCAAACGGAATTGAATTAGCCACTGCTCTGTGAATGGAAGTCGGATTCCGTATACGAGCTTGTTAACAAAAATGTGGTCGTGAATCAGCAGAGACGGCAGCATTGAGGCCGACGGAATGACATACGCTTCGATGAGTCCCCATCGGATCACGAGCGCGAGAAAAATCGCGACGAAGAATGATCCCCATCCTTCCATGAACTGTTTGAATCGTGTCGGCTGGGCCGATGTGGAATCGTTCGCTGATTTATTGTCGTTTACATTGTCGCTCATGTTGTCCTTACCGCGTGAGCGGCTTCTTTAGTCGTCAATCTTTAGGACGGCGAGGAACGCTTCCTGTGGCAATTCAATCGATCCGAATTGTTTCATGCGTTTCTTGCCCTCTTTTTGTTTCTCGAGAAGTTTTCGCTTACGAGAAATATCTCCACCATAACATTTTGCTGTAACGTCCTTGCGCATGGCACTAACAGTTTCGCGCGCAACGATTTTTGCGCCGATAGCTGCCTGGATCGCGACCTGATACATCTGGCGTGGAATCACTTCGCGCATCTTCTCGACCAACGACCGACCCCGAGTCACCGCTTTCGATTGATGTACAATTAGAGAAAGCGCATCGACGGGTTCGCCGTTAATCATAATGTCGAGTTTCACTAGGTCCGACTCTTCGAACGCGACGACTTCGTATTCCATCGAAGCGTAGCCTTTCGTCACCGATTTTAATTTGTCATAAAAATCCATGACGATTTCGTTCATCGGAATTCGATATTCGATCATGACCTTTTTTTCGGTCACGTAATCCATCTTCACCTGAACACCGCGGCGATCTTCGCAGAGTTTCAAAATGTTGCCGATGAATTCACTTGGCGTGTGCAGCACGATCTTTACGATCGGCTCTTCCATTTTTAAAATCTTCGTGGGATCTGGCATGTTCGCCGGATTCTCGAGATTTTTTGTGATGCCGTCTTGAGTTGTGATTCGATAGACCACGGTTGGCGCCGTCGTAATCAGGTTCAACCCGAACTCGCGTTCGAGTCGCTCTTGCACGATCTCCATGTGAAGCAGACCCAAGAAACCGCAGCGGTAACCGAATCCGAGGGCGTCAGACTTTTCTACTTCGTACGTCAGCGAAGAATCGTTCAGCACGAGCTTTTCTAGAGCGTCCTTCACTTGTTCATAGTCACTCGCGATGACTGGGAATATGCCCGAGAAAACCATCGGCACGACGCGCTTGAAACCTGCGAGCGGCTCGGTGGCCGGCTTTTTTGCGGTCGTAACAGTATCGCCAACCTGAACATCGCGAATGTTTTTGATTCCGCAGACGATGAATCCCACTTCGCCCGCGCCGAGCGCCGGAGCTTCAAGCGGGAACGGAGAATAAGTTCCGAGTTTCAAGACTTCGTGCTCGGTGTCGTTCATCATGAACTTGATGCGGTCACCTTTAGTTAGAGTTCCGTCCATCACACGCACGAGAACGACAACGCCCTGATAAGTGTCGAACCACGAATCGAAAATCAACGCGCGCAGAGTCCCGTTGCGATCCGCCTTTGGGTACGGCACTCGTTTGACGATCGACTCGAGGATTTCTTTCATCCCGATTTTTTCTTTAGCGCTCGCCATGACGGCGTCGCTTGTATCAAGTCCGATGGTTTCTTCGATTTGTTTTTTAACGCCTTCAACATCAGCCGACGGTAAATCGATTTTGTTTAGAACCGGGATGATCTCGAGATTGTTCTCCATCGCGAGATAAACGTTCGCGAGGGTCTGTGCTTCGACACCTTGAGCCGCATCGACGACGAGAATCGCGCCTTCGCACGCAGCAAGACTTCGCGAAACTTCATAGCTGAAGTCGACGTGTCCGGGAGTATCGATCAGGTTAATCTGATATTCATTGCCGTCGTCTGCCGTGTAAAGCAGGCGCACAGTCTGCGCCTTGATGGTGATGCCGCGCTCGCGCTCGAGCTCCATGCTATCCAGGAACTGCGCCTTCGCTTCGCGGTTCGTAAGCGAACCCGTGAAATGCATTAATGCGTCGGCGATGGTCGATTTACCGTGATCAATGTGGGCGATAATCGAGAAATTTCGAATCCGAGAAATGTCGTGCATGTGTCCATAGTTTCTAGCAGATAGTTGTCGAGATTAGCTATGCCGTCTTACAAACGACGGTTGTCAGGTCTTCGGTATTTGAAGATCGAGCTGCCCCGGAAGCTGCGCTCGGTGTCTCTCCAAAACTAGATCGATACCCTCGCGAATGAATTCAGCGACTGGAACTCGGGTGCGTCGATTGAGTTCCTTCAACAGAGCCTGTTGGTCTTCTGTGATGTAGACGGTCGTGGCCAATTTCTTGGCAACCGGTCGATTGGAAATTTCTGATAAAAGGCGTTCATCAAGCGTCATGGCTCGAGGTCTAACGTGAGCAACACGCCTATGGCAACCGTATGTTGCCATAGGTCAATGGTGAAACTAGGCGCGACTCAACGTCTTAACAACGTCTTTCAACGCTTCGACCTGATCCAACTTTTCCCACGTGAACTCGGGTTCGTTGCGACCGAAGTGGCCGTAAGATGCCGTTTTCAGGTAGCGAGGCTTCATGAGGTCGAAGCGTTCGATGATGGCTGCAGGCTTCAAGCTCCAGAGTTCGCGAACCGCTTTAACCAGAAGTTCGCCGCCGACTTTGCTTGTTCCGTAATCGTTGATCATGAGCGAAACCGGTTCCGCAACACCGATCGCGTAGGCGACCTGAACAAGGCAACGTTCCGCGAGTCCCGCAGCCACGATGTTCTTAGCGATGTGACGTGAAGCATAGGCTGCCGAACGATCGACCTTCGATGGATCTTTTCCAGAGAACGCGCCACCGCCGTGGGCACCGTGACCACCATAGGTGTCGACGATGATTTTACGTCCGGTCAAACCGCAGTCGCCGTGGGGACCGCCGATAACAAATCGGCCCGTCGGATTGATGTGAAATTTCGTGTTCGAATCGATCCACTGTGCCGGGATCGTCTTGCGAATGACTTCGTTGATCACGTATTCGCGCAGCGTTTCGTTCTTCACGTCAGGAGTATGCTGAGTCGAAACGACAACCGCATCGACACGTTTTACTTTGCCGTCGACGTATTCAACGGTGACCTGGCTTTTTGCGTCTGGCCATAGGAAATCGACCTTTTTTGATTTTCGCGCTTTCGAAAGATTCTTCAGAATCTCGTGCGACATTGCGATCGACAGCGGCATCATTTCAGGAGTTTCATTAACCGCGTATCCGAACATCAAGCCCTGATCGCCAGCGCCCTGCTCGCCACCTTGTGCTGTGTGCGAATCGACTCCGGCCGCGATATCGCGACTTTGTGCTCCGAGAGTGACCATAACTGCGCAGCTGTTTCCATCGAAACCTTTTGCACCGTCGTCGTACCCAATGTCGGTGACGACTTTGCGAACGACTTCCGCGATATTTACGTAAGCAGATGTTGTAACTTCACCGGCGACAACAGCGACACCCGTCGTGATCAAAGTTTCGCAAGCAACACGAGCTTTTGGATCTTTCGCGAGCATGGCGTCGAGAACGGCATCACTGATTTGATCCGCGACTTTATCTGGGTGACCTTCGGACACGGATTCGCTGGTGAACAGGTAATTTTTCATGCCCACACAGCTATCAAGCTGGGGGCTCGGTGGTCAAAGAGCTTTCACGACAAACCGCGACTAGAGCGATTCGTCAACCCGGAATCTTCCAGGATTCTCCTGGAGTGCCTTGTTACTTTTCGAATTAGCCGGTCTTTTTCAGCGGCTTCTGGAAGTCGCTCTCAAGTCGTGGCGTGAGGCGCGCAAGTTTGCCTTCGACTCCACGCTCTGGGCGGCGATGATTTATATCGTGGGTGCGGCGGCGATCTTTAGAGAGTTGCCGCTGCAGCTTATTCACGCACATTTCAACGGACCGATAAAAATCATCGGATGAGGCGCTGGCCTTATATTTTCGGCGACCCTCAGTCATCGTCACATCGATCATGCATTCGTGCTTTACCATCGAGATCACGACGTGAACACCCATGGGGTTCAATTCAAATCGTTGAAGTTTCTCGAGCCTCTCGGACATATGGTTCATGAGGGCATCGGAGTGATCCACGCTACGAAATGCAAATTCGACTTTCATTGAGACTGGGTCCTTTCCTGAGAACGGTTTGCGCCGCTGCCAACTTCTTACGATGAGGTCTCATCGACATCCGGCGATGAATTCTCATCGGTTTTGGACTTCAGAAACTCGACTTAGGATTAGGTTGCGCGGTGCGATTCTCAACTTGAGACAAGTCGGATTAATGCGTTCGATTTAATGCGTTTAAATTTCGATCATTTCGAAGCGAATATCGTTATTCGGTAACAGTTGAAAAATCGTTTTGCCGAAGCAGGTTCAAGCTATGGGCGCGTCGCCGTAAGGATGTCCATGATTTGTGACACGGTTGCGTGCACAGTGTCGCGGTCGTGTCCCTCTCGCAACGTATAGCTGCGGCCGCCGGGTGTCGTGAGAACGAGGCGAAAATATTCACAACCTTCGCTGTCTTTATCGGTCTGGATCTGAAGGCTGCGTAAAGACTCTTCCGGAATAATCTCGACCGTTCGTGACCACGGTTTGATTGCGGTGGCGACCGCGCTGATCCCTGTCCCTCGTTCCGTGCTTCGGCGCTCGACAACAAGTTTCGTCAGCTCGACATTGTAAACGTACAATGCTCCTGCGATGCCAAACATCCAGAAGAGTATCAAGATGCTGATTTCGACTGCGATTGAAAACTGATGAAACCCGCCATCACGAATAAAGAGCCATGTGAAAACTGCGAGAAAGATCAACCAAACGGTCATGATGCCCCACGCAGCGAGGGGAACGTAGTTTCGAATGAGGAATCGTGGAGTCGGCATATGCCAGATCATATCCTGAAACGGATTTTTCGCGATTTTCTTTGAGGGTCTGAAACGATGTCGCGTGTGACCGATACCACCATCGGCACCGAAGCTGCTAATCACAGACGAAAGTAGCTTCTTAAAGAGCCAGCTCGAACCTGCTGGAATTGATGCGCTTAAAAAAGTTTAGAACTGCCAATTTATGGCGGTCAGGAGAATCCGTGAAGTTCATTAAAATGGTATTGCTCGGTGTCTGCTTCGGTACTTCGGTCCTCGCAAACGCAGGAACAATGAACTGTTCTTCTGTCGGAGAAATGCTTCCAGAAAATCGCCTCGTCATCGATGCCACAGTTGAAACGAGCTGGTGGGGCAATGTGCTGAAGGCCGGCACATTTAGCTACAGAGCATCGGACACTGCGACCGAGTCAACAGCGGGTAGCTTCACGTGTGAGCAGCCAAACGAAAAAAAGATCGTGTTTTGTTCGACGCTGACGCCAGATGCGAACGTTCAACGTATCGTAGCGCATCCAGTAATGGGTCTGATGTTCCAACTGAGCGGTCAACCACATGCCGCAATGTTCAACTGTAAGAATCCCTAAGCTTTAGCGGGCCGTTGAAGAAACGGCGGTCTCGCGGACCACGACAACTTTGATCTGTCCTGGGTACTGACACTCTTCTTCGATCTTGTCGGCAATTTGCCGGCACAAAACCAAAGCTTTACGATCG
>JAYSYF010000028.1:0-2385 GCA_043716655.1 Bdellovibrionales bacterium | reverse complement strand
TTTGCTGCTCGACAAAATTCTTAAAAGCCATCGGGTCCAAGCTTGTGAACGGCAAAAAATCCGAGCGTGAGTGCCACGTGATTGGATTTTTTCCGAAGCGTTTGCGAAACACGAACGACGCAACACGATCAGGTTCAGCGACGACGAGTTCGACTGGCTGACCGTTGGCAGTATTTGCTGCATCAAAAACGCTTTTATCGATGAGGTAGCCGCCACTTGGTCCGAAGATGATCAAACGCTGCGGTCGAGCATTTCTTAACCAGCTAGACACGAGTGTGGACACAGAGCGGCGAGTTTCTTCCCAGGCGCATAATCGCATTGCTGCGCGAGCGTGGTAGACGAGTCCACCTGACGGAGATAAGATCATGTTCTTAACGTGCACGGGTGATTAACAATGAGCAAGGCTTTCGTTAAAGATGATTCAGGTAGCGAACTCGACTCCGAGGCGTCCGCCGCTTTCGACATGGAAGACGATCTCGACGACGCCGACTCAGTTGAAGATGGCAGTGAAGCTGCTCGTCCGAGTGGCAAGAACTACATCACAAAAAAGGGCTTCGACATCCTCAAGAGCGAAGTCGGTGAATTGTTAAATGTTGAGCGACCTCGTGTCGTCGAGGTTGTTGCATGGGCAGCGAGCAACGGCGATCGTTCAGAAAATGCCGACTACACGTACGGGAAAAAGCGGCTGCGAGAAATAGATAAACGCATTCGTTTTCTGCAGCGCCGAATCGATCGCGCAGAGATTGTGCATCCCGAACAGCAGCAGGGGGATAAAGTTCTTTTTGGAGCCACCGTCAGCGTTCTCGACGAGAGCGACACGACCCGAGTCTACAAAATCGTTGGAATCGACGAAACAGATGCAAGGACAGGCAAAGTAAGCTGGATGTCACCAATCGGTAAGGCGCTTTTGCAAGCCCGAGTTGGAGATTCTGTGATTCTTCGCACGCCGAAAGGCGAGGAAGAACTAGAAATCAAAAAGATCGAGTTCAAGAATATCGATTAGAAACGCTTGCCGCTTGTAGCCTACCGCACAACTGTTACCGTTGTAGGGATCATGTCAAAGTTTTCTGTTCAATTCTGGGGTGTTCGCGGATCGCTTCCGTCACCGAAGACTCCGCAAATGATTCGCGAGCTTCTGCGCGAAACTTTGACGGGTTTTGCCAACGCATCTGATTCACTTTCCGGCACGTCACTCGAAAAGGCTGACGCTTATCTCGCCGGCCTGCCAGCTTGGAAGAACGGCGGATTCGGTGGCGACACGTCATGTGCCGAAGTTTCAGGCGGCGGCGTTCAGATCATTATCGATGCCGGTTCAGGATTGCGCAGACTCGGCGATAAGCTGATGCTCGATGCCTGCGGACGTGGGCAGGGTGAAGTGCACTTGTTCTTCACGCACTTTCATTGGGACCATATCGTCGGTCTCCCGTTTTTTGCTCCGATCTATAAAGCTGGAAACCGAATTCATTTTTATGCCGTTCAACCGGAACTCGAAAAATGTGTACGACAGGTTTTCCAAAAACCTTTTTTCCCAGTTCCGTTCGAGACACTCAAAAGTGAAATCCACTTTCATCGACTGGCTCCTCGAAAGAAGACGGCGGTCGGTTGTTTTGAAATTACCCCCTATGAACTCGATCATCCGGATCCGTGTTGGGGTTATCGCGTCGAAGCCGAAACGACAGACGGGCGTCGAAGCTATGCACATTGCGTGGACAACGAAGCAACTCGAATTTCGACAGCCGACTTGGGCGAAGACGTCGAATTGTATCGCGGAGCCGACCTGTGTTTTTTCGATGCTCAGTATACTCTGCAGGAATTCTTGGAACATATGAATTGGGGACACTCTGCGGCTCCGATTGGACTCGAGATTGCGCTTCGCGAAGGTGTGAAACGTATCTATTTTGCGCATCATGACCCGTCGGCCAGCGACCTCAAGATAGCAGATGCAGAACGACAAACACGCGAGTTTTTAGACGTCCATCGAGCCAAGGCCGAGAAGATCGGGAAACCGCTTCGACCCATTGAATGGCATTTTGCGCGTGATGGCGATCGTGTCGAGCTTGGTGAATTGAAATAATGAAGATAAGTAAGAGAGTGGAGTTGGTAAATGAAGTCGTTTTTTAAAGCAATGTTAGCTTCGATGCTGGGAATTATGTTTGGCGTCGTATGCGCCTTCATAATCTTGCCAATCATGATTGCACTTATTTTTGGGAACATGAACTTTTCTGCGCGACAGTCCATCGAACAGAAATCGGTTCTGCATGTGCTGCTCGATGGAGCCATTGTCGATAGTTCTCCGTCCGTCGACTGGCTCTTCAACGACTCGGGCCCGCGCATTCGCCTGCAGCGTTTGATCAAAGCTATTCGAAATGCTCGTGAAGATTCTCG
>JAYSYF010000270.1:0-11235 GCA_043716655.1 Bdellovibrionales bacterium | reverse complement strand
ACTTCTTGCCGGCGTTTGACCCCTTCAAAACCCAAAAACAATGGCGCTACTTTGTCCGCGCTGAAGCCAAGATTTTCCCAGAGTGCTAGGGATGCGAGCGCGTTTTTCACGTTGTAGCTGCCGATCATCGGAATATCCACGACGAACGAGGTTTTCACCGCCGGCGAGGTGACCGTGGGTCCCGACGAACCGGCGACAAGTGATCCGCGGTTTTCAACGTGATCGATCGAGAACCGAGTGCCGAGTCGTGTGGCGACTGCTTTCGAACCTTTGAATGTGACGGGGACTGCTTCAAGGTTTTTAGCTTGGTAATCGCCGCGCTCGAGGCCGAAAGTGACGACACGAACACCGCGCGCTTTCAATGCCTCACGTCGCTTCGACAGCAAATCACGAATTGTTTCTTCATCTTCGCAGGCGATAAGAAGTCCGCCTTCAGGGATCAAATCGATCAACTTCAAAAATGCTTCTTTAACGTGATCGAGATCGCGGTAAATATCAGCGTGATCAAATTCGACAGAGTTCAAAATCACTGAACGCGGGCGGTAGTGAATGAACTTTGGTACTTTATCAAAAAACGCCGTGTCGTATTCGTCGCCTTCGATAATAAACCAATCGCCTTCGGCGAAACGGTAACTTTGACCGAAGTTTTTGGGAATTCCTCCGACCATGAAGCCGGGTTTTAGTCCGAGGCGTTCGGCAATGAAGGCGTTGATCGCCGTGGTCGTTGTTTTTCCATGAGTACCGGCGACGACAACCGAATGCCGTTGATCGATCACCAAAGCTCCCATCGCCTGCGGAAGACTGGTGAACGGAATGTCGCTTGCGAGAAGTGCCTGCGCTTCTTCAAATGTTCGCGAGATCACGTTTCCGACGATGACGAGATCGGGTTTTCCTGCCGGATTCGCAGTGATATTTTCTTTCTTGAAACCCTGCATGATTTTGATGCCCATGCCTTCGAGCTGCGTGGACATGGGCGGATATACGTTTTGGTCCGAGCCCGTAACTTTGTAACCGCGTGAATGCAGAAGTCCTGCCAACGAGGCCATAGCGGTGCCACAAATACCCATAAAATGAACGTGCGCGCCCTTAGCCAACTGAATTTTTGCAACCGGTGCACGTTCTGTCATAAAAAAAGCTCCTAACCTCTTAGGGATTTTACAGCTTGAGTCCTTCAAGCCAAGGATTTTTAAAAGTGTCGTAGAGTCGCGAGGTGCTAGGTCGAGGTCGGGGGACCTTCTAGCCGAGATTTTCAGGGGGGGGGAAGATGCGGTTGGTGCATGCGTATGCAGCTTTGCTTTTAGCTGGATTCATTGCAGTCGGGGGCTCGAATTCAGAAGCGAAGGAGAAATCTCCCGCCGAAGCCGCACCCGTAGAATCTATCGTTCCGGCGCCCGAAGGTCATTACGACGAAATATTCACTCCAGGAAAAGACGAAAACGGGCGCAACGTGATGATCGTGCGTCCGCAATATCGCGATGTCGTCTCGGCTGCGCGACAACTGAGCGCGAAACGAGCGCGGGATGTCGCCCGTGGGTCCCTTCAAGATTTTGGTGGAGACAATGCGCTTTCGATCCTCCCTCGCATCATTCTAGATTCCGATTACGACTTGATTATCAAGCCGGGTGTCGATCAGCGTGGACGTGCGCTTCGTGCGTTTTTACAAGATTTCCATCGCGAAAATGGCAAACCACAAATTTCTCGCGCAGGAATTTTTCCGCAAGCCGTACTCGATCGGATCGTCGCTCGACAGTTGGAGCACGGCTTTGTCGGGAAAGTGAATCCTGATTCCATCGGTCTCTTGTACGGACCCGACATGTTCAAAGATCGCAACGGAACATATCGAGTTCTTGAGGATAACTTTGGATTCCTTGGTGGTCTTGGCGATCTTAAAACGGCGCTGACTTCGCTTTATAAAAACGTTCCCGAATATCCAGTCCTTCACGAACGTGATCCTGCGGATTTTTATCGAACGCTTGTCGAACGATATCGCGAGCGGGCGAACGGTGGGAAAGTCGTCTTGATGATGGCGCCGCCGTATTCGGATTCGGAAGACCGTCGAGTTAAAAAACATTTTGCGGATCTCGGTGTACCGACGATTACTCCGAACACGACAGCGCAATTAGAGTTTGATAAAGCAGGCGCATGGTTACGGAAAGAGCCAGGCGCACGCCGAGAGCGCGTGGGATTTATCATTGCCTACGGTGACGTTGCGGGAATGGACTTGAGTCACGATTTAACGTCGCCACTTAGTTCGGTGAGATACGGCGAGCGGCTTATGAGCGCCATGCGAAAGCAGTTGCAACAGGACGATTTGACCAAAGAAGAGCAATTAGCCGCCCGGAAATTCACGAGAATAATGAATGACCGCGATGCAACTACGGGACTTCCAAACCCAGAGAAGCTTGAAGCTGCCTTGAAAGCGCTTGGCCATTTTGGTTTTGTCCAAAAGGAACGTCGACAATCGCAGCGGGGATTCATGGACGCCGTTCTTCAGAGGCGAGTGGCGACGAACTATACTCCGGGGAACTCGGTCGCTGAGGACAAAGAGTTTTATTCGTTCGTCGAAAAGATCATTAAGTTTTATCTTAAAGAGGAACCGATTCTAAAAAACGTCAAAACGATCGATGCGAGAATCGCGCTTGGCGATGGTCGCTATGGCGGATTCGATGAGCGCTTGATGGATGACCTCGAATCCAATCGGGAAAAATATGTGATCAAGATGATGGACGGGCGGGGCGGCGACGGTATCTGGGTCGGAGCCAAGATTTCGAAAGCCGAGTTTGCAAAGGGCATCAAGGCGCTTCGCGAATATCCCGATCGCTATAAGATTCAGCCCTACACGGCACTCTCTGTTTTCGCCGGGCAAATCACCGACCTGCGGGTGCACTCGGACATCGGTCCCGAGGGCAAAGTCTTTGTCAGCGACACTGGGTGGGCTCGTGCGGTGCCGCTGGAAGGCGACGGGAAGGTGAATATTTCGTCGAGAGGACAAGAGGCGACGGTCATTGTTCGATCGCGTCTAAAGTTCTGCCCGCTGTTATTTCAGCCAACCCCCGCATCGGCTATTTTTCGTCCTTGACCCTGTCCTGAAACGCTTCAAGCCTTAAGCTATGAAACATAAAACATCCGCGTTCGTTTTCACTCTCGCGGTTCTCGGCGGATTCATTCTCGCCGGGAACTTCGGTTGCCAAACACAAGGCCGAATGTCGGCAGGCGATGCTCCTCCAGGAAAAACCGGAGAACTCGAAAATGTTCCGTTCGCGGAACTCGAGGAAGTGTTGGGTAAATCCGCTCTCGAGTGGGTCGAAGAAAGAAATCGCGAATCAGAAGCGCGCCTTGGAACAGACGCGACATTTCGTGAGTTGAAGACGGACATCCTTAAAATCATCCAAGCAAAGGATCGCATTCCCTCGATTTCGATTCGCGGAACCGGAACTGCGGCAGTCGTCTATAATTTTTGGCAAGATGAGAAAAACCCAAAGGGTATCTACAGAAGTCAGTCGCTGGGAGATTATCGTCGGAAGCTCGATAATTGGCAGACGCTGATCGATGTCGATGCGATTGCGTTGGCTGAAAAAGAGCCGTGGGTCTTTAAAGGTCTCGTGTGTGCTCCAGTCAACGAAGACGACTGTTTGCTTTTGCTGTCACGAGGTGGTGGCGATGCGGTTGTTGCTCGTGAATACGATCTAACTGCGAAATCTTTTGTTAAAGACGGTATTTCGTTTCCTGAAGCGAAGATGACGCTTTCATGGCGCGACGATAACTCATTGTGGGTTTCGGCTCCGCACGGTCCGGGAACAGTTTCAACTTCAGGATATCCGATCACAGTCCGACTGTGGCGTCGGGGCGAGGATCTCGCGATCGCGCCGGTGTTGTTCAAAGGCCAAGTCGTCGATGTATCCGTTTCTGCCGGAACGTATCGTTCGTTTTCAGGTGGAACAGAACAAACCATCGACTTGATTTCGCGATCGACATCGTTTTTTCAGAACGAAGTTTATGTCGGGATTACGGGCGGAGCATGGCGACAGCTTCCTGTGCCACTCGAGAGCGAGCTGCTTGGCCTGTCACAAGGCATGATGCTTTTCACTGTTAAAAAAGACGCGACTGTCTTCGGCTCGCAGGTAAAAACTGGCGCGCTGTACGCCTTCGACATCGCGAGTTGGCGTGAAAATTCTGGCGCGACAGGGCCAGCACCCAAACCGATCATTGTAGAAAAAGTCTTTGAACCGAGCGCGACGCAGGCGTTCTCGGGAGTCTCGATGACTCGCGATCTCGCGATGGTTTCGTACCTCGAGGATGTGCGCGGCCGACTTTCTGAAGTGAGAAGAACGGCACCGACGAAATCAGGCAACGCCGGAACTTGGGCGATGAAAGCGATTTCGCTTCCAGGCAACAAAGGCGTCGTTTCTAGTGGATTTTCGAGTTACCGAGAAGTTCTCTACACCGTTTTTTATTCGGATTTTTTGACTCCGAGCCAGATGCATCTTGGTGGTGAAGGAGCAGCGCTCGTCAATTTACGTCAGACACCTGCGCGTTTCGATTCGACAGGTATGAAGGTCGAAACCTTTCACGCGGTCAGTAAGGATGGAACGAAGGTTCCGTACTTTTTGGTTTCTCCAAAAAATATGGATCGAACGAGCGGTAAGACTCCGACGGTGATCTATGCGTACGGTGGTTTCGAGATTCCATCGACGCCGAACTATTTGAGCGCGCTGGGAAAAGTATGGGTCGAGCGCGGAGGAGCCTACGTCCTTGCGAACATTCGCGGCGGCGGTGAATACGGTCCGAAGTGGCATCAAGCGGCGCTTCGCGAGAAGCGACAAAACGCTTTCGACGATTTGTTTGCGGTCGCGGAAAGCGTAATAAAAAAAGGTTTCACGTCGTCAAACCACCTTGGCGTTCGCGGCGGATCGAATGGCGGTTTACTCGCGGGTGTTGCGCTAACACAGCGGCCGGACTTGTTTGCTGCAATTCTTTGCCAGGTTCCGTTGCTTGATATGCTTCGGTATCACAAATTGCTCGCGGGTGCTTCGTGGATGGAAGAGTACGGAAATCCAGATGTTCCTGCTGAACGCGCTGCTTTGGCCAAGTATTCGCCATTTCAAAATGTGAAGGCCGGCGTAAAATATCCAGAGCCATTCTTCACGACATCGACGCGCGACGATCGAGTCCATCCGGGCCACGCTCGTCGAATGGTCGCTCGCATGCGCGAACTCGGTCATCCAGTTCTCTATTACGAAAATATTGAAGGCGGACACGCAGGCGCAGCGACACTTGATTCTCGTGCGGCTCTCAGCGCTCGCGAATACCGATATCTTTGGGATAAACTGAAGTGAACTAAATTAGGGCTTGAGCTCGCTTCGCTTTGTTTCGAATTAAAAGGTAATAGACTGAGCCAGTGATGGCTCCGCCCAAGTGTGCTCCATGACCGATCGGAAGTCCCCCGCCTCCGGCTTGCGCCCAGACGCCCCATAAATCCAAAGCGACAAAGATGATGGCGCCGACAACTGCTGGAAGCGGAATGAATCCGAACAGCAGAATTTTTTGTTTGGGATAAAGCAGCGAGAACAGCAAAATCACACCCGAGATGGCGCCCGAGGCACCGAGCGCGGGAATTTCGGGACTGTCCATGATGAAGGCCGACACTGCGGCATGAGCGAACGAGCTGATGATTCCGGCAACGAGATAAAATCTTAAAAAGCGTGCGGTTCCCAACGTCGAAACCATGATCGGTCCGAAGCTACTGAGCACGAACATGTTCATCAGTAGGTGGAACAATAAGTTGTGTGAGAAAACCGAGGTGAGCAGTGTCCAGTAACGGCCCTCACTCAAGCGATCCCAACTGACCAAAAAATTGTCGAACATAAATTCCGGAGTTATTAGGTCGCCAGTTGGAAAAGTCCATGCGGCATAAACTAGGACGTTGAGAATGATTAGGATTCGAATCAGCGCTCGCGAACTCATAGCGCAAGCATAAGTCGGAGTAGGGCGATGACGCACACCGCTTCCGCTGCGGTTTCGCGCTGCGTTGACTGGAGTTCGTCGGACTCTGGTGGTAGCTGATGGAGATGTTCGACAGCACCTCTGATAATACAGAATCTCAGCAGCCGAAAGCCGGACGAATCCCGCCCCCGGCCGGAGGCCGGATAACACCCCCGGCCGGAGGCCGGATAACGCCGCTGATGCAGCAGTATTGGGATGTGAAGGCAGCTCATCCGGACAAGATCATTCTTTTCCGCATGGGCGATTTTTTCGAAATGTTTCATCGCGACGCCGAGCTTGCGGCGCCAGTGCTGGGGATTGCGCTCACTTCGCGAAATAAAAAGTCCGCAGATGAAACAAAGATGTGCGGAGTTCCGCACCATTCGGCGACGGTCATCATCAACAAACTTTTAAGCGCCGGTTTTAAAGTCGCAATCTGCGATCAACTCGAAGATCCGAAGTTTGCAAAGGGACTCGTCAAACGCGGAGTCACGAGAGTGCTTTCGCCGGGAATGGTGTTCGATCACGAAACCCTCGACGCGGCTCAAGCGAACTATCTCGCCTCTTGGGATGACGACGACGCACTCGCATTTTTCGACGTGTCGACGGGTGAAGGCTTTTATTTCCGTTCTGTTCCCGAAGATCGCAGACGCGAATTTGTCGAGAGCCTTAGCGCTGTCGAATGGGTTTTGCCCCAGCGATTGGCCGAACGTGAAGTTATCAAAGCACACGCGGAACGATTGGGCGTCGCCCTCACTTCACACGAATCGCTCGATTGGATTGCGGCCGATGGTGACGTGATTACACCTTCGATGGAACTCGAGAGTCCGGAATGCGTAAAACGCTTACTTGCTTACGCCATTGGGCAGTTCGCAAACTTACTGAATGAGAAAATACGCGACGCCGGCGGCATCGCAAGTGGCGCAGCAGAGATTTGGGCAAAGAGCCTTCGACCTTTCGAAGAGCGCCGACTCGAAGGTCGAATGGTTCTATCGAGTTCGACTTTAAGACATCTCGAGATCTTCGAAACGAACCGTGGAGAAAAACAGGGATCGTTAATCAACGCTATTGATCAAACGAAAACCAGCGGTGGCGCCAGACTTCTGAAGTCATGGCTGCAATTTCCGTTGAACGATCAAACTGCGATCGATGCGCGGCTTGACCGAGTCGAAGAGTGGGCGGGGAAAGATCTTCCTCGAAAAAATCTTCGTGCTGCGCTCAGCGGCGTTGGCGATTTGCCAAGACGCTTAGGGAAAATTAATCAGCCGTCACGAGGACCGCGTGATCTTTTATCGCTGGGGCAATCTCTTGAAGCGGGCCTCAAGGCTTGGCATGAAGCGAGCCGCGTCGATGCTGTGTCGACGGATGAAATTTTAAAAGTCGTACGCGAGATCGAACGAGTGATCGTCGACGAACCGCCTGTCTACGTTCGTCAAGGCGGAGCCATCAAAGTTGGAGCCAATAACGTTCTCGATGATCTCATTACGCTTTCGACCGATGCGAGTCGGTTGGTTTTAGAGCTCGAAAATCGCGAGAAAGAACTCACCGGAATTTCGTCGCTTAAAGTTCGATACAACAATGTCTTTGGTTATTCGATTGAGATCACAAACACGCATCGCGATCGTGTACCGAAAGACCGTTACGACCGTAAGCAAACGTTGGCGAACGCCGAACGGTATACGACTCCGGAACTCGCGGAACTCGAACGAAGAGTGCTTTCGGCTCAAGAAAAACGTCTGAAACTGGAAGAAGAAGAATTCGCGAGACTCGTACAGTTTGTGCTTTCGCACTCGCACGCTTTGATGCGTTTTGCTTTTGCACTGGCGGAACTCGATGTTGTGTCGTCGCTTGCTCATCTCGCGAATGAATACCGTTACATAAGACCTCGATTCAGAAAATCGTCAGAGAGCGTTCAGCTGAAACTTTTGGGATCGCGGCATCCCGTGGTCGAACAGTCATTGGCAAAACCGTTTGTTGCGAACGACATCGTGCTTCGCGAAGGTGGATGCATTTTGCTGACGGGTCCCAACATGGCCGGAAAATCGACGCTGATGCGCCAAGCTGCGATCACGGTCGTCATGGCTCAAATGGGAAGTTTCGTTCCAGCCCGAGAAGCGAACATATCGCTTCTTGATCGAGTCGCGACGCGGATTGGGGCGAGCGATTTCTTAAGCGAAGGTCTTTCGACTTTCATGGTCGAAATGAAAGAGACGGCTGAACTTTTATCTCAGGCGAATGACCGCACGCTCGTCGTTCTCGATGAAATTGGTCGGGGAACTTCGACATTCGATGGACTGAGCATTGCTCAAGCGATTCTCGAACATCTCTTAAGTGAAAAACGCTGCTTAACTTTGTTTGCGACTCATTATCACGAGCTGACGAAACTCGAAGCGCGTTACGATCGAATCAAGAACTGTCATATGGCGATTTTCGAGAAAGACGGCGTCATCACATTCCTTCACCGCTTGCTAGAAGGTGCTGCGGGTCAGTCTTACGGAATTCACGTGGCTCGACTCGCGGGCTTGCCACTGAAAGTCACGCAACGCGCTCAGGAGATTCTGAATGAAGTGGAAGGCACGATCACGGCGAATATTCAGCACGCACCGGTGCAGGACGCAGGTGCTGCGAACGCCGGCCCTCGGGCGGTTACCGATGGACGTTCGCGACGTGCGGCCGGTTCGTCGCCAGAGGTGCATCCGCAGCTGAATATGTTTGCTCAAGCACACGTAAACGATCCAAAAACAGTGTTAAACGAGCGGGTTTTAAAAGAGATTCGTGAGTTTAACGTCAATCACTCGACTCCAATCGAAGCGTTAGGCAAGATCTCGCTGTGGGTACAAGAACTTCAAAGCCAGTAAATCCGACAGGCGGGACACCGGGCACGCCAGGGGCGCATCGTCCTTCACGATCGCGTTTTGTATTGCCGGAAGCGGAACTTTTCGCCCTTGCTGAAAAATACTTGAAGCCACCTCCGCAAGCGCCTGACGGTCATGAAGAAGACGGCAGTGGCCTCGACATTCTTAAATTTGAAACGGCTCTCGAGGCGGCGCTCGTCGCCAGATTCACCTCTAGCGCAGAACTTAAGACTGCGTGGAATGCGGCTCTGCCCATAGCGCTCGGCAGTTGGGCACGAAGCGAACTTTGCCCTAAATCCGACCTCGATATCCTGTTCGTCGGTGACGAAACGGCGGCAGCCACGATTACGCGACATGCTCAAGAAGCAGGAATCAAGATTCGAAGTCGGGTCCCGGAAGACTTCGGCGATTGGACAAAAGGCGTTGAGGCGTTCGACGTCTTAGCATTATTAAATGCAAAGCCGCTGACCGCCGATGCTGAAACCGCGTATGAAGCGCAACTTGTAAAACTTCGGGGCAAGCTCGGAAAATTAAGACGCGGTTATTTTGCAGCGATTCGAAAAGAGCGCCGCGCTCGCACCGAGCGATTCGATTCCATCGCAAATTTCCTCGAACCGAATCTCAAGTATGGACCTGGTGCGCTTCGCGATATGGGGCAAGCGTTTCAGTTACGCCTCATGTTTCCCGAACGATTTGTAAGCCCCGAGCGTGCTCATGCTCTTGCCGTGTTCGATTATTACCGAAAATTTTTCCTGATGAGTCGCATTCGCGTTCAACTTTCTGAAGGTGGCGGGGATTTACTGAGTGCGCATGAACAGGCGGGCGTCGCGAAATGGTACGGGTATGAATCGAGTCGCGATTTTATGCGCGAGATTCAGAAAGGTCTTTCTCGCGTCTCTTTCTATGCGGATGTCGATTTCGAACACGTGAAGGTATCGGAAAAGGAACTTGAGCGCTTCCATTCGAAAGAAGTTGTCAAGGAAACGAGCTTCACCGAACTTGCGAATTGGATGGAGCGAGAACCCTCGATGCTCGTTCAGGCAAAAGCGCGCGATCTCGGTTTTAAACTCTTTCGTTCGGCAGCTAAAAAAAGTGCGGCCGAAGGAAAGCGCGCGAATGAAGCGTTGGGACGCCTCTTATTAAAGACGATCGATCCACTTGAACCGGACGACCTGACGATTGCCTTTTTTCGATCGCGATGGATCGACTTGGCTGTCACAGATTTCAAAAAAATCGTGGGCTACGTTCAGCACGATCAATATCACCGCTATACTGTAGACGCGCACTTGATGCAGGCCGTTCGCGAAATGAAGCGAGTGGCTCAACGACCGACCGTTCTTGGACGTCTTGGTGCGATCGCAAAGCAGATGACTCGCGAAGACTGGAAGATTCTCGGTTGGACAGCACTTTATCATGACGTCGGTAAGGGATCGGGCGGAGATCATTCGGATAAGTCGGTCGTCATCGCTCGACATGACCTGAAAAAGTGGAACGTCAGCGAAGATTCTATCGAAGAAATAATCTGGCTGATAGAAAACCACCTCGAGCTTTCGATGGCTGCGTTCCGTGGCAATCCGGCGCATCCGGCGACGTGGCGAATGCTTCACGCGAAAGGCATTGAGGGCAAACGGCTTTTGCGTCTAGCGATTTTCACGGCGGTCGATATTCGTGCGACCAATCGCGAGGCTTATACTCCTTGGAAAGAGCGACTGCTTCATGAACTCGTAAGGTCGCTTGAGATGCCCGAGGCGAAACAGCTATCGAAGCTTGAAAAAGAATTGCGGCGCTGCGGTTATTCGCTCGATCAACAGATTCTCGACAGGCTCGATCCGTTTCTCGTTTCATCGCTGCCAACAGCTGCACTCGCGAAAGATTTGAAAGCGATCGCAGATCAAATGCAGCAGCCAGCGCTGGGGACACGAGAAAACGCAATGACGGTGAAGGTCGCCCAAGTTTCAAAGTCGAAACGAGTTTGGATTCGGTTTCACACTAAAAAAGATAAGACAGGTCTCTTCGCAGGAATGGCCCGAACACTTCAGGCGGCAGGGCTTTCGGTCCGACACGCCAGTATCCTCTCTGATCCTCAGATCGGCGTTTACGATTGGTTCGAAGTGAAACCTCCGCGAACTGTTAAGGGGCTCGAAGCAAAAATCGCAAGGCTGCTGGAGCTCACAACCGATGCACCGAAGACCGCTACGACGAACTCGAAGGATGCATCGTCGAGTCTGGAGATATTCGACGAGATCGATTGCCTCTCGATGAGCGAAGACGAATGGATTTTAAGCTTCAGAGGCAAGGATAGTCGGGGAGCACTTTTGTCTGCGGCCGAGGCTATCGCACGCGAGGGAATTTCCATTTCGTGGGCGAAGGTCCACACGTGGGGCCGACAAATCGACGA
>JAYSYF010000269.1:0-3736 GCA_043716655.1 Bdellovibrionales bacterium | reverse complement strand
AATCACGGTGACGTTTGAAACTCCGCGCGCGGAGAGGCGAGCCGGAAGTCCACCGCCCCAAGCGGCGTGAAAATCACCGACGATAACGACGAGGCAATGCGAAGGATTCGCGCGAAGAAATTCGGCCGACTTCCAAGCCATCGAATCGTCCCAAACACTTTGTGCGGCAAAATATCGATCGAGTGAAGCCGCCGGGACATGTCCGCCCATGATGCTGTCGAAACGTTCGCGGTAGGCACTCGATCCAAGTTCGAACAGAGGCGGCATGAGGTCGTTCAGTTCAGGGGTTAAACTCGCCAGTCCCTTTTTTGATATGGCGCTCGTCAAAGCTTTCGGCGCATTCACTCCAAGCAGTTCTCCGCCAGTCGCTCGCGGGAACAGCGCTTGATCACGGTAGTCGGCGAAGGGGTTGCCTCCCCATTCTGCGGCTTTCAAAAAGTCGGCTTCAGTAAGCGAGCCATGGAAAAAATCGGTGATGGGGCCCTGGTGTGTCCATGCCAGAAACTCGAGTCCAACACTGACGACACAACGCTTGGTTTTTTCCAGAGCCTGCAGCGCCAACTTCTGATGGGAATAATGTTTCTGATTTCCGTGCTGCTCGCTGATGATCAAAACTCCGCCGGGCTGAACGCCGTCGACGAGAGTGTCGATGTCTGATGTTTTCAGTGTGGCTCCACTAAAAAACCCTTCACGCGGAAGCTGCCCCATACGAATTGGATCTTTGTCTTTACCGGGCACCGGAGACGCGGGAGTCGCCGCGGGTGAGCCGCATCCGATTTGCGCAAAGATAAATAACGAAGAAACGGCGAGGGCTAAGCGTTGGGTGATCGATTCCATTTTGCGATCATCGCAGCAGTCCATGGGCCGGCGTCAAGCGAGAGGTCATGACCCGCCGTGGGATGGCTTTCGATTTGTGCGTTGTACTGGCGCGCCAAGGCTTCCGAGCACGAACTATTCACCATTCGGTCGTTCTGACTTGATAAGACTAGCAGCGGCACTGGTATTCGTGGCGGTGCATGAAACCGCGCAGCGGCAGCAAGTTGAATTCCTAGATTCAGTGTCGATACGGGTCGCGATTCTTGAATCGAAATCCAAAGTGGAAGAACCTCGCGTCGTTTCGATTCGTCATTCGAAATCCATTCGAGAATGCCAGCTTCACGTTTTGCGATATCTCGATTTTTCATGATGAACGGTACACGCCACCAAGATTTCCACTCGAGTCTCTCATAGACTTTTGAAACTCCGCGAAACGACGAATTGATTAAAACACCGGAATGGAAATCCGTTGGGTAGCGAGATAACCAGCTTGCGCTGACCATTCCGCCAAGGCTGATGGCCACAAGGCGTCGATGATCAGCGGGCTTCAAGCCTTGCTCGGCTTCACGAACCAAAATTTCTTTCAGCCTCTCACGCGCGAAGTCGGCCGTTTGATCGATGGTCAGCGTTGCGTGCATCTCTGAGTGACGGCCACAACCAGGCAGATCGATGGTTTCGATGCGAGCGTCGATTCCGAGTTCATCATAGGCGCTCTTCAATTCTGCGTTGAATGTTCCCCAGTGTCTGGCTTCGCGAGCAAGGCCGCGGATCAGAACAATTTGATAAATCGGGCGTTTTGAAATCGTCATTAGATTACTCGTTCTTTTCCGTGTACCAAAGTTCCGTTGCTCGACGTCGCAATTGCGCACGCGTAATTTCATCGATCACAAGCCATGAATCCGAACTCATAACTGCACGATGGAGAAAATCAAACAGTGTGACGTGACGTCGCAGAATTCGCTTCAATCGGTGCGGCTGAATGGGATTGAAAGCACCGAGTGACGAGAAAAGCTGGCGGGGATTTTTCTTAAGCCAGAGCCACGATCCAAGTTCCAGAGTAAACGGTATATAAAGCTGTGACTCTCTGCCCTTCTTCGCAACACGCTTCTCTTCGGCGATGTGTTTATCATAAAGCCAATCCCATAAGTCACCGTGTGTGGTGTAACTTTTTGCTTGCGGCTCGATGTGATAAAAATGGTGCGGATGACTGCGATCGAAAAGTCGTTTCAGTGCTGCGATTTCTTCGAGATGTGGTGGAGCGTTCTTTGATTTTGCCCATGGGAACCATAGGCGATCGACGGATCCGAAACCTGAATGTACATCGACTGTCACTGCGCACTTCGAGTGAAACATCTCGCGTTCGACCAACTGACAAAGTGCTTGGGATTCAATTTCCATGTCCTCATCTTTGTAGACCGGAGGAGAAAACCACGGAAGTTTGTTACTTAACTGCTGCCCACCCAACAGAAACGCTGGCGACTGATCGGCGCGCACCGGAGAATTGCGCATCAAATCGATGCCGTTCCCGTTCGATCTCGTGGTTTCAAAAATCCCGATTGGATTTACGATGGGCATGAACACGAGTCGCGAATGTTTAAGACGATCTCGAACCGACGCATCCCACTCCATCGTTTCATTCAATGATTGCATCCACGCCGTGACGACGCTTGAACCGATTCGTTCGAGGCCATGTACGCCACCGAAAATTCCAAGTGTCGGTGCTTCCGGATCTTCACTGCCCATGACGACCGAGATGATCGGAAAGCTACGCCCGTTTTTTTCGACGGTGGCCTCGACTCGAACTCGTGCATGCCCTTTGAAGCTATGTGATTGCATCGCCTTCGCAACGCGAATGAGCGTTACGAGTTCTGGAAGTTTGCGCTCGAGCTCGGCTTCAAATTCTGGACTCACTTCAAGCGATTGAGAAGGCTCTTGCGAGACGAGCTGTTTGCCGGCCGACGGAGCTTGTTTTTTCGGGGCGAGATCAGCCATTTCAATAGTTTACTGATGAATCCCCATCACGAGAAATGGTTTCGAAAGTCGAGTCTCGGGTTAGATCACTTGGTTTGGCATTTTGAACACCAAAACGTAGAGCGGCCGCCGATGACCTTCATCGAGATCTTCGTAGACTTGCCCTGAACTTTGCACTGCAGACACGTTTCTCCTTCGCGACCATAGACCGAGAACCGGCTCTGGAATTGACCTTCACTGCCATCGGCACTGCGATAGGTGCGAATAGTTGAACCACCCGCTTCGATCGCAGCAGTGAGTATGATTCGCATTTCGTTAACGAGAATTTCACACTCATCGCGAGTCACTTTACCTGCTGCACGTCCCGGCCGGACCTTCGCACGAAACAACGCTTCGCTTGCGTAGATGTTGCCGACCCCAACGACCAGTCGTTGGTCCATGATCATGGCTTTGATCGGTGCTTGCCGCTTTCTCAGCTTTTCAAAGAGATGTGTTCCTGTGAATGACTTATCGAACGGTTCGGGACCTAGATGTTTCAGACGAACGTGCGAATCTTTCGAAGTCGATTCCACCCAATCGATAAATCCGAAACGCCGAGGATCGTTGAATACTAAACTCGGACCATTCTTGAAGTTCAGCTGCACGTGATCGTGCAAAATTCTTTTCTCGCCCCGTTTTATCTCACGCCATGCGCCGCTCATACCGAGATGCGAGAGCAACCATCCGTCAGAAAACCGGAAAAGCAAATACTTTGCTCTCCGCTCGATTTCGAGAAGCTCTTTGCCCGGCAGATTTTTCTTTAGTCGCACAGGTAAAACAAAACGCAGGTCCTTGCGAAAGTATTCGATACTCTCGACTTGTCGAGGAAGACCAATAAGCCGGCCGAGCTGCCGTTTGACGTGTTCGACTTCTGGAAGTTCTGGCATCGCTGCTAACTAACTGGCATCCG
>JAYSYF010000268.1:0-3739 GCA_043716655.1 Bdellovibrionales bacterium | reverse complement strand
TGCTTTATGCTGGTCCTGACTTCAGTTTTGCCGATGCTGTTAGTCGCTTGCTCTAATTCTACACCGGCCGTTGACGACACTAAATTCCCGCAGACGGGCTCGGAGATCACCGAGATTCAAGTCGCTCCTTTGCAAGTTCTGCCCAAACAAGGCGTTCGTGGATTCATTTCCGCAGACTCTGTTCGCGTACGAACTGCACCGGAAAATGGCGAGAACGTCGCTGGCCGACTCTTCCTTAACGACGAAGTTGAAATTCAGAGTTCGACCGTTACTGGCGCAGATGAATTCGTTCCCGTAAAAGTCATCAAGTCGAATTCGACAGTTGATCGCAACCAAACGCTTTACGTCGCGAAACGTTTCTTGAACGACACGGCAGTCGCAGTAGATCCGGCTGTATCAAGTTCTGCGATTGCTCCAGGCGCGGGTCCCGCTGTCGTTGGACAAAAGCCAGTTCAGTCGAACCGCCTCTTTATCGTCACGAACATCGCAACCGAGCGTCTGCGCGTTTATCAGCGCTGCCTTCCGAACGAAGGATGCGTGAATCGCATGATCATGGAAGCTGGCGTCGTTAACGGCGAAGCTAAAGACGGCACCCATACTGACGTTGGTTTTTATCAGGTCGCTTCGTGGACAAAATTCTACGAATCAGGTCCGTATCCTGCGTGGTACAAGCCTGGTTATCCAGACGTTCCACCTCCAGGAAACCGCAGTTCTTGGATCCAGAGCAACTACATGCCAAACGGAAAAGGCGACATGCGTGGCGCTTTCGGTTGGTACACGGCGAAGGTTGCTCCGAACCCGAACGGTCAGTGGACTCACGGCACGGCTGGTTGGGGAGCTGACAAAACTGATTTTATCACTTTCAAAGATTCGTTCTGGGGAAAAGTTGTAAACATCTTCACTTCGATCCGAAGTCACGGTTGCACTCGCATCGACAACGAGTCGATCGCTTACATCCGCCAATTGATTTCGGTCGGGACTCCGCTCGTAAAGATTTATGCGAACGAAGGTTACCGCGATGGACAACGTGCGATGTACAACAAGGTTCCAGGACGCTGGGAATACATTCTGACAAAGAATGGCCACCAGGCGATCAACGGTCACCAGCTCGCCGATCGCGCAGCGGTACTTAAAGCCGGAACTCCACAGTCTGAGTGGATCGATCAGGGAACTTACGAAGTCGATCAATATCCAGACGCAGAGTCAGGAGATCTCTACAACCTTGGTTCATCTTCGATGCAGGGAACGTTCCTCGTCGACGAGGGCACACTGCTCAATTACAAAAATCCTTCGAACATCAAGCGTGGCGGATACAGCGATCAAATCGCTCCACCATACATGTTCACAACGAATCCGGCAGTTTCGGGAGGCACCTCATCGACTCGTTCTTGGGGACGCGACCGCAGCCAGCCGACTGACCCGTTCAACCAGAACGCTGGCGGTTAAGTCTCACGCTTTAAAGAAAACGGGTGCGCACATCGACCGAAGATTCAACTCCAACAGATTTGAAGCTTCGTTCGAGCCACCCTTCAGCGGCCAAACGACCCATCTCGAAAAGATGTTTTAGGAATTCGGGTTCGATCAGCATTTTCGTAGCGGACCCGAGCTTTCGCATTTCTTCTTCACTTTCAATCATGTGAATTAAAACCGGATGATAACGATCGCTGTCGAGCGCACCTTTTTGAATCAAACGATTCACAAAATGAACCGCACGAAGCTCACTCGCTAAACTCGCGTTGAACGAAATTTCCGACATGCGATCTTGAATCTCAAACACCGATTTGGGCACAGCGTCTCGTTTAAATGGCGTAATTTGAACGATGACGATGTCCTGAGATTTACATTCATAGAAAAGCGGAAATAGCGCCGGGTTTCCAACAAAGCCACCATCCCAATAGTGCTGCTCTTCAACTTCAACGGCGTGAAACATCAAAGGCAAAGCCGTACTTGCGAGAAGCGCCGGTTCGCTCAGCTCCTCGCGACGAAATACTCGAATGTGTCCGGTCTCGATTGAAGTTGCCGAGACGAAAATCTTCATCGCGTCGAATTTGCGAACCAAATCAAAATCGACGTGCTGTTTGATCAGATCCTTCAGTGGATTTACGTTCAGCGGGTTCCATTGGTAAGGGGAAATCAGATGCGTGAACGATGCGAACATATGGTACGACCAGGACAAATCGAAACCGAATCTTCCAAACATCACGTCTAACGGATTTCGCCGAATCGGATTTGTGTGTTGTTGTTCTCCGACCGCCATCCAAAAACGTTCCAGCGATTTTCTCGCCTCATTGCGACCGCCACGTGCGAGGCCCGACGCCATCACAAGCGCGTTCACAGCCCCTGCTGATGTTCCCGACAGTCCCTCGAATTCAACTCGCGAGTCTTCTAACAACCGATCGAGCACTCCCCACGTGAAGGCACCATGCGAACCGCCCCCTTGCAGAGCTAAGTTAATTCGTTTCTTGTTTCCGGTCGGCGCTTCGAAATTTGAATCACTAGACTTTAGCATTGGCCTTCATTGTCTCCACAGTTTTGCTTTTGTCTCAAAGAGAGACTTTACTCTACCCGACTGAAGTCGATGGCTTTGTGAACCGACAAGAAGACATATGGCGAGCCCTGCGCGGATCCACCCAAAGTTCGATATCAAGAACGTCGACCGCGACGGCAATGCACTTCGTGTGGGCGATCGCGTTGGTTTCGTTATGCGCGGTTGGTTTCTTCCGCGCGAGCAGGAGTCATTCGGGGTTATTACCGAGATCGATGCACGCGGCGGCATAAAAATCGACGCCATCGAAAACTACCGAAGATTCACAACAACCGGGACACCGGCCTTTCGTGAAAAAAACGTGTTCTTTACGCATCACATTTACGATCCGAAAAAAAAGGAACGACGCTACGCCAAGCAAGAAGGCGCCTACGTGCTATCGCTTTTCCGGGTTAATCCCGACGAACTCGAGCGACACATCAAGGAAGCGCAACTGAAGGCCTCTCGCGACGGTGACGAGACAAAATCCATCGCCGCCGCCGCAGCGCGTGCCGCAGCCCGCAAAGGTCGCTAGACGGCGGCGCGTGACCCAGCCAATATAATCCATCAGTCCACACATGATGGGAGTAACTCGTGTTTATTAGCAGGCTATCGAACCGTTGTTTTGGCGTTTGTTTGGCCGTTTTTTCATTGCTCGTTCTTGTCGTTTTCACAGGCTGCGCGAGCGCTCCACAGCATGTGGCTCCGCCACTGACTCCCGCAGAAGAGGCCGCACGGCTCTTCGATATTTTAGATGTCGATGGAAACGGAAAAATTTCGCGTGAAGAAGCGCGAAGTGGTTTCAAGTACATGATCGCTTCTTACGACCGCGGAACCGGAAACGAAATTCTGGCTGCGAAACCAGGAATGACGCCAGAGACTCCTCCGAAACGTAAATCAAAACGTCGCCCGACTTCACAAGACGCGACGAAAGCTTTCGAAGCGTTGTTCGAAAATCCGGGCAAAACGGCAAATGAAATTTCCAAAGACGAGTTCAAGAAGATGGTCGTCAAAGCGTCGGACAATCCCGACACTGATCCGTTCTCCGCATTCTACTAAGTCGTCGTGATCCGCGGATGAATTGGTGACGAACGCCGACTCTGTAAAGGCGGCTCATCAGTTCCAATGCCATACTGCTGAACTAGTTTTCCACCCTGGTAGGCCGCTGTCAGCGTCGAGATCATACCAATGATGGCAACCCACATCGGCGTTCGG
>JAYSYF010000267.1:0-3757 GCA_043716655.1 Bdellovibrionales bacterium | reverse complement strand
ACCTTCCGCTCATTCCACTTTGGTACGACTTCGAAGTCGCCGTCGCGAGTTCACGCGTTCATGATTATGTTCCTTCAAAGAATGGCGATTACACTTCGCTGACGAAGGTCCAAAAGCAGTAATCTAGTCATTTCTACACCTCACAATTCATCAACTCATTCGCGCGAAATGCCGATAGACGAAGACGAAGTTGAGGTATCGTCGTCTTGGTGACGACGTGAAAGGTGTCAATGCAACTGCGGCGTTTGGACTGGCTCATAGTCCTGTTTCCGCTATTTTTAACCTGGGGAGTCGACCAGGTAACTAAGAATTTTGCCGAGGGCATTCGTGGCCTCCAATTCTTCGGTCCGTTCGGATTCGTCTTGCACCACAATCATGGCGCAATGCTCGGACTCTTTAGCGATTTACCTGCGGTACTTCGGATCGTCACGCTTTCAACTGGCGGCGCGTTCCTCATATTCTCGTTCGCAATCATTCAATACCTGCTTCCGATCAAATCTTTGATGTTGCGATCAGGTATGAGCGTTTTGCTTGGTGGTATTCTTGGCAACGTGACTGACAGAATCATCAACGGATATGTCGTCGACTTCTTGTTGTTAGGTTCTCCAGAAAAAGCGACGCCGGCATTCAACATGGCCGACGCGCTTCAGTGGGTCGGATACGCGATGATTGCCATTGCTTTGATTCGCGAGTCAGAAATTTTGTGGCCAGCAGACAACACGCGGAAACGCATGTGGATCAACGTTCGGTTTCAATTGCGGTACTGCTTCATTCTGACAGGAGTGGGCTTAGGTTTCGCTTTGATCGCCGGCGTATTCTCGTACACATTCCTGCGCGTAACGATCATCGATCTCGTTGGCAACAACCAGAAGTTGCTCGATCACTATATGATTCCGTTTTACATCACGTTTTTCATCGTAAGTATGACGTTCGCAGCTGTGCTCTTCTTAGTTGGTCGGGTTCTCTCGAGCCGCATCGCAGGACCACTGTATGCATTTGAAAAATTTCTTGATGATCTCTCGGCTGGTCGCCCGCGACCGTTGAGACTTCGCGCAGGAGATGAATTTAAACATCTCGAAGTGATCGCCGCGCGCCTCAGCCAACAAGTCATCGAGAAACAATTGATGAACTCGCAGGCCGACGTTCATTACGCACAAGCCCGCGCGGAAGCTTCCGGAACTCCGGTTGTGCCGCCCGAGTCAGCATCAAACGTGATGCCACTCAAACGATCGACTGAACGTCCTTAATCCAATATCTTTTCGATTGCTTGTCGCCCGCTTCGAGCGCGACAAGCGCATCTCCGTCGAGCTGTCTGATCACACCGATCGGAGTGATCGTTCTCGGCTGACCAGGTCGGCTTCCTGCCGCATAGGTTAATTGTACGGGTGTTTGTGTTCGCGCCGCTTCGATGAACCGAGCGAGACTGACGTCTTTTCTGAGTTCATTCATAGAAAAACGCGAGAAATAAAGCAGACCCAAATCAAGTGCCGTTCGTCGCAACATCTTCGCAGCAATATCGTTCACGGTGAGATCCGCTTGAGCGTTCACTTGCAAGCGATCGAAGATTTTCAATGCGACGTTGAGGCACGCACGAGCATCGTCGAGCGCGCGATGTGCCTGGCCCGGATCTACTCCGAAGAATGGAACAAGCGTCTGCAGGCGATGATTTGGAGTTTCCGGCACGTTCCCCTGAGCAAGCAACGAGGTACAAATTGTCGGCGCTACTGGCAAAGCGAGATCGCAGTCCTCGAGCGCGGAAGCGACGAAACCAAGATCGAATTGAGCATGGTGCGCGAGTAAAACCGATCCGCTGATAAACTTAAGAAACTCAGGCAACACTTCGGCGATAGGCGGAGCATCGGCGACCATTTCGTTGGTAATGCCGTGAATTTTTATGACTTCATTCGACATGGTCTTAGTTGGTTTAATCAACGAAGCAAAAACTTCTTGCTGACTAGTGACTCCGTTTATCGAAGTCCACTTCACTGCTGCGATTTCGCAGATTTCAGATTCGATGGGATAGCGTCCACTGGTCTCGGTATCGAAGGCGACCCACGTCGCCTCTTTCCACTTTTTATCCGCTTCGGGACTCGTTCGCATTAGAGACCAGCGGCAGCGCCGTGGCACTTCTTGTATTTTAGTCCGCTTCCGCAAGTGCATGGATCGTTGCGACCGATTTTTGGTTGATCGCGAACGACTGGAGCTTGTGGTGCATGATGGTGATGGCCATGGCCCTGGCCATCCAAATGTTCGTGCGACTCGGCGTCGACGAAGTACCAGCGGTTTTCTTTTGTGTCTCTGCGAAACTCTGCAACCTCGTGATGTTCGATCGCGCGGCCGTTAAGTTTGTATTTGGCGTTAAACTCAACGACTCCCTCGGAATCGTCAGGCTGACCCTTTTTAGTGTTCAAAATTTCGAGGCCCAACCACTTCGATTTCGTCGCCCATTCTTTTGCGCCCGCCTCGTCGAATTCTTTTCGCTTCTCGGGGGCCAAGGTCGATTTTAGGTAAGGGATGTTCGCATTGACGTAAGCGACATAGCGCGAACGCATCAAAGCTTCAGCGGTCGGAGCTGGTTTTGCGCCAGTAATAAATGGTTCGCAGCATTTAGAAAATTCGAGGCCGCTTCCGCATTGGCAGTGCGCATTCATTTCGGTGGTCATCTGGTGTCCTTGTCCGGAGATTTGCTAGTCAAAATGAATAAGACAACCAGCTGCCGAATTCAACGCTTCAGTGACAGTTTTTGTCGAGCCTAGCCTCTAAAGGGCAACAGTGCGGATTTACTTGCGTCTTAGCTCGAAGCCGAGGGCCATCGAACCCACAGGCTAAGGGCCCCATTCTTGTAAACACTCTGGATCATGAACCAAACACTGTCAGCCATTCAGACGCGAAGAATTCGCAGCACCTTCCTCATGATCGCCGCAATGCTTGCATTGCCAATTCTGCTTTCGGCCTGCGGAAAATCCGAGTGGCGCGAAGTGAAGGCGCCAGAAGCCGCTGCGTTAGCAAAACCGAGCGCGGCTCCCCTTGCAGTTCCAGAAACGGCACCGGTTGCTGCACCGCCAGTGGTAAAAGCACCTGCGACGCCGGTTGCGATGGCTGTTCCACCCAAGCCTCGTCCTACAAAAGCGATTCTGCCGATCACGGGACTCGAGACCGTTCCTGCTGCTCCAGCACCAGTTGCTGCTCCGGTGACGCCAGTTGTTCGGGCTATTCCAGTTGCTGCGCCCGTTGCTGCTCCGGTCGCTGCGCCCGCGCCTGTAAAAGTCGCGCCAAAAAAGCCGGCACCGAAGGCTGTCGTCGCTGCTCCACCTGTCGTGCAGCAAACTCTTGGAGAAGCCGATCGTTATTTGATGATTCAAAACATCGCCACTGAAAAGATGCGCGTCTACGAGCGATCGACAGTTGCGGGTGAACCACACCGTCTGATTTTCGAAACGAACTTGATCGCAGGAGAAAATGATCCCGCGCGAACTCGTCGTACGGCGCTCGGTAGTTACAAAATCGAAAAATGGATTAAGTTTTATCAGGACAACCAAGGACTTTTCCCATCTTGGTGGGACGCGAGTCTTGGACATATTCCGCTTCCAGGTGCGAGCCTTGAGGATTGGACGCAGCCTTCTTTGATGCCGACAATCGATGGTAAACCATCAGGTCTCGTACGCGGCGCATTCGGTTGGTATACCGCGAAAATTGGTCCGAACGCTTATGCACAGTGGACACATGGAACCGTCGGTTGGGGTGCAGATCAAAATGC
>JAYSYF010000266.1:0-3757 GCA_043716655.1 Bdellovibrionales bacterium | reverse complement strand
TTGCCCAGAAATCGACGATAACGACCTTCCCTTTGAATTTCGCTGCATCCACCTTCGGTTTCCCTGGGAACGCGGCAACTTTAAGCGCCGGAAAATCGTCGCCTTCTTTTAGTTTAGCTTCAGCAGCAGCGCCTATAAAGGTAACGCCCAAAACAATAAGAGACGCTGTTAAAACTGTCTCGAATCGAGACATGATAGAAGATTTCGGGCTGTGCTTGGTGCTTACTCGCATTGGTGTCCCCTTAAATTTCAGTTCAATAGCTATAGTTTAATTGGCGAAGCTCAGAATTTAGACGCGAAGCTAATGCCCACGACAAATGCAGAGATCGCTAATGGCTTATCGTCATCTAGCGTTGAAAGATTACCCGCCTCGGTCGCATCCGAGAAACTCTGGCCAAAATATTCGAATTTGAACGCTAAATTCGTTTTCTCTGTCAAATTCCAGGCCGGTCGAAGACCCACGCCGTACGACATATACGAGGACAGCGTATTATTCCCAGAATAGAACACTCCGGGGTTGTCATAATAATAGTCCGCATAAAATTTTGCTTTGCTCTGGAAATACAAACGGAAGCTCGCTGCGACCTCGAATTTTCGACTATATTCCTTGGTTACCCGCTCTTCGACCGTGTTTGAGAGAATGCCCCAGCTATCCTGATAGAGTCTATACGCCGTGGAGAACGACATCTTCATGTCAGGATTGTAGAAGTTGTACTTGAACCCAAGTGCGTGACGATTTCTCGTACGTGGATGGACCTCGCTGAGCGCGCTAATCGTCGTACCGGTTACGAGCTTTGCTTTTCTATAGGGGCTTGCAAGAAAACCGTTTTCGACTCGAAAGTCGTAGATGATTTGCACGAGAGATTCTTTAGTCAAAATTTGCGAAAGCGAGAGTGAATAAATCTCGTGCAACATGTTCTCTTGAAAATTGGTATTTCCAGTCGCCGTGATTTTATCGGCGCCGGAAGCAAATCCAAAAGCGACGACCGTGTTCTTCGTGAAAAATTCGCGTGTGCCCCCGGCGCTGATGGCGCGCGAGCTATAGTCATTCTCGTCCGACGTGATGATTCCGAATGAAAGTGTACCGTCAGGAATTTGCGATTCGTAGTTCACCTGATATTCATTTCGGAAATCGGTGATTACACCTTTCGAGGCGTAAGTTCGTACCTCGCTTGATGCGCTTGTCAGAATATCTGCGGCAACATGCACCGAGAGCTTCATGCGGTCTTCGTCGAACGTCGAACCGACTTCGATTGTCGGGGATATGACCGTGGTCTTTTGACTGTCACTGTAATAGCGAACGACAGACGAAGCCTCGGTTTCAGCTTGAACTCGCGTCGCGGTTAAACTTGAAAGCACGAGTAGGGTGAGCGCGAAATGTTTTGTATTCATAAGCCCACCTCGAGACTGACCTGCAGACCGGTCGCGACGAGACTGTTGTTCGAATTATAAATCGCGGTTTGTACGCCGCCGATAGCAAACGAAGCAAAGCCTTCGAGGTTGTAGCGAATCCCGAACGTGGCATTCATCATAACGTTGTACGAGGTACTGCCAGCGAAGACGCCGTTTGCATCATCAGGCATAAAGACACCTATTCCATATGAAACAAACCCCGAGACCGGTCCCGCGAGAAGTGCGTCGTTTCCGATTTCCCCACCTATGAAGTTTCCAGTTGTGACAGGAGTAATCCACTGACCGAGCGAACCCTTCACGTAGAAGCCCGGACTTAGGTAGTGCATGTAACCGACTGTGTACGCAGATTGTTTATCTCGGTAACTGCTGAAAGTAACTTGCGCGGCTTTGCTAATCAGCGAGACTGCACCGTATTTAGAAAGTTCGGATTCATCCTGATCTTCGCCGCCGACTCGAATCTGCGCGTTGACTGGAATAAAACCAATGGCTCGCTGAGTTTCGCCGAGTTTCACGATCACACGATAAAATCGCCCAGCTTGGCTTGTGACGATTGAATTCGAGGCCTTAATTTCTGTTTTGTTCGGAAGTACTGCGAGGACTCGAAATCTTTCGCCCGGACCCGAATAAACCTGGATGTCTTCTTCGATCGTAGTGAGCGTCATTGCTGCATTTGCATTCGACGAAGTCAGGGTCGCGGTTAATGCGAAGGCGGCAATGCCGATACGTAACAATCTCGAATTCAGATTCGAACGGAATACTTCCACTCTCTTAGTGTCGAGAAGTCACAACGTCTGGTCAATGACGTAGGATAGAGACAACACCCCGAAAAGTGTTTTACATTCGAGTGATGGGTCCTGCGTCTCGCGTATTTGTAATTTTCGTTGTCTGTCTGCTTTTCTCGTTTGTAACGGCGAAATCCGGCATGGTCGGTTGGGGTCCTGCAGCATGGGCCCAAGATGATGAAGAACAATCAGAGTCTGACGAACTCAACTCGGACACTCCTGCAAAAAAAACCAAAGTAAAAAAAGCCAAACGTGCGGTGAAGAAAACCGTAAAAAAGCCGCTAAAGAAGGCAACTAAAAAGAAGAAATCGAAACCCGCTGCAGACGAACTCGACGAAGACGCTGCAGAAACAGCGCCGGAAGAAACTGCCGAGTCGGTGGTGAATGAAGAACAAGATCCGATTAAGATCGGTTCGAACGCCCGTGAACTTGCCGTCCGTGCGATCGGTGTCAGCAAAATGTCGGTGCTGGCCTCTGCGCGAAAGTTCGTTCCCAAAGACCTCGAAACTCGATTGCATGAGCGAATGGTTCAAGAGCTTGCGGCGAAAACATATTTCGAACCGCAAGCGATCGATGGAACATTTGATCTAAAAACGCGCGGGTCAGACATTGCTGCGGTAACCAAGAGGACGTCGACTGACGGAATCCTCGTATTTCAAATTGGACTCGAGCAAATTGACGGTTATCTGGCAGCAGCTTCGGGCCGCCGTATTCGAACATTCCAGTTCAAATATAAAGTCGGCGAACTCGAAGAAAAAAATGCTGTTTCTGTTATTGCCGATCGTTTGATCGAAGGCGTGGTCGGTGCAATCCCGTATCGTGGTTACGTGACCTCGAGCGAGAAAGTCGGAACTGCAACCGTGAATCTCGGCACGAATCACGGAATTAAAGAAGGCGACATATTCAAACTGTTTGAATTTCGTCGTCCGAGCTTTCATTCGACACACAAACTTTTGATGGAAGTGGTCGTCAAAAAAGTTGTTGGTCCAACAGAGAGTCAGATTCAAATTTTACCGTCGGCTTCGAAAGACACTCGCATCGAGCCGTTTTCCAAAGTCAGTTTTTCACTTGCGAAAACAACGACGGTCGCGGCGACAGACCACAGCGTCGTTTCCGGTCGGTGGTGGTTCGAGTTCGGTGGAGAACTCAATTCGTTCAGCGCAGAAGCGGCTGCACCAAAATACGAAACTCGAGTTTTTAAAGTCAATGGTGCTCCTTTCGGATATGCAGCGATGGGCAACGACGTGCTGACTTTTCGTGGCGCGTTCGGAAGTGGTCGCTCGGACCGCGAGACACTTACTTTTATTGATGGCCAAGCGACCTACGGGGCTTATCAATTTGGCGGGGCACAGTCCGCATGGACAGTTGGCGCCGGTGCGCGCGTCTTCATGATCACGGTTTCGCCGAACGTCGGTGTTGTTTCGTCGCTTGAATCGACAATGTTGGTTTCTCCTATGGCAGAGCTCAAGTATCAGTACGTCCCCCGCGGACGGATACGGCTGGTCGGAACAGTCGAAGTCTTCTGGCCGATCTATACGACCGGCGCGCAGGTCAGCGCACTT
>JAYSYF010000265.1:0-11338 GCA_043716655.1 Bdellovibrionales bacterium | reverse complement strand
TTCCTCCGACTTGGTACGCGTCCAAAAACGGAGTCAATTTTCCTTTGAGCGAAACGATCAATTGCTCGGCAGTCTTTTTACCGACCTTGGGCAACATCGAAAGTGCTTTGACGTCGCCCGCTTCAACACTTCGAGCGATGTGACTGACCGGAGCCGCAGACAAAATCTTGATCGCCATTTTCGGACCGACACCGTTCACCGAGAGAAGCGCAAGAAACAATTCTTTCTCGAGCGAAGTCGCAAAACCAAAAAGTGCGAGTTGATCTTCACGAACGTGGGTGAAAACTTCAAGACGAGTGCGCTCACCGACGACGAGAACATCGAGTGTTTGCAGACTGCATGTCAGCTCGTAGCAAACTCCACCCACATCAAGCAGACAAATTTCGCCTTCGCGAGATTCAACAATACCTTTAAGTCGGCCAATCACAGGTGAACCTCCGTCATCAATCTCGCGTCTGATCTCTCTTCTGAAATCAGCGATCTCCAGCCTTGGTACGCGAGCGCCAAGCCGTCACTTGCATCAACCGGCAAACTTTCAAGTTCTTCGCTCATCGCGAGAAGTCGTCCGAGCATCGTACGCACTTCGTTTTTCTCTGCCGAGCCTCGGCCGGTCACGCTCTTCTTTGCGGTTTTAGCACTCTCTTCGCGGATCAGTGCCCCCGTCGCTGCAGCAAGGGCGAGTACAACGCCACGCGCCTGACCCAGGACGAAAGCACTGTCGACATTTTTTCCCAAGAACACTTTTTCGACCACGACGACATCGGGTTGACGCTGCGCAAAAACCGCTCCGAGCTCGCGCAGAATCAAGGAAAGCCGCATAGGCACAGTGTTTTCGCGGGCGACTTTGGAAGTCGCTTCAATGACGCCGCAGCCCCTAGAAACGACAGTTTCTAGGCTACCAGCATCTACTTCGATCCAACCAAAACCGAGTGTTCGGGTACCGGGATCAATACCGAAAATCGTGATCGTTTTACCCACCGATTGATCAAAGCAATCGGATGGCTTCGCTAGCAAGGCTTGAAGGACCGCAGCCGCAGTGCAACAATGAGGCATGTCCGTTCCGAACATCGAATTCATTGAGCGATGCCAAACCGAGTACGACCGAAATCCGGGCTCGCGGGTGTTCGCGACACTTTGCGAGGCCTATCGAAAAATGGGCCTCATCAAAGAAGCATTGGAACTCGCCAATCGCGGAGTAAAACTGCATCCCGATTTTGCTGCCGGTCGAATCGCTTTCGCGCGACTCCTGATCGAAAAAGAATCATATCTTGAAGCGCTCGACCAACTGGCGCGTGCGGCAGAATTATCTCCAGATAATATTCTCGCCTTTCAGTTGCTAGGTGAAACGCAGCTTGAGTTGCGAAATGCGAAAGAAGCACTGAAGGCGTTTAAAATGGTTTTGTTTCTAAATCCCCTGCACGAGCGCGCTCAAAAAATGGTTCGAAAGTGGGAGTTTTTAACGGCCGATGAATTTCAGGCTGAAGATTTCGAATGGGCGCCGGATGATACGGACGTTGTTCCAGAAATCGATCCCAAGGAACAACAAGCGCTTAAAAAAGATCCGACCCGAGCTGATCGCGAGGCCCACCGCGCGATCTCGATCGCCGATGCCCTCACCGTTCGAAACGATCTTGAGGGTGCATTCGCTGTCTTGGGTCGATCGGTTCGTCATTTAGGAGCTCGCCCAGATCTTGAGCAACGTTTGCAACTTCTTGGACGACGACTCGGCCTCGATGTCGAAGAAGTTCAGAAACTAGCGAGGGAATCGGCGAAAGCGGCCGACGCCCAACTATCGCAAGTCGAAAAAAAGAAGCAGAAGCTGAAAATGCTTCTAAATCGACTGCACCCGGCGAAGTAGCGCCTTCGGCAGAGTCAGTTGACGGCCCTCATATAATAGGTAAAACCTGAATCCTTCCAAGCCTCGTTCGGTTCACCGGAGGAATTCATGCATCAGCTTCAGGATTTTAAAAAAGGTCTTAAGTTTCTCGTCGATGGCGAGCCATTCACTTGCGTCGATTTCCAGCACGTGAAGCCAGGTAAAGGAAACCAATTCACTCGCTGCAAAGCGCGAAGCTTACTCACAGGTCAAAACCGCGAGTGGACTTTTAAACAGGGCGAAAAATTTGAAGTTCCGGATATCTCGACGCAAGAGATGCAGTTCTTGTACAAGGACGATTCGGGCTACAATTTCATGAATCAAACGAACTACGAGCAAGTGGCGCTGAACGACACTGACGTCGGCGAAGCAAAAAATTTCCTGATCGAAAATCTCGAGTGCGTCATCATGACTTTCAACGGAAAGACGATCGGCGTCGATGTGCCGAACTCGGTCGCTCTGAAGGTCACGAAAACTGATCCAAGTTTCAAAGGTAACACGGTCACCGGCGCGCAAAAGCCTGCGATTCTTGAAACTGGCTATACCGTTCACGTTCCAATGCACATCACTGAAGGCGACGTGCTCAAAGTCGACACTCGCACGGGCGAGTACGTCGAACGCGTTAATAAGTAGGCGAACCTTCGGTTCGACAAGTAGCGAACCTTCGGTTCGACAAGTAGGCGGACCAAGGTCCTATGCTCAAGCGGCCTTTAGTCGAAAGACGGGCCGTTTACTTTGTAGCGAAATAGTCACCAATCGGTGGCGATTCTCGAGTTCGACTTTTCTAGTCCCGGCTATCTGGTAAAAGTCGCTGAAAAAAACTGCGAAATCGCTGAAAATATACACGTGTCCACAGCTATCGAATCAGAGATTAGACTACTCTTTCTTGAGAGCGGAGATCCTTCTTGGGTCGCCGATCAATTCGTTAAGCGTTGGGATGCGAACGTCTTGTCGGATGAAGACATTCGCAGTCTCACTCGCTTCATGATTCAAGTCGGTCTCTATCCACAATTGTTATTTCAAATTCGTCGCTGTTTGAAACGTGAAATGCAATTGCCGTGGGCCGCAATGGCCGAAGCGCTTGCTCACATGGGTGTGCAACTCGAGCCCATCGAGATCGACGCATTTTTCGAGGGCATCAGTTCACAGAGCGCATCCTTCGAAACAGATCTGATGTTCGAGTTTGTCGAAAGTTTCGGCCTGGATAAATTCGATACGCGCCCGGCCGAATACCGCCAGCAGAAAACGGCACACTTCCGCCGAGCGCACGAACAAAAACGTGCCGATCTTCAGCGACAGCTCGAATACGCCCGAGTGAACCGACTCATGAGCCAAGAAAAACGCCTGCTCGACGAGATTCAAGCGTTCGATCCGAGCGACAAAGAGTTGTCGAAAGAAAAAAATCTGTTTGCTTATCGAGAAGCGCAAGAAATCGTCGAGAACGCACTTGCGCACTCGCCGCCTAAGGCCGAGATGGAACGCAAATTTGCGCAGCTGTCTCCCGAAATGAAAAAAGCTGCGAAGCCGATCATCAAACGCGTTCGCGAACTCGCCGAGAAAGCAAACGAACCGGAACTTTATGATCTCGCGCTTATGCTTATCTTTATGGATCTGCACGACGAGGGAATTCAGCTTCTCGACAGGCGCCGCAAGTCGAGCCGGATCGATTGGCTTTTGCTCGAGACGTTGATCCTCGGTCGTCAGTTCGCTGCGGCACTTGGTGAAGTTGAAAGTCTCGAAGTAAAGTACGCCGGTGATTCTGAAGCCCCATTCGCGCTGACCTATGCACGCGCACGAGCGCTCTGGGGACTTGGGGATACTGTGACGGCTATCGAATTAATTAAGAGCCTCACACGGGTGCGACCTGCGTATCGTTCTGCAAATACGCTTCTTCAACAGTGGTCGGAGGAGGCACCTTGAGCCGAACTCCGAGACAGAAAAGAAGAGAATCGAAATTTCGTAAAGCCCGTGTCAACCTGCGGCGGTTCTTCTCGCGCAAATTTTTGATCTTCACTTTGATGCTCGCTGGAGCAGCGTTTGGAATCGGAACCGTTCTTTCTCAAACAATTCCAAAAGTTAAATCTTGGTTGTTGGTATCGATAGATCGGTTTTCTAGCGAAAATCTTCCCGTTCGTATTCTTCCTGGCACCGTTGAACTTCGATTTTTCCCACTCGGCATAACATTGAACGACGTCAGCATTTTGCCGAGCAAAGACTTTGAAGCGATTTTGGCTCCATTGCGAATTCAAGAGGTGAGTGCCGACTTCTCGATGCTGCAGATTATTCGCGGCGAAGTCTCGCTAGACGAAGTCGCGATTCGCGGTACCGAAGTTAACGTCACAGTGCCACGTACTGAAAAAACCGGTGGCAAACCTCTCGGTGGACTCTTCAAAGCTTTCGATCGTGTTCCGGTCGGTTCGATCATTCTTAGCGATGTAACTGCCGTCATCAACATCCCAGCCGATTCCACCTCTATCGAAATCAACGATCTGGGTCTTGCGATCAATCGTTCTCGTGCAAAACTTGGCGGAACATTAGCCGCCGAGTCGGTCGTTCTAAAGTGGGGTCAGCGCGTTTTACGAATTACACCTGAAGTCGAACTTGAAATGACGCCGAATTCGATTTCGATCGCGAAGCTCGAATTGCGCCGAGGCACATCTTTAGTCGCGATCGATGGAACGCTGAAGGGCGACACCGAAGGCCTCGATTTTACAGAAGGCAAATTGCAAACAGTTCTCGACCTCGATGTTAAATCGACGCGCGATTGGCTTCAGAAATCTTTCGACGACGCGAAACCAACGCCGCCCATGAGCGGTCGAATTAATTCGACAATCAATTTAGCAAAACTCAACCGCGGTTCTCCTTGGGCTGCTGGCTTCAAACTCGGCGCAAAAGACTATCGCGTCGAAGGAATCTTGGTCGGACAAGTGAACACCGAGGGCACGTGGGATGGAAAACAGCTTCTCTTGCCCAAAGCTGTCGCTGAAACACGCGCGGGCAAAGTTGAGATCGAAGAATTGAGAATTGCTGAAGGTCTCGAGAAAACTCCGGAAGGCCGCACGCCGTGGATGATGCGCATCGGGCGAATTAGCGGCGGCATCGAACTGCACGACTTCCTCACCGATATGGGAGTCGGCCCCATCCCCGTCTGGCTCTCGGCACAAGGCGACTTTCCATGTGAATCGCAACTCGTACCGAATTTCATATTACGCTGTGGCGGAACTTTCTCGGGTCAAAACGTTGTTGTCCAAGGCGATCTAAAACGAGGTCGCGTCGCAAAAGATTCGATCATCGCAATCCCGAGCTTCACTTCGAAAGCTGAATTCACGTTTGACCTCGAAAAATTTGGGTACACGGCTGAAATTGAATTTCCAAATTCAGTTGGTCGAAGCTCCGGAGAAGTTTATTTTAAAACTGGCTTCAATATTAAATACGAAGCCGACAAACTTGCGATCCAAGATCTCGCGTCGCTCGGCGATCTCAAACTTCTCGGAACACTGAAATTAAAAGGTACAACGAGCGGAGACACCAGTGCCGCAACACTTTCGATGGAAGCTGAAGGTCAAGACCTGTGGCTCGAGGACTTCTGGCTTGGGCAACCTAAAGGGAACGTCAGCTACAAAGCCGGAAAGCTCGCCTTCAAAGGCATGCAAGGTTATTACACGACGTCTCGTTATAACGGCGATGTGGTCATCGATTTCGGAAGCAAAGGTAAAAGTTCGACGATCGAGACTAACCTAAAAGTGCCCTTCTTCGATGCGCGTGATCTCTTCAAAGTATTCTCGAAGAAATTTACGATGCCCGTGGCTGTGACTGGAACCGGCCAAGCTTCGATCAAAGCAAATGGTCCCATGGACATTTCGCGAATGACCTATGATTTAAAATCATCTCTCTTCAAGGGTACAATCGCAGGCGAAAACTTCGATCAGATGCATTTCGACGTTAAGTCGAAAGACGGAGAAGTTAAGAGCGAACGCGTCTCGTTAGCCCGAGGCGAGTCGATCATTCAGCTGACAGGCGTTGGGCATCCGAACGGCCACATTGAAACCGAAGTTCAAGGTCGCGGATTGCGCTTAGAGGAAACTAACTTCATTACGAATTCTGGTTTCGCCCTCGCCGGTGTTGTCGGATTTGACATGACGCTGACCGGTCCGGTATTAGCGCCAGACGCAAAGATGAAAGGTTCGCTCACCCGTACATCGATTGCAGAAACCAGCATGCCCGACAGCGAGTTCAAACTGAAATTTCTTTCCCGCACAGTTGAAGGCGAAGGCACATTCCTCGGCGAACTTTTAAAAGGGCAATTCGTTTGGCCGCTGACGGCCGATGCGCCGATGTCGCTTCAGTTTGAATCGAAAGATTGGAACTATGCTCCGGTCTTCGCAGCCTTCGCTGGTCCGAACGCGCGGCGCGATTTCGAAGGTCGTCTCACCGCAAAGGTCGATTTGAAATCGCCGCAGGGCGGATTTTGGCATGCAACAGGACAAGCAACGGTCGATAAACTATCGCTCAAACGTGGCGCCATCGAACTGCTGAACGAGCGACAGCTGAAGGCAACGGCGAAAGACGGCGCAATTTCGATTCGCGATTTCGAACTTAAGGGCGATGGCACATTCATCAAGATCAGCGACCGCACAGGCGCCGATGCTCCGGCTCGCAAGCTCGACATTCAAGTGAATACGAAAATCGACATGAATTTGCTTTCGATCTTCACGCCTTTCTTCGAGGAGTTGCGCGGATTGCTTTCGATGGCCGTCGCGTTGAAGCTTGGGCCAGAAGGAAGCGATATCATCGGTTCTGCCTACATCGATCGCGGTTATCTGAAATTTCCAGAATTCCCACATGCTTTTGAAAACCTGCAGAGCGATATCGTTTTCAACCACAAGAAAGTTGTGATCAACACGCTCAAGTCCGATTTCGCGAGTGGAAAAATTCAGGCTGTGGGTGGACTCGAATTTCAGGGAAAACACAAAGTCCCTGTTTCGGTCAGCGGTACTTTCGAGAAGATCACTCTGAATATTCCAGATAAGATTCGCACCTCGGGCTCTGGCGACTTTACGTTCACCGGCTCTTGGTTCCCGTTCCTTTTGAAGGGTAACTACATTGTACGCGAAGGTCTGATGTCGAAAGAAATGGGCGAAGGCGGCACCGGAGCCGATGGACTCCGTCGCGATCAATTCTTGCCACGATTCCTGGTGGAAGAGTCGTTCTTACCTCTGATGCTCGATATTGGAGTCGATTTTTCGAACGGAATACAGTTGAAAAGTTCGATGATCGAAGGCGGAGCCGCGGGCAAGCTGCAGGTGACTGGGAACCCAGTAAAGCCCAAGATCATCGGACAAATTCGAACCCAACCGGAAACAAAAATTAATTTCAGGGAAAATTTGTTCGAAGTTTCTAGTGCGGTCCTCACCTTTGACGATCCCCTAGAAATCAATCCCCGAATCAACGTGAATGCACGAACCCGAGTCGACGATTATGACGTGAACCTGTTGGTGCAAGGAACTCCGAAAAAACCCGAAATTTTCCTGTCGAGTGTTCCGCCACTTCCCGAACGAGAACTTTATTCGCTGCTCGCTCTCGGTACGACCGATACCAAACTGTCCTCCTCAACAAGCAGCACATCGCAAGGCACCGGCGCCGGAGCCCAGGCATTGTCGGGTGTCGCAAACCAGGCGCTTAAGCCGGTCGGAGATTTGTTAGGCGTGGACGTTCAGTTGTCGACGGGATTCGACGACACCAATGAAGCGTACCAAAAAGTAATCATTAAAAAGAAGATCAATCGGAAACTCGAAGCAACCGGCAGTCAGTCTAACGGCAAGAAGTCCGAGACCGAAGCGAAGGTGCGCTATCGCGTCACAGACCGCGTCTCTGGAGTTGTCACATGGACTGGTGCCGATCGCAGTGAAACATCTGACACGACCGTAGAACCAGGACGAAACCAACGCGTGGGCCTCGACTTTGAGTATAAGTTTGAGTTCAAATAAACAATGAGCGCACGTCGCCAAAACCTACGCCAAAGCCTGCGTCAGATAAGACTTTGGGCGATTCTCGCTGTTGCGTGCTCGCTTGTAGTTTTGTCTTCATTGACTGCAAGCGCAGCTGGCTCGCACGTCTTGCGTTTCACTGGCGTCACACTCGTGCAAGGCCGAACGTTGCAGGCAAAATTTCCGTTCGTCTTCGAACGTACGGTCACACTTTCTGAAGTCGATGAAGTCGTCCGCTATCTTATGAAGACCGGCCTTTATTCAAACGTCGAAGTCGTTTCCCGACAACTTGCCGACGGTCCCGAACTTTTACTGGTGGCAACTGCGCTTCGAAAAGTGAAAGCGATCAATATCACTGGTAACTCGAATCTTTCGTCTCGTGAAATCCGAACCATATTGCAAATTGAAGAAGGCAAAGTCTTCGAGCGCAAAGAGCTGATCGAAGCCGTACGCGTGCTTCAGAGCGAATATCGCAAAAAAGGTTTCCGAGGGATGAACGCAGAAGTCGAGTTCGAAACGCCGAACGACACCGAGGTGGACTTAAAAATCGTGGTTGAAGAAGGCACGGCAACCATCGTCGATCGAGTTCAGATCGATGCAGCAAACCCGGAAGTCGTGAAACGGGTCGAACGCATGACGCGCGGCCTGACCGGCCGAGCGCTGAGCGAAGACGAACTGCAAACAAAGGTTCGAGAAATTTCGGACGATCTGAGAAAGAACCGCTTTCTCACGGCGCGCGTTTTGGACCCGCAGGCGGTCTTCGATGAAAAAGAAAGCAAAGTACGACTCGTCTTCATTGTCGAGAATTCATGGCGTTATCAATTCCGTTTCACAGGAAACAATTCGTACGAAGATTCTGCGCTCATTCGCAATATGAACCTTGAACAACTCGTCGGAACCGTGACGACTCCAGTTCCCGAGCTGGCCGAGCGACTTCGACGCTTCTATCAAACGAACGGTTTTGCCCACATGGCAGTTCAAACCGAAGAAAAAACTTTCGAAGAATCTTTCTTGAAAGAACTTCGGTTCACCGTCGACGAAGGCCCCCGCGTCCGAATTAAAAAAATCGAAATTAGCGGCAACATTTCGCGACAACCTTCTTACTACGCGCGATTTATCTCGAGCTCGAGTGCCGACCTCATCGGCGAAGGTTATTACAATCGCAAAGACATCGAAGAAGGCATAAAAAAAATCGAAGAAGAGTTACAAAACCAAGGTTACCTGCGTGCGAAGGTTAAGTCTTGGCGTTCCGAATTTTCGGCACCCGGCGCAGATAAAATTGCAAAAGTGGTCGATCCGAAACGCGGCAGTCAGGCCACACTGGTGCTGAATATCGATGAGGGTCCCCTCACCGTTATTCGCCAGATTCGTTTCGAAGGCGTCGAATCGTTTTCAAAAATGCAACTGCAGGCGGCACTTCCGATTCACACGAGCGAATCGTTGCGAATCAAAGATCTGAACGCGGCCATCGATGCATTAAAAAACTTTTATTTCTCGCAGGGTTTCGTCGAGATGAAAATTCTCAACGAACAAGACGGCCTCGTCACCTACAACGAGACAAGCACTCAAGCGACGATCGAATTTCAGATCGTCGAGGGACCAAAAGTTACGATCAAATCGATTCTTCTCGAAGGAAACGTCTTTACGAAAGATTATGTTCTGCTCCGTGAAATGGGAATGAAGCCAGGCGACGTTTATACTCCCGAGCGTCGTGAAGATTCACTTTTTCACTTACAAAAGCTTGGCCTCTTCTCTCGCGTCGTCATCAAGACACTTGAAGAGGGCACTTCCATCGCCGATCGAACCGTCGTTGTTGAAGTCGAAGAGAGCGCGCCAGGAACGTTCGAATCCGGCGTAGGCATCGCCTACGATCGTGACTTCCTCTTCCGCGGTTACCTCGGTGTTGCGTACCGAAATATCGGCGGAACCGGCCGTGCCGTAAGCGCTCGTATCGATCCGACCTACTCTACGGATCCGAAGATTAGTTATCTCGAACACAAGATCACACTCAGTTATCTCGAGCCGTACATTCTTCGTGATCGGAACAAAGGACGGGTCAATCTCGTTCGTGAATTGAAGTGGATCGGTTCGGACTCGCTGAGCCGCACGATCATTCAAGAAAAGAACGAGCTTGGACTTCAGATCGAGCGCGACATCACACAGCACTTGAAATTGACTTACACCGCGTATAATTTCTCGACGCTGAATCAGTTCGACCGATCGAACAAAGAGGTTTCCGTCCTGGCGCAAAATATTGCGAAGACCGGTCCACTTTTCGAATACGACACTCGAGACAACGTTTTCTATCCGACCAAAGGGCTCTATGCGAGCATCGGCGCCGAGTACTCGGATCCGGTCATGGGCAGTTCTGAAGACGACACACAGTCGATTCGTTTCGCAAAAGTCAGCGCAGCACTCTCGATTCCTATTCGACTCGGACCAAACCCCGATTTCATTTTCGCAACATCACTTCGCTCGGGTTATCTCGCGAACCTTTCTGAAAAACCCCAAGGTGGCGTTCCGTCGCAAGAAGCATTCTTCCTCGGTGGTCGCTCAACAATTCGCGGTTTCCAACCTTCAGGCGCAGCTATTGACCTCGAACGAGTTCCAAACTTGTCACAGCTCGGAAAAAGCCAGCTGCGAGATTTCTACGTCACGAGCGACTCGTACTACGTGCTGGTAAAAACCGAGATTCGTTTTCCAATTTACGGAGATATCCAAGGCGCACTCTTCTACGACGGCGGCGCCGTACTGCTCTCGCAAGTACATCTCGACGACGCCTACCGAGATTCGTTCGGCGTAGCGCTTCGCTACAAATTCCCAGGCGGAATTGTTGCTGGTGTTGAGTACGGGAAAAAATTGAATCGAAAAAACTGGGGACCAGTCCTCGGCTACGAAAGCCCCGAGGCGTGGCATCTCTCGATCGGCACCTTCTAAAAACTCATTTTGTCTGGAAGACCTAGGCGCGAAGAGATCACTCGCACTATTTCGGCTGCGGTTTCTTCTAACGCGCGTTCGGTGACATTGAAGACTGGCCAGCGGCGATTCTGTTTAAACAAATCCTGCGCGTATTGGATTTCTTTTTCGATGTACGTGAGGCGTGCGTATTCGCCGCCTGGATCTTGGCCGAATTTTTCTAACCGATTACGGCGAATCTTCGACAACGAATCTGTGTCGATCAACAGACCGACAATGCGGCGTTGATCGACTTCGAATAATTCTTTCGGCAGAGCCGAATTTAACACCAGCGGAAAGTTTGCGACCTTCCAGCCCTTGTGACTCAAAAATATTGAAAGCGGAGTTTTCGAAGTCCGTGAAATTCCGACGAGAATAATGTCGGCTTCACCTAGCTCGGTCAGACATTTTCCGTCGTCGTGCTTTACTGTGTACTCAATGGCTTCGATGCGTTTGAAATACCGATCGTCCACCATTCGCAGAATTCCGGCGCTCTTTGCCGAGGCCGCGCCGCCAAAGT
>JAYSYF010000264.1:0-11369 GCA_043716655.1 Bdellovibrionales bacterium | reverse complement strand
ACGCTCCCACAATGAACAGATAAAATGTTCTGCGACTGTCTATGATGTTTAACACTGTTTGCCGCCTTAACCGATCAGGGTGTCGAAGTACTGCTGTTGCTGCTCGTTGCTTTGCGTTCTAACTGAGTGGCACGCTTGATGACATTCTGCCTCTCAGTCTCAAGGAACTTTACGCGGTACACAAGCGGCAGCCCTTCTTTGGGCCTGTTCAATCCTTCAATCAATAGTGCCGCATAGTTCAGAAGCAGCACCGGATCTTTATTGTTACGCTTCACTGCCTCTTCAAAAATTTCGCGAGCTTTTTCCATTTCACCTTCACCGCGAAGGCTGATCGCATAGTTATTTGCAATCGTCGAATCCTGGCGACCCGCATTCCAAGCGGCTGTCAGGCGAGGAAGCGCCTTTTTCCAATCGCCACCTTTTGCATAGTGCCCACCGAGATTCGCATTCGCTTCTGCGTGACTATCGTCGAGTCGCAGAGCTTTTTTGAATTGTTCCGCAGCACCGAGATCATCGCCCTCTGCTAACAACGTTAATCCATAGTTATTCAGGATCGACGCTTTGGGCTCACCCTTTTCGATCGCTCGAGCAAGAAGGAGCTTCGCGGCTCCTACTTTTTTCTGTCGATAGTTCCACATTGCGAGTGCGTTGAGTGCGACGAGATCATCCGGGTTGGCCACGAGGATGCGAGCCGCTTCGTCTTGAACTTGCCCAGGCTTGTTGGCGCGTAACGCCTGTGAGAGCGCGGCATACTTGGCGTCTATGGTGCGACCATCGCCGCCGATAACGGTACCGCCAGACTCACCTTTGCCTGTACCTTCCATCGGGGTTGGGACAGCTCCACTACTTGAGCGCAGCGATCCACCACCGACGGTTGGTTCCGTTTTCGGTTTCGACGAACACGCCGATAAAACCGCGATCGCCGAGATTGTTAAAACTAAATTGTTTGAAAGACTTCTCATAAGCCCATCCAGTCACCGGCATTTGTTTCGATGGCGATGTCGCCGGCATCGGCGTGTTTAGGATCGTAAGACGAGAGGCCAGCGCGCGCGGCGCGCGTCCATTCACCGTAGGTCTCGAACTCGAGCGAACGGTCCACGGCGGCTTGGAAAGAAGTTTTCGCTTCTGTTCGGAACCGATTGGCTTCGACGGCGATCAACTCGCGATACTTCTTGGCATCTTCACCAACGAGTCCCGCCGGAGTCTGAATCTTTTCAAACTTTTGAGCGACCATCTCGTAGACCTGTCCCGTACTTGCGAGTGCCGCGACAATCATCGGACCGTAATCGAGCCGGATAATTTCTTTCATCGTCTCGACGTACTTTTTGATCCCGCTCTGAACTTGTCCTGCCGCTAAACCTTGCGACTTGTCGGTCGTTCCGAATCGAATTGCCTGAAGGTCCGCGCGTTGAGCCTGTGAAAGTTCGAACTTTGCTTCGGCGTAAAACTTGACCGTCGCTTCTCTTACGATCGGCCCCGCGTTTTTACACATATAGACAACAGAACCTAAACCCTTGAGGCCGCGGGTGTTGTTGTTGTTCTTGCGATCGAAGTCGGCCATTCGGAAAGTAGCTTCGATGCGCTTCTCCGCGTTCGCTCCGCCGCCTTCAAGATACTGACGGTAGTAGTTGAACGCCTTGCGCGCGTTTCCGCGCCGTCGCCACATATCGGCTTCTGCAAAAAGAGTGTCGATGCGGTCGGCTTTTCGCGAGTGCTTGCGATAAAGTTCGTAATTCGCAGATGCTTCGTTTGGACTTCCGAGACCATCCCAAATAACCGCTGCGTTGTAGAATCCGTTGACCGCTTTTTGGTCTTTCGTATTCGCTTCCGCGAACGTCGCGAACTGTTTCGCCGCGAGATCAAGCTGACCGGTTTGTTGATAGATCTTTGCCAATGCGTTTCGCGCGTCGTTCTGCAAACCCTGTAAGCGTTTGTCTTTGCCCTGCGCCGCTAAGACGAATTGGTAGTTCTTCGCAGCCGAAGAGAGTTCGCCTGCTTTTTCGAAACTGCCGGCCGCTTTGAAACGCGCAGCAAGAATCAATTCTGGATCTTTCGACACACCCGCGTAGATCTCGAACTCTTTTGCGGCTCTGGCATGATCACCGGTTGCAGCTAGCTTCTCAGCTTTCGCGTAAGATGCTTTCTCCATAAGTTTGCGCACCTGCGCGCCGAACTTCGAAGCCGCGATTTTCGGATTCTGTAAGAACGCTTGGCCCTTATCCGCAAAACCGATCATGTCGTCTTTCAACTTATAAATATCGAGAATCAGGTTTCCTGCAATCTCGCCATTCTCGGTTCCTGGATTCGCATAGACCGTTCGCTCGAAGATCGGAATCGCTTTTTCGAAGTGGTTGTAGCTGTAGTAGATAACGCCCAAGCGACGTTCAATATCTCCAACCTTTTCGGCCTTCGGAAATGCAGTAATGTATTTAACTGCCGCTTTTTCGAATGCTTCGACCGGTGGATCGAACGGAATCATGTCGAGGGCTTTGCCACGCTTGGCATCGATTTCTGCCGAAGATGGAAGTTCTTTTTCATACGCTAAGACGGCGTTCAAAAGCGCCTTCTCGCGATACTGTCCCTTCACATCACGATCGGCCGCGTAGGAATACAAGCGGGCCGCATCGTTGAAGCGGGCCATATCAAACAAGAGTTCCGCATGGAAGAACTGCATCTCTGAAACGTGTGGCGAATCAGGGAAGTGTTTAGAATAAAGCGAGTACGCGCCGTGAGCCGCATCCTGCGAGAATTTCGCGCGCGAGTTCTGCGCTGTCTGGTGAAGCTGAAGGACGTGGTTTCGAAGCGTCGTCTCTTGAAGACGAGCGACGTCGCTAACAAGTTTCTGATTTTTCGCATTTTCTGTCGCCCACAGCGAAGCCGGTCCGAAATTCTCGAGCCAGAGTTCAAGCTGACGACGAAACTCCCGAGCGTCCGCTGCTGCATAAGCCAAAACGATTTGATACTGGTACTCGGCTGCACGTTCGCCGGTCACGTTGTAGTCGATCAACTGACGGAAAATCTTGGCAGCAACGGGTCGGTTCCCCTGATCTGCTGTGATGTAGGCCAATTTCTCGAGCATCTGCACGGCCGCTGGTTCACTTCCAGAGACTCGCAAGAAGTCGTCATAGGCCCGATCGATAGACCCTACGTCAGAATAAAATGGAACGTAGTCTTTCAAGGCTTCGACACCGAGACGAATTCGATTGATCGATTTTCGTCCGGCGACGTTGTTGGCGGCGTCTTGCGCCTTACTCATACGAATAACTCGCTCGAGGTATTTTAACGCATCAGCCGTTCGGCTCAAACGATACAAACACCAAGCACCCTTATAGTAGGCAAACGATGCGAGTCGCGCTCGCTTCGCTTGAATAACTTTTTGGTAGTTCGTGAAGGCCTGACGCCAGTTCTCGTTCTCGAAATAGAATTCACCCAGAGCGAAATGTGATTCTGTGATGTAAACGCTGTCCGGGAATCGCGATACGAGCTGACGATAGAAATCTTCACCCTGCTTGGTATTGCCAAGTTCGAAGTGGTTATAACCGAGGAAGAACAACGCCTGATCGATCTTCGAATCGTTCGGGAAGTCTTTTACAAACCAATCGTAAAGTTGAATCGCTTTGCGGTTGTACTCGCGAGTGATCGCCGGATCGAGTTTAGGTTTGATCCGTGTTTTCTTCTCGAGGAAATCTTTTACTCGTTGATCGTATTCGTTCTGAACGCGGAATTCGACAAGTCGCGCCTTTTCAACGTACCGCTCGGCAAGGCGAAGCCAGATTTCTCCACGATTCGCACCCTGCTTGTTTTGCTGCGAGAGTTTAAATAGTGCCGCGATCTCACGATCCAAAAGGCGCTCGTACTCTGCTTCTTTGGTTTGACCACCATCATAGAACGAGTTCGAACGAGGCGGCTTTACCGTGCCCATCAAACGCGTTTTTGTCGGTTCTGGAACTTGCAACGCTCGCGACTGAGGAAGCGCCGAACGTTTAAGGCTGCCGCCGATGGAATTACGTGAAGGCGTTGCACCGCCGCCCTTCGCAGGCGCTCCAGGCTTTACTCGAGCGACTGGTTTTCTCGCGCCTTTTTTCGTGTTCGCCGCATTTTCTCGCTGCGACATTGGAACAGTATCAACCGCAGGATCAGCGAACGACTCGCTTGAAAGCGCGGTGACGAGGACAACTGGAAGTAATAAAAGCGTCATTTCGGTAACCTTCATTTTTTACTCACAAGCTTTCACGCCGAGATAGTGATAGTTGCCGATTTCATCCAGCCAGTACTCGCCCTTGAATGGCCAAAAATCGTATCCGTTCTGAATGAAGAAGTTTCGATCTTGTTCTTCATCAACTTGATCGCGAAGCAAGCCTTTGCCTGCGATCTCTTTTTTCACGGCTTCTTTTTTACCCGACAACATATCGAGTCTTACGAGCGAATTTTGTTCGAAGTGGCCAGCAAGATCGGCCTGGATTCTTTCAAGGTGACGACGAATCAAACGACCCGCAGCAACCTGTGTCGCTTCAAGACGACGCTCGACAACGCGTCGGCCATATCGACCAACCCGTGATTCGCGCCAAGTCGGTGGAGCTTTCATGATCCGAGCACGCTCTGCTTCGAGGTTTTTGATGTACGACATCGAACGGCGAACATCGCCTTCGCGAAGTACGTTTCGCGCCACCAAGAATGGAATTGCCAATTGCCGCTGACGTTTATTTGTTTTTCTGACTTCGTCGAACGTTTCGTCGATTTTTCGAACTTCGCGATAGAGAGAAACCGCCGAGCTTGGTGACGTCGAGAGCAAAACGTTCTTCAGATCGTTTTGTACGGGTCCATAAACACGCTCGAAAAGATTTAACGTGGTTTCCATCTCATCATAGCGGCAGATGTAGTGGTAAACGATCGATCGCAGCAGAAGTGATTCTGGCTGATAGAAATCGTCGTAAAATGGCGAGTGCAACGAATGGAAGTTCGAAAGCGCCGAACGGAATCGACCGTCCTGAAGCAACGCCCACGTCGATTCGAAAAGCGCATCGTGCCACTGCTCGGTATCGCGAGGAATTTCTCGATAAGCGTCGATGGAATCGGCGAACATTTTACGCTGATAAAGTACGCGTGCTTTACCCATCATAACATTCACACGACTTTTGTTTGTTACACCCGCGTCCGAACTTGTTTCCGCAAGCTGAGCAAAAACCGAATCGGCTTTTTCCAACTGATTTGCTTCAACCAATGCCAGACCCAGGTCATATCGTGCTCGGTTATAGAAGCTCGAGTTCGAACGAACACGATTGTATTCACGTGCCGCTTCGATGAAGTTCCCATCGCGATATCGAATCTCACCGCGACGGAAATAAAGCATGTCGCGATTCGAAGCTGGGAAATCTTCTTCGTTAATCTGTTTCACTGCGTAACTTAAGAGAATGTCGCTTTCAAGCGCATCACCCGCAACCGTCAAACGCTCGAGCGCCTGACGAACGTATTTGTTCTTTGGGTTGGTTTTTCCCTCAGAGCGAATGATTTCGTAATACGGAAATGCGGCCACTTGATGAAGTTTCAATTCCTGAAGCGTGCGTCCAAGGATGAATCGAATCTGCAACAAACGAGCTGCGTTTCGCTCTTTATCAAGAAGTCCGAAAAAGATTTTCGATGCTTCGTAAAAATCGTTTCGACGAACGGCCTGACGACCGCGATCTTCTTCTCGTAAGATTGCAGTCACGCGTGGATCGCGCGCCGGAGCATTAGAACGTGCCGTGCCCGCGCGAGTGCCCGGAGCAACCTTTACACCAGCTTTTCCAGTACGTTTCACTGGGCGACGTTTTTTTGCAGAACCATTTTGCGCAACGGTCTCAACAAACTCTTCTTCAAGTTCAGCGGCTGACGTTTCTACAGTCTCGCCTCCGCCGATTGGAACAAGATCTTGAAGCCGGTCGATTTCATTCAACAAAGAAAGCGTTCTCTCAGCGAGTGCCGCATCGATTTGTGCTGGATCGATTCCTTCGGGAATCAAAAGTCCCGCGCCGGATGGACTCAATGTACCCGCGCCCATCGAAGTCACCGCAGCAACCACCGGAGTCGCCTGCGGCGCGATTATCAAAAGTCCCGCAAGCATTGCTAGCAGACTATGAGATTGGATGCGTTTGTTAACAAGTAGGCGTCTCATCGGTATGTAGCCTCCGGAAAGAAGAAACTGGCACCAATGGTCAGATACAGGTTGTTGTACGTCGAACTTGTTCTAGGTGCGCCTACGGTATTGGATGTCGCGGTATAGAAATTCCACGAAAAATCCCATCGAAACGCTGCGGACTTCGTAATCGCAAAAATCTGTCCGGTGCCCAAATGAATCGTCGGTTCACTGCCGCCATGATTCGTACTCGTTAAACCCCCGCCAGCGGAGAAGTAAAGATCGAACGGAGTGATTTTTTTATTTATGAACGACATCTTTCCGTAAACCGGTGTCCACTTCACATCGACTCCATAATAGGTGGTCGGCGAAACGAAGTTCGTCGTGAGAACTCCGCGCTTCTCTTTAAGATCTCGCGTGACCGATTTTTCGCCGGTCGCCAATGCCATGAAGAGACCTTCGACGGCCCAGCGCTCGTTAAAGAAATATGCGAGTCGAGCATTCAATCCGAAGCTTAAGAAGAATTTGTCATTCAAGATTCCGTTGATCCCGCCGAAACCTTCGAAACGGCCCGTCTTCGGTAAAAATCTTTTCTGAATTACTGCGATGTCTTTGAATTCGGCGAGGTTCGCCAAATCCGCGACGCCCTTCATCTCGACTTCGCCGCCGCCCTTGGTATTTACCGTCGGTGCCTTCTTCGGTCCGTCACTGATGACTTCGCTACTCGGCTTGCCTTCATTGATGAACAATTGTTCGACGGCGTCCATTTCGCCGGGAACAGCGGACATTCCCTGCGGCGGCGCTGACTCTTCAGCTTCGGGTTGCGCTTCGATTTGCGCTTGAACCGTCGGTGCAACCGATAGGACAAGGGCGAAAACCAGCAGTGGAAAGACAGAGAAAATCGAATTTATTTTCAATCTATGATTCATTTCTCACGTCCTCAAAATGCCGGCAGCATATAGCTGATGCCAAAGTTCAGAAGGCCTTCAAAGAAAAGCTTCTCGGCGAATGCACTCGAGGGCTGCACCGTCGTCTTGTTATCGAGCCGAATCGAAACCGGATCCGGGCCCATATATGTGAGCAATCGAAGATCGAATCGGAAAGAGAGCGATGGTGTGAAGTGAAACTTCTGACCGAGGCCCACCGTCAGTACCGGTTTCGAGGCGTCGCCAAGTCCATACATTCCAATTCCGGCGAGGCCGTAGAGATGCAGGTTCATCACGTAATCTTTCGTGAACGAAAGTTTTCCGTAGTATGCAGAGTATTGCCAACTTCCGATAAAGAGATATTTTGGCGCAGGTCCGTACTGAAGATTTCCGTTGATACCAGCAGAACCCGGAATCGGATTTAACTGCGCCGCTTCGTTTGAAAGTCCCTGCAGAAACGTGACGCCATAAATGTTGATCCCGTGATCTTCGTTGAGGTGATACGAAAGCGTTCCACCAATTTGAAACGGGTTGTAAAATGGCTCGGTTAACGCATAGCCCATGAGCGCGCCAACTTCGATTCGTTTTGCTAGCGAAACCGTCCGGTTCTTAACGCTCGTTGGCTGGTCGAAAACAGGAAGAACCGACTCGGTCGCAAGTTCTTCGCTTGGAAACTGAATGGTCTCAGCTTGCGCTGGTGTCGAGAACACCGCGGCGATCAAAACGCTGCCGACGATGAGTCCCCAGACAGGTCGATAGACGGACCGATCGGCGGCTCGCTGAAAGTTTTGACGACGCATGATGACTCCCACACTTCGAAGCCTTTACACTGCTTCGACTGGGATCATTGTGGCATCGTGTGTAACTCATTGAAAAGCCTATTGATTGAACCCGACTGGAAAGCCTACACGAACGTCTGGCTTAGCCGGATCCTACCTGAGCTTCGCGTGAAGCAGGTCCTGAAGGTGTAAAAGCCCAACAGGACGTGATGGTTCGAGTGATTCGCGGTTCACGACGAACAAAGTCTGAATTTTAAATTGCTCCATCATAAACAGCGCACGTTCGGCAAGTTCAGTCGCATCAACGGTCTTAGGCGCACGCGACATTAAATCGCCCGCTTTGTCTTCGAGTGGATTCAGACTTTTGTCGAGGCGTCGGCGCAAATCTCCGTCTGTAACAACGCCGACGAGTCGACTTTTGTCGTCAAGAACGCCGGCAATACCCCGGACCTCTTTTTGGGTCATGGTAGACAACACTTCGCGCATCGGAGTCGTCAGAGAAACGAGCGGTAAGGCGTCGCCGGTATGCATGACATCCGAAACACGAGTCAAAAGTTTGCGCCCGAGCGTTCCACCTGGATGAAGTTCGGCATAATCGTCTCGGCTGAATCCTTTGCGCTGAAGTGTTGCGACTGCGAGCGCATCCCCCATCGCGAGAGTTGCTGTTGTCGAAGCTGTCGGCGCAAGGCCCATCGAGCAAGCTTCTTCTGCGACACTCACATCGAGAACAACAGTGCCTGCTTTGCCGAGTGTGCTGCCGATTTTTCCAGTCATTGAAATCAACTTCAGATTTTTTCTAGCGACATGACGAAGCAACGCTTCGAGTTCCGGCGTCTCGCCACCATAGCTAATCGCGAGTACGACATCGTCGTTTCCGATGACGCCCATGTCACCGTGGGAACTTTCGGCAGGATGGAGAAAAAACGAAGGTGTGCCGGTCGATGCAAAAGTCGACGCGATCTTGCGTCCGATCAATCCCGATTTACCCATGCCCGCCACGACAACTTTTCCGGTGCAGACTGAAATAAGGTCGACGGCGCGGGTGAAGTCCCCACCAGCTGGTTCGGACTGCAGACGTTCCTTCATTCGCACGAGGCCGCGGATTTCAACATCGAGTACGCGAATGGCTTCCTGGACGACAGACATGATCAAACCTCGTTGCGATACGTAGAACGGCTCGAACTCTTTACGGGCGTTTTCGACGGGTTTTTTGCCGGAGCTTTCAACGCACCTTTTGCTGTCGCCTTCAGCGGATCTTTTCCGCCTTTAACTTTGAGCATCGAACGCGCCGATCGTTTCGGTGTCGCCGTTTTGAGCTTTCGAAACGCGAGCGCAGCTTCAACGAAACTTCGGAACAACGGATGTGGGTTCGTTGGACGCGACTTAAATTCAGGGTGAAACTGAACGCCGACAAACCACGGATGTGTTTCAATCTCGATGATTTCGACGAGATCGCGCTCTTCACAAACGCCAGCGAGATTCATTCCGTTCTTTTCGAACAGCGGACGATACTTGTTGTTGAACTCGTAACGATGTCGATGACGCTCGTGAATCAGAGATTTGCCGTAGGCGCGACGAACAATCGTGTCATCCTGCAGAGTGCAGGGATAAGAACCGAGGCGCATCGTGCCGCCCTTATCTTTGATCGTTCGCTGTTCTTCCATGAAGTCGACAACGAAATTTCGCGAACCCTTGGCTTTCGCGCTTGGCGAAGAACCTTTCGGACCGCTCTGTTGAAATTCCCGAGACGTTGCATCGTCGATTCCGCAAACGTTGCGAGCAAATTCGATTGCCGCTAACTGCATGCCGAAACAGATTCCGAAGAATGGAACTTGATGCATACGCGCGTGCTGAATCGCGAGCATCTTGCCTTCGGCTCCGCGTTCGCCGAATCCGCCAGGAACCAGAATCGCGTCGACGCCTTCTAAAGCACCCGCGACGTTTCCGTCGGTGAGCGTTTCAGAATCGATCCAAGCAAGATCAACTTTCGTATTGTTCGCTATTCCACCGTGCACGATCGCTTCGTTCAGCGACTTGTAGCTCTCTTTGAGATCGACGTATTTACCGACGATACCGACTTTCACGACCTGCGCAGGATTTTTCAGCGTTCTGACGAGCGAGCGCCATGCGCCGACATCCGCTTTTTGATCCGTTTCGATTCCCAATCGCTCGATGACTTTTTCATCGAACGCCTGATCGTGAAGCATTAAAGGAACTTCGTAAATCGAAGCGCAGTCCTGTGCACCGATGACATTTTCAGGACGGACCGAACAGAACAGACCGATCTTCGCTTTTACTTCTTGCGGAATCGGGCGTTCACTTCGGCAAATCAAGAAATCGGGTTGAATGCCGATCTCGCGCAGCTCTTTCACAGAGTGCTGTGTCGGTTTCGATTTCAATTCTCCGGCTGCCGCAATGTACGGAACGTAAGTGACGTGAATGAACAAAGTGTTCTCGTGCCCAAGGTCCGTACGCATTTGTCGAATCGCTTCGAGAAACGGAAGACTCTCGATATCACCGACAGTTCCGCCGATTTCCACGAGCGCAATTTCAGCACCTTGAGCCGCTTCGAACATACGCGCTTTAATTTCGTCTGTAATGTGCGGAATAACCTGAACTGTTGCACCCAAGTAATCGCCGCGACGTTCGCGCGCCAAAACTTGCTCGTACACTTGGCCAGTAGAGACCGAGTTTGCGCGATGAACTGTAATTGAAGTGAAACGTTCGTAATGTCCTAGATCGAGATCCGTTTCGGCGCCGTCTTCGGTCACAAAAACTTCGCCGTGTTGAAGCGGAGACATCGTTCCCGGATCGACATTCAAATAGGGATCAAATTTCGCGATCGTCACTTTAAGACCGCGCGCTTCGAGAAGCGTCCCGAGTGACGCCGCTGTCAGGCCTTTGCCGATCGACGAAACAACTCCGCCCGTAACAAAGATGAACTTCTGTTCAAGCTTTTTTGCCGAACGTGCCGTCGTACGGGTAACGAGACCCGCTCGAGTTTTTTTATCACGTTTTTTCTTCGTACCGGCCATGGAGGCTCCCTTGGGACAATCGCTATTTAGCTCTAAGAAGTTTCTCAATCTTTTCCACGTCGTCTGGGGTGTCAACACCCCAGCTTTCATGCCGTGTACGAACGACATGGATCATCGCACCTAGATGCAATGCTCTCAGCTGTTCGAGCCCCTCGTAAAGTTCAATCGCACAAGGCCCCGCGGTGCAAAAACGCTGAAGAAATGCTGGGCGAAACGCGTAAATACCAACGTGTTTGAGTACAGCGCTTTTAGCGTCATCGGCCGCCGGTTTGACGCGCGAAAACGGGATGGGAAACCGACTGAAATATAGCGCGCGGTCGTCCTTGGTCAGGATAATTTTCGCTGTCATTGGCGAGTTCAGGGCGATCATCCCCTCGCTTGACGAAAAGTCGATTTCTCGGCCCAAAGTCGCCATTTCGATCTCGGGACGACCTTCGAAGGCGGCAACGAGTGCATCGAGTGGAGCTCCTTCGATTAATGGCTCGTCGCCTTGAATGTTCACCACAACATCGACGCT
>JAYSYF010000263.1:0-11378 GCA_043716655.1 Bdellovibrionales bacterium | reverse complement strand
ATTCCAATGCGAAGTTATCGCTGGTAAACCGCAAGTCGCTTACCGTGAAACTATCGGTCAGGCCGTAGATTTTAACTACACGCACAAGAAGCAGACCGGTGGTTCGGGTCAGTACGCAAAGATCTCGGGTCGTATCGAGCCGCTCGTTGTTGAAGAAGGCAAAGATCCGAAGTCGTACGAATTCGAAGACGATGTCGTCGGCGGTCGTATTCCGAAGGAATTCATCCCTGCGGTAGACGAAGGTTTCAGTGAGCAGATGAAAAAAGGAACCCTCATCGGTTTCCCAATCGTCGGCGTAAAAGTCGTTCTTCAGGACGGCGCTTACCACGATGTCGACTCGAGCTACATGGCGTTCAAAATCGCTGCGATGGCGGCTTTGCGTGAAGTTTACTTCAGTGCACAACCGACAGCGCTCGAGCCAATCATGAAACTTGAAACTGTAGCTCCAGAAGAGTTCCAGGGTTCGGTCATGGGCGGTATCAACCAACGTCGTGGTGTTATCCAAGGAACACAGACACTCGAAGGAACTGTAACGGTCACAGCCGAAGTTCCTTTGACTGAGATGTTCGGATACTCAACTGACCTTCGTTCGGCGACTCAAGGTAAGGGCGAGTTCACAATGGAATTTGCGAAGTACTCAGCGGTACCGCGCAGTATTCAGGAAGAACTGCACAAAAAATACCTCGAGAAACGAGCTGCAGAAGCCAAGGGGTAAGACTTTGTCAGCGCCTCGACGGACACGCTCGTCCGTCGCTCGCTGCTCCGGCTCGGGCATCGTGCCCTCGGTCCTCGGTTACGAGGACTGCGCTCCGCAGAGGTCCGCCGAAGCGCCGACAAATTCTTCCCTGGTTCTGCCGTCGTTCTCTCGGACAGATTCAAAAGACCTCGGGAAACCGGGGTCTTTTTCCGTCCGACGCTTTCTCAGTCAGATTCAGAAGACCTCGGTGTGTGGCCTAGGGTGACCACAGGCAACTTTGCGCAGCTCTCACCCGCGGCGCCGCGGGTGAAAATCCCGCGAATTTACTTAGCGTTTTGAGCGTTGATTGTTTTCGATCATTATTTTGCAGATGTCTTCGTCGCTGAGCGCGCCGTCTTTTGTGTGTGGGTTTAATTGGGCGAAGTATTTTGCTTGGCAGACCATGAGTTGTTTTGGGCTGCCGTCGTAAGCGTAAGTGCCTTGGCCTGTTTGTGGAAGAACGACCACCGTTCCTCGCCTCTCGGTTTTTAAAACCGCACTTAAATCGGTTTTCTCGTCGACTTGATCGATATTGACGAATCTGTAGGTTCGATGCCCGGCCGTTAAATTCATCTCGTAGACTTGTCCACTTCCCTCGAGTGGTCGTTCGTCAATCGTGGCCTGATCTATTTTAAGAACAGAGCCAAAGAACGCGCCATTTGTAACGGCAAACTTTTGAGGAAGTTGTACGACGACAATCTCTTTGCCTTTGTCTGCACCTTTTTGAATCTTGCAAACGTAGGTGTCTTTCGGGGGGCACTCTTCAGCCTCAGCCGAAGCAAAACCAACAACCAACGTGAACGCAGCGGCACAGCTAACGACCACACTTCTAACTTGCAAACTGCGCATCGAAACCTCCTATGTGCACGTATAGCTCTCAAACATCTTTGGTCGCAACTTCAGCGACGCGGCGATTCTAGTTCGATATTAGTTGATCGGCTCGGTTTGCAAAAACTTCTGCCCGCGCTAGATATGCTTCATGATTTTATCTGACAAAACTCTTCGGAGAATGATCGAAAACAAGGAACTTGTTGTTGAGCCACTGACGCCCGAGAGCATTCAGCCTGCGTCGATCGATTGCCGGTTGGGCACTCACTATCTGACAATTGAAGACTTCAACATGAAGTCGATCGAAATGGATTCCGAAATCAAATATCGCGAGTACGAAGGCGATACGATCACGATTGCTCCACACACATTTTTATTAGCTACAACAATGGAATACGTGAAACTTCCAAACGACCTGACAGCGTTCGTTGAAGGTCGAAGTTCGATCGGACGCCTCGGACTTTTTATTCAGAATGCGGGTTGGGTCGATCCGGGCTTTGAAGGCACGATCACGCTTGAGCTTTACAACGCGAATTCTTTGCCAATCACACTCAAGGCCGGCCGTCGCATTTGCCAATTGGTTTTCTGCAAAATGGATCAGGCCGCGCAAAATCCTTATCGCGGTAAATATCAGGGACAGAAAAAATCTGTCGGTAGTCGCGTCTTTAAAGATTCCGAGGCGAACCAGAAATGATGGAAGACTCGCGCGATCTCGCATTTTTATATGTCACGTTTGCAAACGAAGTCGAAGCGGCGCGCATCGGCGGCCTCGCCGTCGAAGCGAAGCTCGCGGCCTGCGCGAACATTTTCGCCGGTCACAAATCGATCTATCGCTGGAATGACGTCGTGAAAATGACGGACGAAACCGGAGCGTTGTTCAAAACCGTCGACGGAAAAATCGATCTGCTCACTGAGCTCATTACGCGCGAACACTCCTACGACACTCCATGCATCGCTGCGATCACTCCTGACCAAATGAACTCGAAGTTTGCTGCGTGGATCAGAAAAGAGACATAACGGCCAAGGCCATGCCTGCCGTCATCGCTGCCAAAATCAGGAAGATTTTAAGTGCATCGAGGTCGAACTTCTCTCGGTTTAATGATGCACGCCGCCGTGGCGCTGGCTGTGCGGCCCACGAACTGAAATCCATCGCATCTTCTGAACGCGGCTCAAGGTGCGAATCGGCACTCTCTGTGACGCCAAGAAGACTCTCTGCTTTCTCATTTGGCTGTTGTTCTTCCATACGCGTGCCCCACTTGTCCCTAACACCGCTCAGACCTTGTCCGACATTGAAGAAAAGCATCCCTTGTGCCAAACAAATCAGGGCCAATCAGTAACCATCGCGGTTACCAAGTGACGGAGCACACATGAACAAAACCGATCTCGCACGCGAAGTTTTTCGACTTTCTCACCGCACGGGCTCGTTCAAACTTCGCAGTGGTCAGACTTCGAACGAATACTTCGACAAATACCAGTTCGAGAGCCAGCCCAAAGTCCTGCGGGAAATTGCCCGAATGTTGATCCCACTTCTGCCTCGAGACACTGAACTTCTTGGCGCCCTCGAGATGGGTGGAATTCCAATCGCAACGGCGATCGCGCTAGAAACGGGACATCAGGTCGTCTTCGTTCGTAAGCAACCAAAGGACTATGGCACCTGCCGATTCGCCGAGGGTCCCGACATCAAAGCTCGAAAGGTCACGTTGATTGAAGACGTCATTACGACCGGAGGACAAATCGTCATCAGCGCGACTGACCTTCGAGCCGATGGCGCGATAATCACGGATGTTGTTGGGGTCATTGATCGCAGCGAAGGTAAAACGGCAAAGCTCGTTGAAGCGGGACTTAAGCTCCACGCACTTTTCACAATGGCCGAATTAAAGTCTGCGGGCGCTAAGAATTAGGAACTACTTTTCGCCAACGACATAGGCGACCCAGGCTTCACACTCTTCGCCTTGTTCGGTACGCGTGAAGACGCCGTTGCCCGATCCGCTGCGTGTCGTGCCTTCCCAATAGACGTGCGTCTGTTTGAAACCGCTCTCTAGCATCAACTCGCGAAGTTCCAGGATCGACCACATCCGCCAGTCATAAGAAAACTGACTCTGATGCCGAGTGACCTTTCCTTTTCGATCCTTCACGTGGAAATGAATGTAAAAGTGCGCTTCACAACTAACTGGGTCGTAACCCTTCTGCTCCCAGATATAGTTAAAGCCTTTGTGCTTGATCACATCGCGGGTTGGCTTTTGGCAGGCGGGACCGCCGAATGAATCGGCTACGAATATTCCACCGTCATTCAAGGTGGCCAGTATCGTTTGAAAGTAGGACTTCATCGCGAGGCGATCTTTAAAGATGTAATGCGAAAAATTCATCGCAGCTACGATGTCGGTTTTCGGAACGCCTGGTTTTAAAACGTTCGCTTCGCGAATGGTCACTCGCTCTTGTGCGCTCGGCGACAACTTCGACAAGTAATGTTCTCTGCCATAGGCAATTGGCTCGGGATCAAGGTCGACGCCGTAACTGCGATACTTCGGCGAAAGCTTCGCCCACTCACAAGAGATGGCGAAAGTTCCGCAGAAGTCTTCTCGCAAGGTTGAAGGCTCGCGTTCTTTTAACTCCTTGAAGGTGTCACGGAGAAATCGAACATCGACGTCAGGCGATTGTACGGCACGACGATAGAAATCGTATTTATCGAACGGAACAGGAACTTTTCTCGCCACTATGGAACCTCAGAAAGAACAGCATGAAGCTCTTCTACGATGTCCTCAAGGTGTGGCACCGAAGCCTCTTCAAGATTCGGATGCAGTCCAATGCCAGGAAGATTCTTGCCAGCCAGAACACGCGGACGTGCCTGCAACTGATAGAACAGCTCTTGAGTAACTCGATACGACAAATGCTCGCCGAAATTTGTAACTTCAGTGTCTTCGTTCACAAACAACACGCGGCCTGTTTTGCTGACCGATTCGCGAATCATCTGCCAGTCGTAAGGATAGAGCGAACGAAGGTCGATCACTTCGACCGAATGTCCTTGTTCACCAAGCTCCTGCGCCGCTTTTGCACAAAGCGGAAGCGTTCGACCGTAACTGACGACCGTGACATCGCTGCCTTCGCGAACAATTTTGCCTTTACCGATTGGAATCTCGAACTCGCCAAGTTCAGGCCAGCGCGCTTTCCATTTCGAACGATCGCCGATAGGCGCATCGATCATCGCTTTCAATTCCTTTTCCGCCGGTTCGCCAGGAAGAAGCTCTTCGCCACGAACGCGCATCAGTGCTTTCGGTTTCAAAAACAGAACAGGATTCGGATCTTTAATCGCCGAAACCATCAGGCCGTATGCATCGAGAGGAGTCGAAGGCATCACAACCTTCCAACCAGGAAGGCGCGTCGCCGAAGCGTCGAAAGAATGCGAGTGATAAACTGAACCGCGAATGCCAGCACCAACCGGAGTCATCACAACGATCGGCATATTGTACTGGCCGTTCGAGCACCACAGAGTGTTGCCCGCGATTTTTAAAAGATCGATTGTGTTGAAAATATAATCGCAGAATTGAATTTCAGCGACGCAGCGATCGCCGGCGAGTCCGAGACCGATCGCAGTTGAAATAATTCCGCGTTCGTCCAGCGGAGCATTCCAAGCGTTCTCAAGACCTTGAGTCGCAGTGAAAACGCCACCGAGCGGTGCTCCGACGTCCTGACCAAAAATGTCTGTGACGCCAAGATTTTTCTCACCATAGTGAAGAGCCATTCGAATAGCTTGTGCCATGTTAGCCATTAGAATTTCCTCCAGTCCGCGTTCTCATTGTTTGCATAGACATGATCCCAAACGCTCTCTTTACCCGGCACAGGTTCGCCGCGAACAACTTCGGCCGCTTCACGGGATTCGACATCGTACTGCGCCCAGAGTTCTTTTACGAAGCTCGGTGCGATATATTTTGAATCCACGAGTCGCTTTTCAAAAAGCTGAAGCGGATCATCGCCAACTTCGCGATTGGCACCCGATGCTGACGAGTGACCGTACAGACGCGAAACTTGGAATTCAGTCAGAACTGGTTTCGTATTTTTCTTGATGTACTCAAGATCCTGGGAAATCGCGAAATAAGATTCGATCGGATCGTTACCGTTAACAACGTTCGTCCGAATACCGAACGCCTTGCCTCGATCAGCGACGTTCTTCTCGCCATGCTGACCAGCGTAGGGAGTCGAGATCCCCCACTTATTGTTTTGGACAGTGATGTAGATCGGCAATTCGTTTCCGGGACGCGAAGACCAAATCAAGCACGAAGCGAAATCGCCCTCTGCAGATCCGGCATCACCACCGGTGACAATGGTGACTCCTGCTGGCTGCTTCTTCATCTTGCGGCGTCGCTGTGCCATCGCCGTTCCGACGGCCATGCCGTATTGAACTTCAATCGGCGAACCGACGGGAACAACGTTCCACTCGGGAAAACAATAATGGTTCGCGAAATTGCGCCCACCGGTCGACGGGTCGGTCACGCGGTTCATGATCAGACGCAAAGAATCGATGTAGCTGAGGCCCATCGCGATCAACGTTGGCGTACCACGATAGTGCAGGTGTAGGTAATCGTAGGCTGGGCCCTGTCCCTTTGTGGTCAGCAGGCCGAGCGGAACTCCGAAGGCTTCTTCTCCGGGTCCACCGATCCAAAAGTACGCGTCGCCCGTTTTATAAACTTTGATAAGTCGCTCTTCGAGAACGCGCGATTTAACCATCAGATCGAGCATGTGCAGCACTTGTTTTTTAGGCAGTAAGCTTAGCGATCGGTCTTTGGCCGGCTTCGCCACCAGCGTCTTCGATGACTTCTTGGCAGCCGTCTTCTTAGACGCCTTAGACGCCTTAGACGTCTTTGCGGTTGGAACCTGTCTCATCGCATCTCCCTTAAAAAGCAGTCTCTTCTGGTTACCCAGCCGCCGTCATGAAGTCAAAAAAACAGCGTCGCTTCCTTATGGGAAAGCGACGCTATTTTCGATTACAAGGTCGCCTCGTGCAAGGCGACGGTTTTATTTACCAAAACTATGCCCTCTGCACGGTCCTCCGTGCAGAGGGCACGAAGTGCGGGCATAGTTTTACTACGGAGAAACGGACTCTTTAGTCTCTTCTCGTTTGATGCTTCCCTTGACGTCTGTTTCGGGAGCTTGTTCCTTCGAAGTGTTCGTTACCGGATCGATTGTTTTCTTAGCATTAACCGCGACAACTTTTGTTGCCGGTGGTGGCGTAGGAATCAAAACTTTCTGCAACGAAACCTTGTTCTGAACAGCATAAAGATCGGCCGCGACGTTGAGCGCCTCTTGGATCTCGGCACGCTTCAAGTATTCAGCAAGTTTCTCGTCTTTTCCGAACTGCTTTTTCGAATCGTTCTCTTCTTTACGTTCCTTCGATTCTTTCAACGAATCCGAAAGCTTCACGGTCTTACCGCGCGCTTTAGCTTTCTTGATCTCACCAGTAATCTTAACGAACTCGGGATTTTTCGCGACCCGTGCGTTAGCACGAGACTTCAATTGATCGAGATCGCCTTTCGAAATTTCCATCCAAGCCTCAGCACCGGCTGGAACTTTCGCTTCTTTCGAACGGAACTCGGCAATCGCCTTTGGTTTCAGCGAATAATCGAGGCTCTTCTCGCCAATTTCTTCAGTTGCGAAAGCGCTTGGAAAAACAACGTCGCCTTCGACTCCGCGCCACTGCGTAGAGAATCCGCTTGGAGTAAAGAACCATCCAACCGTCGTCTTCACTGCGCCAAGACCTGGAGGCAATTCCTGAACCGACTGAACACTTCCTTTACCGAACGTGTGGTCGCCGCCTACAATAACCGCGCGGTTATAGTCTTTCAAAGTGCCGGCAACGATCTCGCTCGCAGAAGCAGAGATGCGGCTCGTAAGAACAACGAGCGGACCTGGCCAATCTACAGCTGTATCGCGATCGGCAAGAGTCAACGCGGGACCTTCTGGATCACGATTCGACGACTGCTTTACAACGTTTCCGATTTTGAAGAAGAGACCCGCAATTTTGACAGCGTCATCAAGCGAACCGCCACCATTTGTCGAGAAGTCGACAACCATGGCCTTTGCGCCCTTTTCGCGAGCTTCTGTAATGAGCTTCTTCATGTCTGTAGCCGCGGAACGACCACCGCGACGACCGTCAGAATAGAACGAAGGCAAATTCAAGACTGCCAACTGCACGGCCTTGCCGTCGATCTCGCGCGTTTGCATCGAGAGCTGAGCCGCATCCTCTTCAAGCTTGATCTTGTCGCGTGAAAGAGTGACTGCGAGACGTTCTTTCGAACCGTCTGTCTTCTGACGAAGAAGTTGAAGGCGAACTTTTGTTCCGGCTTTGCCGCGAATACGACGGACGACTTCGCGAAGATCCATTTCGACAACGTTCTCGAACTGCTCTTCCGTTCCGTCCGATTTTATCTGGCCGACAGCTACGATTTTATCCTGCGGCTGAACGAGACCAGAAGATTTCGCGCTTCCGCCATCGATCAACTGCTCGACAACCGTGAATCCATCCTGCGAAGAGAGCGAAGCGCCGATACCTTCTAGCGAAAGACTCATTTGAACTTCGAAATCCTCGAGTGCGTCTTTCGAAAAATAAGATGTGTGCGGATCAAGTGCGCGCCCGAAAGCATCTAAGTAATCAGAGAAACGTTGCTCTTGATTGAGGTCTTTCACGCGCTTGAGCCCGCGCTCGTACGTGCGAATAACTTGAGCCACCGCTTCTTCTTGTTTCAAGCCCGTTGCAAGTTGGTTCGACAGCTGAAACTGGAGATACTTCTTTTGATAAGCATCTTGCTCGGCCGGCGTCTTCGCGTATTTACGTGTGTCCGGATCGAGAGTAATTGAAGTGTTCGGATCGAATTTGAAAGTCTTCGCATTCAAAGTCTTCTTCGCGAAATCGACACGCTCTTCAACTCGTTTAACGAGAGTATCAAATGCGCCAGTCAGTGCTGTGCAATTGTCGTTCTCTAGCGCTTTGAACAAACCTTTCATCTTCGACTTCATGTCGTCGACGTCTGGCTGACGGAAATAAAGTTTAGCGCTGTCGAGTCGTTTTATATACTGCTCGACGGCGCGGCCTTCAACAGCTGCATCCGGCGCTTTATACAAAATGTGCTGATCGAAAAATTTGTCTTGAATGCGACGAACGTTTTCGCAGCCAAGAGTCAGTCCGCCGCCCTTCGGCGCTTGCGCCTGAAGAGTCGGTGCACTTAGCACCGCAAACGCGATCGCCAGTGGCGTCGCAACAAGAAGAAGGGAACGCGGTCGAAGTGTCATAACTCTTCCTTTCAGAGTTCGGAACGAAAGCGAGCCTCTCAACTTTAACCCTAAGGGGGAAGGAGCGTCAGCTGCTCAAAGGACTGGAAATCTGCATTTGCTAAACAAACCGTGGGTTCCGAGTGGTCAGGATAAACTTCCCACTTCACAAAACGTCCTGCCTGGGTCTCGATCACGAAGAACGACATCGATGGATATTCAGCCTTCAATTGGCGCATCTCCTCGGTAATCAACTCTATATTGTGCGGGTCGTCATCTGACATTCCGAAGCGATGGAAGTCATTTTTTCCGTAAACTTCCACTGCACGCTCGACCGACGCGCGGATCGCTGCCTTTTTCAGCGACGCGACCGAAGTCGAGCCGTCTTTGCAGCCAAGAGAAAGTCGCACTGTCGGATTCGTTACGGGAAATATGCTTAAGTAATTCGGCTGATGCGGCAAATAGGATCGGTCGACAAAAAGTTGAATGCCTTGTTTGATCGTTTCAGGAGCATGTCCGCGCGCCGTGATTACGCTCATCGGCCGTCGATTGAGAGCCGCATGATAAAAGCAACTCCAAGAAGGTCCCTTCCACTGCACGTCCGGGAAACCAAGAGCGGCTGCTAAATCCTGCACAAACATTTGTTTGCGACCCAAGAGACGATCGAGCATTCCAATATCCCGGTCGCGAAAGCTTCTGAATGAGCCCGTCTGATCATCGTTAACTAGTTCGTATTTCTCGTAGGCGCCGGGCTTACCGACCGAACGGTGAATCTTCGCGTACTCGCCGCTAGAAACTTTTAACTCACGACGAGTTTCACGTTCGAACAAGATGATCGGAGTCGCCAAGAACGCGACGTTGTCGTCGAAATCGAAAAAGTAAAAACTGCGACCACCCAGGTCCGCATTGCGATCGCGCGCGACTTCTCGTCCGATCGGCAGTTCTAGCTGCCCCTTCTCGGGTTGTGCGGAAACCACATTGGCTGGTTGATCTTGGTCCGTCATGCTCGGCGATTTTTATCGCGATCTGCCGACGAATTCAACTGAAGTGGGACGAAGCCCCACCACGCGATTCTATTTTTTGCGAACGATCGTAGAAACCTTAGAGGGCTTCGGAGGTGGGAATGCGACGACAGGAGGCTTCTTAGCTCCCGCAGACGCGCTGCTCTTCGCTCCCCCGCTTGGTCCTGCTGTCGCTTGCGCCTTCTTTTCGCTAGCTGCAGCGCGAGCTGCTGCCATCTTCGCAGCAAATGCAGCGCCCGCGGCCTTTTGAGCCTCGGTCTTCTCCACGGCTGGTTTTGGCGCTTTCTTAACGCCGGCCTTCTTCGCACCTTTTTTGCCAGATTTGCGTGATGACTCGGATGTATCTTCATCACCACCGCCGCGCGCTTTGATCAAATCAAGCGCCTGCTCGAGCGTGATGTCCTCGGGCTTCATTCCTTCAGGCAACGATGCGTTCACTTTGCCAAGCTTCACGTACGGGCCATAGCGCCCAGAGAAAACCTGAATCTTATCTTCGCGCCCCGGCATCGGCAGTTCTTTAAGTGCCGCCGCACGACCACGACCTTGCTTCTCTTTTGCGAAAAGTTCGAGAGAGCGCGCGAGCGTAACGTCAAACAGGCTTTCTGTTTTCGGAATCGATCTGAAATCGCCATCGTGAACGACGTAAGGTCCGAAACGTCCGAGGCCGGCTTTGATCTCTTTGCCAGTTCCCGGATGGAGTCCCAAAGTTTTCGGGAGTTCCAAAAGCTGAAGCGCTTTTTCCATCGTCACGTTTTCCGGTTCGGTTCCTGCCGGAAGCGAAACACGTTTCGGTTTCGCATCTTCGCTATCGGCTTCGCCCAACTGAACGTACGGACCATAGCGTCCGCTCAACACATAAATCGGTTGACCCGTCTTCGGATCTTTTCCGAGTGCATCGGCGCCATTCAATTTTTGGTCGATCAGTTTATTTACAATTTCGGCTGTGATTTCTGATGGCGACTGAGCATCAGGAATCGATGCACACTGTTCGCCTTCTTTCGAATCACGACAAACATAAGCGCCGTAACGACCGACGCGGAAATTCAAACCCTTTAATCCTTCGAGCTGAATCGTGCGCGCTTCGGCTGGATCGATCTCGGCTTCTTGTTTGTCGACAAGCGGTTTCAACCCTTGGTGTTTTGCACCTTTGCCGAAATAAATCGATTTTAAATACCCGATAGAATCAAGTTGGCCCTGCGCGATTTCGTCGAGCGAATCCTCCATACCGCTCGTGAATTTGACGTCGACGAACTCTGGCAAATGTTTACTCAAAAGTTTTGCGACCACCATCGCTGTGAACGTTGGTACGAGCGCGTTTCCGCCTTTTCTGACGTAACCGCGATCGATAATTGTTCCGATGATCGAAGCGTAAGTCGAAGGTCGACCAATGCCTTCGCGTTCCATTGTCTGAACGAGACTTGCCTCCGTGAAGCGAGCTGGAGGCTTGGTTTCGTGCGCCTGTGTGAGCAGATCGATAACTTTCACAGCGTCGCCAACTTTTAACGATGGCAATCGTACTTCTTTTTCCTCGA
>JAYSYF010000262.1:0-3783 GCA_043716655.1 Bdellovibrionales bacterium | reverse complement strand
CAAAAAGGAAGCAGGTACCTTGGGTCTTACTTTTTCGCGGCCAAGTGCTTGTCGATGATGCTCTTGAAAGCTTCAAGCGGATAAGCCCCACGCACGGGAACTCCGTTCACAAGATAGCCAGGAGTACCCGAGAAGCCGAATTTCTGAGCTTCAGCGCCATCCTGCTCGATCATTTTCGTGATCGCTTCGCTATCGCCGATTTTCTTCAATTCAGCGTAATCAAAGCCAAACGACTTCACAAACTTTGCGAGTTCCGCGTCGATGCGCTTGTTGTACTTCGCCATGAACTCTTCTTGAGTCTTCGACTTCTTTTCAGCTTCGTTCGGAGCAAAATCGCTCTGACGCTCGAAAAGTGCCGCCTGGAACTGGATTGCTTTCGCTTGATCCTTAGTTCCCATCGCTTCAAACAAATGCGACATTTTTCGAGCCTGAGGATGCAGACGATCGATCGGATAGTTCTTCATGGTGACTCGAACTTTGCCGTCGTAAACTTTCAGCAGCTCTTTCATCGTCGCGTGACCTTGCTGGCAATAAGGGCACTGGAAATCAGAGTATTCAACGATCGTAACCGGCGCCGTTTTGGCTCCTTCGAACATTCGCTTTTCGTCGAGAACAGGCTGCAAAGGATTTTTGAAACCTTCGTCAAACTGCTGCTCTTCCTTCTGAGATTTCGCTTTTTCAGCGACTTCGTTAACGACCTCAAGAAATTTTACCGGATCTTTTCGCATAGCTGCGTACAGGATATCCGGATTGTCTTCGATAACTTTTTTGAGCTGAGGAGCCGATGGCGCGCAGGCAGCAACACCCAAAAGCACAGTTAACAAGAACGCTACGAAGCCAGAGTGAGATAAAAAGTTATGACGGGTATTCAAGGGATCCTCCATCGGCGATAAGCCGACTAAAAACGGGCTGCACCAAATCGATATAAACGAGCGACCGTCCAAGGATGCCATAACGTTTACATCGAGGTCGAGCCGAAAAACGTCGCTAGTCGGCGAGCGGCGAGAACGGTACAATAGCTGTGTAAGTCAGCATTTTCTGCTCGTTTTTTTAGGAGACATCGCATGCAGTCAAATTTTCGTTCAACCTCGATTGGCGCTTTACTCGCGATCTCGGTTTTGCTCGCATCTCCACTCGCATGGACAAAAGTCGAGTACGACGCGTCCTCACTGCTGCTAAAAAACTCTGATCAAGTCAGCGACATGATCAAATTAAAACTGAAAAAAGCGCAGGCGCTCCAAGCAAAACAAGAAGACAACGAGGACGGCGATATTGCGGCCGAGCCTGAAGCTTTAGAAAATTTGAAAGATGCGATGCGAATCGCACTCTCGCGTCCTGATCAAGATGGCGCTCGGTCGAATCTTTATAGCCGAGTTCGGCGCGAACTGGTCGATCTCAATTCGCTCGACGAAGTGCTAGCAGAGCTCACCGAAGAATCGCTCGCCGAACTTCGAACCCAAGAGGGTCCGAGACGGACTGCGACCTACGTCGTTATTCTGGAAAACATGATGGCCGAACTGAAACCAGAGCTCGCTGACAACGCTACTTATCGCAAGATCTTCGAGCGGGTCCGCGACGCTAAAATCTCGATCACCGATAAGTCGAAGGTCGCCAACCTCTTACGATCGATGTCGATTCCGGTGTCGCCGTCTGACACGGCTGCGAAGTTTTTGAAAGCTCAGCCGGCTCCGAAAGCAGCGCCAGCAGCGAAGAAAAAGCCCTAGACCCAGACCCTCAACACAATCGAAGCGCACTCCGATAAAGAGGAGTGCGAAAGCGTCTTTGGCTTCAATTTCACCTTTGGACAATCGGCCTCGTTGCGCTGTTGACGGTCGTCAACGTCGCGACCGTGCTTCGACCGTATTCGAAGTCTCAAGCGGGCGTCTCGCCTGCGATTTTTATCGGTCAGAACGGTTTGCAGATCTCGGGACGTGCTCCTGCCAGCAGCACCGATGCCGAAACAATTGCCGCCGATTCGCGTCTCGCGCTGAAGACGGCACGAGTCGGATGCGAACCCGCGACGCGGTTACGAATTGTTTCGGCGGTTCGACAGTTGCGTCTTCAATTCGAAGCCTGCACGGCCAACGACACCATTGTCGGCATTCAGAATAAGACGAACGGCTTCGAGGCCACCGTGTTCAATGCCTCAGCTAGTGCGAAAGAGCCAGAAGCAATGGCCGGAACTTTCAGTACTCCCGAAGCCACAGCGAAAGCTGCAAAAAAAGATCGAACAATTGCTGCAGAAACAGTCGTCGCTCAAGACGGAATTTCGACAGATTACATTTCTCTCTCGCCAGGCGAAAACGAAATCACAATTCGTCGCAGTGGTCGCGAGCAAATCTTAAAAATCGAACGAAAGTAAGCGACTGGCGTGGCCTCGCCGATCAAAAAATGCGGCCTATGCCGACCAGCCACAAAGTTTCACGCGCCGATCGACCGGCACCATGAATAGCTGCTGAAGTCGTCAAGCTTCCATTCCAGACGCGCGCGATTGGCTTGTAGTGAATGAGTGTCACGAAACCATCTGTTACCCGCCAGCGCGCTTCGACGGCATAGCGAAAATTGACCTGACGAAATACAGAGAGCAATGCTTCGTCGACTGGTCCCGGACCAAACTGATCGGGATTCATCAGCAGACTAACTTTTGAAACGACATAAGGATTTACCATTTTGATGTCGAGAATGTTTCCCGCGAGAGAATACTGAGCATCGATGCGGAACGAAGCGACTTCAATTTTGTAATTAGAAATTCGCTCCTTCGCTTCCCAAACGGCGCGAACCTGTGGATCGGTCTTAGCGTAGTTTTCAACGTGCCATTCACCGAGTCGCCGCACCATAAACTCACCGAACTTACGACGCTCGTCGAGCATCTCTTGCGGCGTTCCTTTCTGACCGTAGGCATCGTTGTAATACGACGTTCGGTTCGGAGCAGCGAAAACGCGTTCGATTTCGGTCTGACCGAAACGCTGCTCGTAACGTTCTCGGAACTCGCGACTAAGTGTTTGATTAAAAATTTTCTCGCTGAGAGTTCCGTCATTGCCCGGTTTTTGGATCCAAACAAGATCGCGAGTATCGTCGACTCTTTCGCGCTCGACGTCCGAGACATATCCGCGCGGCAATTTCATGCGCATCGCTGAAAAACCGTGCGACTTTTCGGCTCGCGCGGAAGCTCCGTGCGAGAGAAATACGCATGTCAGGAATAGCAGGATCGCAGGAAAAATTCTCATCGACCCTTCCGAGTTGCAAAACCGGGTCCGAAAAATGCTGATTTGTGTCCTCAGCGACGCCGCCAACGTCACTCCAAATGCTTGATATCACAAGGAACTTCAGCCTCTTGAAAAGGCTGTGCACAACGCGAGCTTCTTTCGGTTTGGCAGCGCCAATCCTCGCCAAATCTGGCGCTATGTGTCGGCGCCTGATCGAGGGTCCGCGAGCATTTCTTGTGTAGCGAACTCGGCTTAGTTACGGTCACTTCGCTATGGGTATGCGCTCAACTCTTCGTTCAAAAACCGACCTGCATTTGGCCAGAAAACTTTGGCATTTCGTCGGCATCATCGGAATGATTTTGATCTACAATTACTTCGGCACGCGCCAGAGCTGGTTCATCATCGGCGGCTTGCTGACATTTTTTCTCCCGCTGGATTGGCTTCGCCAGTCACGTCCCGGACTGAATCAAGCGACGATGAAGGTTTTTGGACCCGTGATGCGGCAACACGAAACCAAAGCATTCTCTGGTCTGACCTATCTTTTGATTGGCGGAGTCATCCTTCTCGCTTTCTTTGA
>JAYSYF010000261.1:0-3796 GCA_043716655.1 Bdellovibrionales bacterium | reverse complement strand
ATCAAGTGCATCGAATGCCTCCACCCGCAGAACTTCGGGAGTCACGACGTTCCATAGCAGGAGCGTGTTTGTGACGAACAACATCAGAGCCAAAATGTTAAACGCGACATGGGTTCGTGCGGTTTTTCTTGCCGCAGACTTTGCCGAGATATGACTTAGGTAATCGAGGATCCCCGGTATCGCTGCGGCGATGAATGCAAAGACGCCCGCGCAGCCAGCGTAAAATGCAGCTTTAAACCAGAAAGATTGAAGGTTGATCGCGTAAGCAATGTAACAACCGGTGCTAATCGCATAAAGCACGATAGGAAATGCGGCCAGGATCGGATGAAGGGCGTGTCCCATTATCTGAGTCATGCTGGGTTTTGCTTGGCGAACATCATTGGAAATCATGTGTAACCTCCATGTTATTCCACAAGGAGTGCAATTCCTTGGCCCGCAAGAAGTCGACTGAAACTCATCAGCAGGGTTCGAAATCGACTGGCTTCGGGTTCTCGCGCCACACCTCGTGGCGCTTCTGAACTTAGAACAATCCCATTTGATCGCCCGGCTCGAACATCGACCGCATGTTTTCAGCCTTTGGTCCTTCGCCCTGCATGCGACTTCTAAAGTTTGGATCGTTAAGATTTCCGCCGCGAATGGACCTTACGCTTGCCAACACTTTTTCTCGGGCTTCGGGTCGGTGGGTTGTAAGCCACTCCGAAAAAATCTCGGTGACAGAAAACGGGACGTGCGCGGTTCGAGCGATCGACCGAGCACAGGGTCGAGCGTCGTGATACTTAGAAAAGCCACGACAAGCTTTTGCTGAGCCATTTCGCTCAAGATGTCGAGATCGCGAGTGATCATGTGGTTTTTGGTGATCAAGCTCACTGGATTCTTGAAGTCGGCCAGCACTCGCAACAAGCTCCGGCGCCGCTTCTTTGACTTAAATTTTCGATTCGAAATCGAGACCCGCCGAATGTCCTAAATATTCATGAGTCGGTCGCGCGTAGCAATACGAGCACCCGTGTTCACAACCTCGATAGGCATTGATACTGAATTGAAAGGGAATATCGGGACTGCTGTTCTCTGAAATAATTTTTCGCGAAGTGTCTTTGAAAATCTGAGTTTTAACGAGGGATACATCATCTTCATCGAACCATCCGTAATTTTCGAGATCAGTTTCGCGAGTGAGCTTCTCGAATCGACTTTGGTTCAATACGTCAGAGCCGCGCCCAGGGGCACGGCTCAACGCATTTTTATCGTTTCTTCGCGAGATCGACATTGCCCGAATTTATATCAGGCAATCGATTTTGACTAGTATCCGATAACGGCCTTTGGGCCTAGAGGCTGCTTCGGGCTCGAACTCGTTGGCAACGCTCGTCTTCTTCTAAGCTCATCAGGAATCCTTTTTTGAACGAAGGATTCATGTCCGGATAAGCGTTCACTTTTTCTTTAAGCGTTCCGGAACTGTTCGCTTCGCAATTGAGCGGCATCAAACTGTGAATCACAGCTCCGACGCGCGACTGCTCTTCTGAAGCACGATTCTTTTCCAGGAACGAGAAGTACTGATTTGCGAATCCGAGTTTAGCGGCCCGTTGTTCGATCGGGAATAACGCGAACAGTACGGCTTCAGCTTGTTCAAGTGAACGTGGGTTCGCTGTCGCTGTCGTCGTGAACTCTTCGACAAACTTTTTCTTCGTATCAAGAGCTGGTTGCGATGCCTCAGCAGAGAGAGCGGCTTTAAGACCACGATCGGTTGTGTCTTTTTTCTTCATCTCTGAAACGACCTGCGCTGCGTTCGCATGGTTGAATCGAGTCAGCGTCGTAGCAATCGCCCAGTTGCGCTCGACATCGAGTGGGAAACTCTTCGAAACTTTTCCGCTCGTGTACCACTTGTAGAGCTGCGCCGTCGCCGTTGGCGTTTCAGAAATTTGAACAAAAGCGTCGTACCAAAGTTTTTCTGCATCGGAACCCGATTTCGCAGTTCGGACGCGGCGAAGGAATTCATTCTCCATCGCAAGAACGAATTTCGCTCTTTCAGCTTTCGACGCAGGCGTCGTTGGCCAGTAGCTGAAGATCGATCCGCTTGGACGGCTGATCGTGCCAAGCACTTGCTGCAACACGATCTCATCGTTTTCAGCAGCGAAATTTCCGCTGACGATATCGACATACGCTTTCAACGAAAGTTCAGTTTCGCGAACCATACGCCAGAGGTCGTTCCACACGAGGGTTCGTGTCATCAGGTCGTCGATCTTCGAAAGACCTTGAGTCAAAAACGCGAGGCTTGTTGGATCGAGCTTCACCATGACGTAGGCGTGATCGTCGTGATTTGGATAAACGAATTCAGGACATGCCCAATCGCCTTTAAGTGTCTGCGTCTGAGATGTTCCCGGACCTTCGAAGTCTGCACGAACTCGCGACTGTACGATCGTCTTTCCACCAGACTTACCGTAAAGTGCAACTTCCATCGACTGTGGACGATCCATGCGGCCTGCTGTCGTATCAAGCTTCAGATCGATCGCTTTAAGACGACCGCCTTCGCACTTATATGACGCCGAAACGGTGTCAGCACCCGACTGACGAAGCCAGCGGTCGGCCCAGTGAGAAAGATCTTTCTTCGTGTGCTTTTGCAGTGAACCGATAAATTGGCTAAGAGTCGTGTTCTGGTAAGCATACGTTTTGAAGTAATCGCGGATACCTTCGCGGAAAGCTTCTGCCGTCATGTAATAGTTCAGCTGCTTCAAAACTGATGCGCCCTTGTTGTAAGTGATCGCATCGAAGTTCGTCATCGCCTCTTTGACAGTAGCGATTGGAGCTTCAATCGGATGCGTCGTGCCCATCGCGTCCTCAACGTAAGCACGCGCTTTCGTATTCGCGCCGAATGTCTGCCATACTTCTTTGAACTCGGTCGCATCGGCTTGTGCTTGCGCCGACATGAACGTCGCAAAACTCTCGTTCAACCAGAGATTGTTCCACCATGCCATCGTGACGAGATCGCCGAACCACATATGTGCGATTTCGTGAAGCATCAAGCTCGAGATTCCGCGGCGATTTTTCCGAGTCAGAACAGAACGGGGAAGAACGTGCTCGGTGTAAGTGATTGCGCCTACGTTCTCCATCCCGCCCGAATTAAATTCAGGAACGACAAGCTGGTCGAGTTTTGTAAATGGATAGTTCGTGCCGAAATATTTTTCGAAATACGCAAGGCCGTCCTTCGTAGTCTTGAACCACTCTTTTTCTTTCATCGCGTTCTTCAAACCTGGGCGAACCATGATTCGCAACGGAAGAACGCTGCCATCTGCGCGTTTGTATTTGTCGGTGTGAACGAAAAATGGTCCAGCGTGCAAAGAGAAGAGGTACGTCGAGATTTGCGCTGAAGGTTCGAACACCCAGAGACGTGCATTTCCAGAAACTTCTTTCGATGTCTCTTTCGACGCTGTCACAACCATAAAGTCTTTCGGAGCAAGTACCGACATCGTCAAGACCGAGCGCAGATCCGGCTGGTCAAAGCAAGGCATGAAGCGGTTGGCATCGAAAGTCTCAAACTGAGTGTGCAAGTAGACTTTTCCGTCAACGGGATCGATGAAGCGGTGAAGTCCGTCGCCCGTTCTTGCGAAGGCGTGCGCGTACTCGATTCGTACTTCGTTATCTCCTTCAACCAACGCGGCTTTTGGAAGATCGATCCAGTAAGGCTTTTTCTGAGTCAGAGGCTGCGCTTTTCCGTTTACGGTCAGCGTCCTTACTTCGCCTTCGAAAAAATCGAGTCGCAGATCTTTACCTGCACCTTTGAGCTTAAAGCGCAAAGTCATGTCGCCGG
>JAYSYF010000027.1:0-2403 GCA_043716655.1 Bdellovibrionales bacterium | reverse complement strand
GTTTCGCCCAACCGAAAATAAACTGCGATGCTCCCGGAATTGCCACGGCCAGGATCGGAAGCACGACGGTCCCGATGATGTCGGCGTGAGCAATCGGGTTCAGTGTCAGGCGACCCATGCGTTCAGCCGTGTCGTCACCGCAGAGTTTTGCCATCCACGCGTGAGCGGCTTCGTGTACGCAAAGCGAAAACAAAAACGGGATGAAAAACGAGACAATTTTAAAGAGTAGACCAATCAGGTCTGCGTCGGCGCCCATCGCCCGACGCTAGAGACAACGCGTAAGCGAGTCAACTTGAGCGATGACCTAACCGCCGGTTTTCAAACGTGGGGTAATTGTCAGATCGACCGACTTCCCGGCGCGTACGACTTTCATCGGCACCGAGACATCGGCTTTCAATGCCTGCAAACAGTACACGTAATCGTAAATGCTATCGATCTTGATTCCGCCAAGACCCACGATCACGTCTCCTGCCTTTAACCCTGCGGTCTCTGCGGGCGAGTCTTTCGAGGTACCCGAAATCTTGACCCCTTTGACGCCTTCTTGCGAATAGTCCGGCACGGTTCCGAGATAGAGACGGAACGATCGGCTTTCGCTTCCGCCCTGCCCTTTCGCAGATTCGACCTTCACCCACGTCAAACGGCTCGACGATTTCGAAAGGTCTTTCGCCACGAGATCGACAACTTTAGCGGTGTCGACAAGGCCTTTGAAATTCAAGGTCTCATAGCGGTCTCGCGGAGAATGATACTCGCCGTGCGCTCCCGTGAAGAACGAGAGTATCGGTACGTTAGCCATGTAAAATGGCATCGCATCTGTCGGCAAATAAGGATCCGACGTTGTACTGATCGGCATCGGAAATTTTCCAGCCCAGGCTTCGACAAGGGTCCGCCACTCGGTCGCAGAGCCGAGCCCTTGAACCGTCAACGTGTCGCGAAGACGACCGACCATATCCATGTTGAGGTAGGCAAAAGGTTTTTCAGACTTCCATTCCTTCAAGAAGAAAGTCGAACCGAGAACGCCAAGCTCTTCTGCAGACCACATCGCGAAAATAATATCGCGATCCGGTTTCGTTGTGGATGCGCTCCAACTTTGCGCAATTTCGAGCATCGCTGTGACACCGGAAGCGTTGTCGTCGGCTCCGTAATGCGCAGTTCCCGATTCGTTTTCGTGCGCGAGCGATGCGCCACTTTCACCAAGCCCAAGGTGATCGCCGTGTGCACCGATCACAAGCGGAGCAAGCTTCGGGTTTTTTCCGCGAAGTCGACCGAGGACATTCAGTGCCGTCGATTTCTCAACTCGCAAATCGACCTTGCCGCCGATTGAGGTTTCGAGCGGTGTGTTCCAAACGACGCCTTTGTCGAGATCCTTCATTTTGTCTTTGAGCTTCGTTTTCGTTTTGGCGAAAAGCTTTTCTGCAGTCGCAGTTGATACGTGAATCACCGGAATGCCGACTTCGCTTGCGCCCTCGAATTTCAATTTGGCGAGGTCCTTCGCTTTTGCACCGCTCTCGGGCGCATCGACGAGAATAAGTCCAATCGCACCCTTTTGTTTTGCAACCAACGCTTTGTGCTGAGGACGCGAATAAATATGATAATGGAAACGTTTTTCAGGAGGGATGTCGGCTGGCAAATCGCGAAGTGCCACGACCCACTTTCCAGAAACGTCGAGCCCTTCGTAAGAGTCAAAGGCTGCAATCTTATCGGTTGCGGCCGTCATCACGCCGTAACCGGCAAATACGGCCGGCGCTTCCATCACGTCGCCTGATTTCGAAATTGAAAGCGGCATCCATTCGAATTCGACTTTCAGGTCTTGGCCGACTCCCGACTCACGTACCCGCATTCGATTCAACGGACCCAACGAGATGCCGCTTGTGAATTCAAAAGCCTGAGCAAAGTTTTTTCTCACAGCAGGCTCAAGACCGATCGAGCGCATGAATTTCCCGATCCCGTCGACGTAGGTTCTTTCTTCCACAGTGCCGGGCTTTCGCCCCTTGAATGGCGCCGCAGCCAAGTAAGAAACCCACGCGCGGGCATCTTCTTCGCGAATATCTTTTGAGAGTTCTGCAACCGCGGGGACCGGGCGGCCAAGACCAAGAACCGAACGAGCCCAACCGTCATCCCAAGATGCCAGGTAAATTTGCGATTCGCCTTTTTCATCTTTGCGAGTGAAGGCGACTTCATTTCCGTTCGGCAGGAACACAGGCAGTCCATCGAAACCGTCGAGGAACGAAACTCGTACGGGCTCGTTTTTTCCCGCGACATCTACGATAAACAATTCGAAATTTGAATAACCGAGCTTGTTCGTGGTGAAAATTAAGTAATCGCCGCTTGGATGAAAGAACGGAGCCCAGCTCATCGCTTTCATACGCGTGATCTGTTCTTCTTTTCGCGACTTTAAATCCATGA
>JAYSYF010000260.1:0-3803 GCA_043716655.1 Bdellovibrionales bacterium | reverse complement strand
CGTTCGAGCCGACGAGGCCGACGATTTGTCCGCTCGCGATACTTAGCGTAGTCGGTTGAAGAGCAACCTTTCGCTCGGTCTTACGTGCCCACAAGCCTTCGATAGATTTACGAAGACCTTCTGGCTTCTTATAAGTCTCGTAAGTACGTGTCAGGTTTTGTGTTTCGATATTTGCGGTCATGGCGAGTTACTGATATCGTTTTTCTGTGCAAAAGAGCATCGAAAAGCCATTATTTTCAGCGTTCCTACTAGTTGCAGCCGCTATTAGCTTTCCGTTTTGCGCTTCACTCGCGCAAACGGCGGCGGGCCAGGCTTACACCGAATTTCTTTTTAAACCGGGAACTGAGCTTACCCTAGGAACCGACACTCCAAACCCGCTGACAGCGTTCGATCAGTCTGCAGACGCGAAACCGTTCGCCGCCGCGACAATCAAAGAGACGGCTGGATGTGCAACGCTAGAGACGTGGGAAGCTGTTGTCGTATCGAGAACTCATTGGCGAACGATTGCACCGATACTGTCGAGGACTCCGGCGACCGGGACACTCGCAGTTACGGCAGAGCAAAATTGCGTAAAGCTCGGCCACCCGGCACACATTGCGGAGGTCAACCCTAGAACGGGAATCATGACGACCCTTGGGTGGTTTATGCCGACGGCAATTGCTTCGTCGCGTCCCGATTTTGTTTCTCTCGAAGATCGACTTCGTACTTCGGCAGGAATTTTGGGATTCGCCGGACCGGTCGTTTTTGTTTCCGGTCGTGTGATCTATTACGATCGTGCCGAGATCGGTTCTCGTTACGCCCCGCGAATGCTCGGTGTAAGAATCATTACCCGTAAACAAATGGAATCGGCGATTCAAGATGGAACTCAAATCATCGATGTCCGCACGAAAAAACAGTACAGCGCCGCGCACGTAAAAGGTGCGGTTCATGTTCCTTACACCGCTGGTCCACGAATGAAAGTCGGCGACGAGTATTCGAGCTATGTGAAAGCTGGAGACGCATTCGATATTCGTCGAATCGACCCAGATAAGAAGAAGCCCGTGATTCTTATGAGTGAGGGGCCCTTCTCAGACAACGTCTATCGTGCTGCCGTTGTGCTTCGTTCGGAAGGCTGGAAGAGCATCTTTTTATTTTACGAAGGCTTCGAGTATTTCGCGAGAATGATGTGGAAGCCACCTGCGGCTTCCGGTCTTGTCGAGACAATAAACTTACCGAGGGTTTTACAGACTATGCGTAAAGCAAGTCCTCAGGCACTGATCGATGTTCGTTCAGAGAGCGAATTTCAGGAAAGCACAATTACGGGAGCCGTTTCTGCTCCTTACAGAGAACGTGACGATATTCGTTTGCATCGCGCGGGACTCAACGGCCAGATACTAAGACAGTACGGCGATTCGTGGACGCCGCCGCAAAATTTTGACAAAGAACGAGTTATGATAATTATCGGTCGAGATGAGAACGATTGGCGCAGCTATAAGGCGTCGTTGATTGCCAAATCACTCGGCTACAAAAGAGTTTATTGGTATCGTCTTGGTTTTGATGCGTGGGCATCGATTAATAACGATTATCCGCTTCATTACCCCATTGTAAGCGCGAGAAAAAACTGATGACTGATTGGGCCAACATCGAAACCATCAACTCGGCCCGCGTCTCACTTTTTCAACAGCTGCACTCTTACGGCGATATCGTTCCGCTCAAAGCGAAGATTGATTGCGCGGCCCTTCAACAAGAACTCGCAAGTTTTGCCAATGCATGGGTGCAGTACAATCCCTCGAAGCCCGACAACCCTCGGATGGGACTGTCCTTGACGTCTCTAGATGGCGGCATGAGCGGTTATCCCGATTTGCATTCGCTCTATGAGTGGTCAAAAGAAACGGGGCGAAAAGTTTCTGAGAAGGATTTCAACAAGCCGACGGACGCTTTTCGTAAATGCCGTTCGATTCACTCGCTGGTCGAACCGTTTCAAGCGCATCTCGGACGGTGCAGGTTTGTTCGGTTCAAGGCGGGCGGACATTTCCCACCTCATCGCGATGGCTCGGTGAATTTTCAGATTCCAGATTACTTCCGCATATTGGTTCCGCTATCGAACACTGGCGCGAATCATTTCCACTTCGTTTATGACGGCAAACTAATTCCTTACGAGGTCGGCCGGCCGTATTTGTTTAACGCGCTCAAAACTCATTCGGTTGTCAGTTTTCAAGACGACGCAATGACGTTGGCAGTGAGCGTCGCGCTCAACCAAGAGATGGTCGCTAAAGCCATCGAACTTTTCGAAGTCTATTAAACCTGACGCTTAAAGAACCGATGACAGAAACGCGGTAATCTCCGTCGTCTTTGTTTTTATTTCGTTCAGTCCGTCGAGATGTCCGCCATCAGTTTCAATTCGGGTTGTCTGTACATCGAGCCCTAGGGCACGAAGTTCTTTGATGCCCTGTTCTGCATACTGGGGAAAAAGAAGTTTGTCTTGGGCCGCGGGAATCCAAAGCACTTTCGCTTTTATTCTGTCTTTGATTGCGGTGATGTCGAACAGTTGCACTGCTTTCGCTAGGCGAAGGAAGCTGTTCGCATCTGCTAGTGAAGCTCGCGCTTTCGCCGTTTGATCGAGCGCGGCCTCAATTGCAAAAAGATTTTCAAGTGCTGCTTCAGTTGGAAAATCTAGATTGGCGGGCCGTCGTTGAAACGCGCGCTCGGCCCATTCTGGTGATAATGCCGTCAGCGTGACGAGTTCGAGCGACGCTGCAAGTCCGCGAAGCGGGGGTTCGGTGGGTTCGTAGTTTCCGCCTTTGAACATCGGATCAAGTAGGATTGGCATCGTCCATTGTCGAAGCATCGCGATAAGGTACGGTCCGTTCGAAACACTTCCGCCGATGACTCCCATCACTCGTTTTACAAAGTCGGGAAATCGCGCGGCCCACTCGAGAGCCGTCATCGATCCCATTGAAGATCCGCAGACAGCGTGCAGAGATTTTACGCCGAGATAATGGCAGAGCGAATACTGCGTGTTGACGAAGTCGCCCATCGTGACGACCGGAAAACTTGCGCCGTAAGTTTTGCCAGTGTCTGCATTGATTGAGGTTGGTCCGGTGGTTATGACCATCGGATTTCGGCAATACAAATTTGCAAGACTGTCGACGCCGATCACGAAGTACTTGTCGGTGTCGATCGCTTTACCTGGTCCGATGATAGTGTCCCAATATCCGGGTTCTGCATCGCTTTCATGGTAACGACCGGCCGCATGCGAGGAGCCTGTGAAATAATGCAGAATAAGGATCGCGTTATCTCCTGCGGAATTTAATTTCCCATAACATTCATAACCGATGCGCGCGTTTTTAAGTCGCTGCCCACCCTCGAGCTCTAGCTCGGGTAGAGTAAAAACTCGTTTCGTCACGAGAGTATCGGCAGTGAACCGCGGCTCACCTTCACGTGGGCGCTCATTAGAGATTGTTCCCATCGTCGCGGCCGTGACAGTAGGTATGTCCCGATGGCGTGCGGGCGGAATTACGCTAGGAGAGTGTGACATAGAAATAGCAAGTATGTCAGTGTCAGGGTTTTGTCACGAGAAGGGAAAAAAGAATGGCACAGCATGCGGTCATTACAGGTTCGACGAGCGGGATTGGATGGGGACTAGCGCGCGCATTTGCGGCGCAGGGATTCGACATCACGCTGAACGGAATCGCTGATGCAGCGACTGTTGACCGTCTCGTCACGGAATTGCGACAGGAATTCAATGTCCAAGCGTGGTTCTCGCCGGCCAACATGATGAAACCATCTGAAATTCGCGAAATGATTACTGAAGCGGAAAAGAG
>JAYSYF010000259.1:0-11450 GCA_043716655.1 Bdellovibrionales bacterium | reverse complement strand
CAAGCATTGAAGCTTACTTGTTCGGACTATTGATGAAACCCGAGATGGCCGAATTAAAAATGGTCGCCTTGGAACGTGAAATGGGAACTGTTTCTACGGCATTTGTCGCCGGACCGCGGCAGGTGGAAATGGTTCGCAGTGTCCTTCAATATACGTTAACTCGTCCGGGCGACTCGCTTCTCGAGATTGGTTATGGCGCTCCGGCCGTAAGTTTAGGGGTTGCGTTTTATACGCAAAGTAAAGTCTTAGCGGTCGACCTGTTGAAGCCACCCGAAAACACGGGTGAGATTTTATCACCCTATCGAGTCGAAACAGTTCGAGGAAGGTTCCCGAACTCGACAACCGTTAATCAAAAGATCAATGAACGAGCACCCTACACCGTGATTTTCGCCTTGGACACCTTGCGAAAGCGAGGGGGCATATTGAAAACGGATCTGACTCCCCATGTTTTCATTAAAGAAATTTACGATCTGTTGGCTGATGGCGGAACCTTGGTTGTTCTGAATGATTTTATGGACTTGCCGAATTTCACGCATCGAGAGGCAACGGACGTGGGCTTCGACGTTGTACGTTGGGGATTCCGACAGTCGCTTCCGCAAGAGTTGATAGGATTCATCCCTTACTTAACCAAAGAAGAGGCAGGTGAGTTAGCGCTTTACGTCCTGCAAAAAGGCCAACCTAAGACCGAAAGAAGCCGTCTCGTTGAAAAGAAAGTAGATAAATAGATATAGTCTGCCAATGAGTCTGACGGTCTCTCGAATTCTTCATGCGGGCTACATTTTTGAGTGTGACGAAACGAAAATCGCGTTCGATCCGATTTTTGAAAATCCGTTCAGCCGCAACTGCTACGCTTTTCCGAACGTCACATTCGACCACGGGCAGATTCGCGGACTGAAATTGAATGCAGTTTTCATCTCACACTTTCATGACGATCATTGTTCGTTCGACAGTTTGGACTTAGTCGAGCGTGTAACGCCAATTTACATTTATTGCGTTCATGAAGAGATGTTTTCTCTCGTTAGAGAGCTTGGCTTTATAAATGTCTTTCAGTTGAAGTTAGATGAATCGATCCATATCGGTTCGTTCGAGATTACTCCGCGTCGTGCCCTCGATTCGGACGTCGATTCGATATTTCAAATCACAGCTGCAGGTCTGAATGTTCTGAACGTCGTCGATTCATGGATTGATCCGGAAACGTTAGTTCAGCTCGCGAAATATGCGCCGTGGGACATGGTGCTGTGGCCCTTTCAAACGATGCGAGAAATCGAAGTGCTTTCTCCTTCACGCGCACTGCCATCGCCGAGCCATCTTCCATCAGAATGGATCGAGCAGCTTCGCGTATTAAAACCTCGTTTCACCGTGCCAAGTTCTTGCCAATTCAGACACGAGAGTTGGTCTTGGTACAATCGCGCGTTGTTTCCGATCTCGTATCGTCAGTTTCATGAAGAGGTCGAGGCGGCGCTGCCCGAAACCCAAGTCGTAAAATTGAATCCGTCGGTCGGGATCGTTCTTGATAGGAATTCGCTAAAGAAGGGAGTTCCATTAAACTGGATCATCCCTGTGGGTCCGCAAGATCTTGATTACAGTTATGACGAAACATTGAAGGCTCCGACCACGGTTGAAATCGCGAAAAATTTTGCGAAGCTGACGATTGAAGAGGCCAAGAGAGTGCACGATTACTGCCGATCTGGACTCTTATTGAAATATCGATCGCTCGATTCGACCGTCGATTACTTTGCAAAGCCAAAGCTGTGGCGATTAAGTGTGATCGACCACGCAGGCGCCATCACCGATTACACTTACAGAGTTCATCGGAGATCCATCGAACGGGACGAGAGCGATCTTCCCGATTCGCTGATGGAGTGGAAAACCGAGGTTCCCATAGCGAAATTCTTCGCTGCGCTCGAGCTCGGTGAAGCGCTGACATCGATGTATGTCCGAATTAACGATACCGTTTTTTCAGAAGAGACCGAGCGAGCGCTCGGTTCTGTCGACGTCATTGACGATCCGCTCGCACGTTGTCTTTTCAACGGCGAGTTTGGCGCGTATCAGATTGCTCAGCTAAACCATTTGAACGCTGGGCCAGGGGAAAAGGTTGGAATTTCACAACATACCGACTGGTATGTTAAATGGTTTCTGTGTCAGAACAAGTAAAAAAGAAAAAATTTTATGAAAAACTTCTTAGCAGTGTATCTTGGATCTGAGGCCGGTTTTGCCAAGTGGGGAACGCTCGATCCCGAGACCAGGAAACAACGGGAAAAGCGGCGAAACTATTTTTAGACCATCCACACTTTAAAATATTCCCGGGCGAAGCAGTTGAAATTATGTAGTGTCTACCAAAGCCATCGCGCGACGAGAGATTGCGCGAGGCGCCACCGGCGCCGGTGGCGCTTAGCGGCGCGGTTTTGCGCATCAAACGCTTATCTATGTCAAAAACGTTTCGTCATGTGAAAGCCTTCAACCTTGAAGCCGCCCGCGAAATAAAATCGGTGCGCTCCTTCAGCTGTGACGTAGGAGTCGAGCCCGATCATTTCGCAGTTTTCTTTGCGGGCGTGTGCATCGGCCCAGGCGAGCAGCTTATTTCCAATTCCTTGTCCTCTGTACTTCTCGTCGACCACAAAGTTATCCACTTCGAGATAACGACCGCACCAAAGTTTTGTCCCGACCCAAATTCCAGAAAGTCCGACGAGTTTTGCTCCGTCGTAACATCCGATTTGAAAGTAGCCGCCCTGATCGACAATCGCCCTCAGCAGGGTCGTGTAGCGCGCCATCGTCATTTTCGGATTCAGCTGCTGGATCAGAGGAAAACTTTGAAGCATCGTTTCGAAGTCGCTGAGGATTTTAATCATGCGAAACGGTAGCACGGTGACATGCTAAACGTCCATGAAACCCCGCTCGCGTAAGCAGTCGAGAACCGTTTTCGAATACCCGACATGGCTCTCCCGTGTGTACTTCAGTCTTGTGTACACTTGAGCGAGGTTCTGCACGCCAGACTCTTCGATGCGGGCCCTCAATTCCGGAGAATCATTGTATCTCTTCCATCCAGCTTTTTCACGATCGCGATAGGTCGCCAGAATGTCTTCGTCGGTTTCGCTGCGATAAACATCGCGATGCACGATCGCCTCAATTGGAAGGCGATCGCGATCCGACGGTGCTTCGTCTGGATAACCTAGAGAAAAACCAACCACCGGCACGACATGGTCAGGGCACTCTAATATTTCTGCGATTTTGTCGCAGCTTGCGAGCGTTGTACCCATGAAGCAGATTCCCAATCCCTCGGCCTCAGCCGCCAACGCCGCCGTTTGCGCTGCGAGCGTTGCATCGATCGCCGCGATCATGAAGCTCATGAAGTTATCGAAGTTTTCCGGAGCCTCCCGCAACTGCAACCACCTGCGCATTCGATGAAAGTCCGCGCAGAAGGTGACCAGTACAGGGGCATCGGTCACCATCGATTGATCGAAATGCGCTGGCAGCAAATCTCGTTTGATCTTTTCGTCGGTCGTCACGATCACAGAAAATGCCTGCATGTTTCCCGACGACGACGTCCGCAGGGCCGCCGCGAGAATTCGTTTCAAGACGTCTTCAGGTACAGGATCGCTCTTGTACTTCCGAATCGACCGGTGGCGATGAATCAGTTCGTGAATCTGGTTCATCCGGCGTAGCAATCGCAGTCAGGAGTATCTTTCGTCATCACGAAGGTGCCGAAGACGATGGTCTTTGCTGCGTCGGAATAAGCGGTGCCGGTAAGTGAACACGCGGTGCCAGTTCCCGTCGCAGTGAAATAGACCGAAAACTTGTTCCCGTCTTCAGTGACTCGAATTTCAAAAGACATCTGCGTACGATCGAAGATACTCGAGCCGCCGGCCGCGAGCGAAATCTTTCCGTTGATCAGCGGCGAATATAGTTTTGCTTCGGGCGAGGAAAAATCTCCCGAGATAACTTCAGCAAAATTCATCATGCCAGGATGGCGCGTGATGTAGCCGATCCTTACCTTGTCCTGAAAGGTGCGCGAACCAATCGTCAGCGCCATCGTATATTTTCCAGGAAACGCAGAGAACGAGCCGCCGTTCGGTTCGCAGGCTTTCGTTATCCCGGTCGGGCCGCAGGACGGATACACATCGTCGACCGTCGTCGCCATCGAGGGCGCAGGTGAGAGGGTCGCGGCAAGAGAGACGAGAAGCTGCGTAGTCAGAAGATGTTTCACAGATGGGTCCTTTAAATTTGAGTTTGTGGAACTCCTTTGTTCTGCCCGTTTCGTTGGTTGAATAAAAGCGACGATAAGTCTATGTTCTGTCGCTTATGGAAACAGATCGACTACGGTACTTTTGCGCGATTGTAGATGCCGGCAGCATGACAAAGGCTTCCGAGATGCTGGGCGTCTCGCACAGCGGCTTGTCGAAAGCTGTCTCGGTTCTGCAAGACGAATTGGGATGCAAAGTCTTTCGCCCAAGGGGGCGTGGGCTTGAGCTGACCGATGAGGGGCGCGAAGTTTATAACAAGAGCCGCGAACTATTGCGACTCGTTGGAAGGCTTGGCTCGAACAATCCGTCTGTGCCCAAGAGTTTGCGAATCGGACTTCCCGAAGTTTTAGCTTTGACGATTGCAGGATCGGTCGTTTCAAAGTTCGGCTCCGGTTTCACCATCGACGAAATGGACTCGGGCGAGATTGAAGCCAAGATTCTTGAAGGGAAACTGGATTTCGGTCTCACGTTTGTTCCGTTTCCTCACAAGGATCTCGATCATCTTAAATTGGCGAAGATCGAATTTGCTTCGTACGGCATTCGCGGGGCGTTTGAAAAAATACCGCCAGAAGAAATCCCATACGTGATTCCTTCGGCCGAGATGAAAGAAAACCCTTTGAGTATCAAGATTCGTGACGGTTGGGATTCGAAACGGGTTCGACAAACTCCCTATCGCGCGAATACCCTTTCGATCGCACTTCAGATGGTGCGCTCGGGCCGTTGCGCCGTATTTGCTCCGAGTTTTTTGATTAAAGAGATCAACCGTATCTCGAGCGAAGCGAGCCGTCTCGTGGCCATTGACGAAAAAAGACAGACCGCAGAACGTGCGATCTTTCTTGTGAAACGCTCGATCGAAGATGAGTCAATCGAGATGAAATGGATCGCCAAGACGATCCGCACTCTTTAGTTTTTCGCGAGATACTCTTCGAGCTTGTCGAATGAACCGCCCCAACCTTGACCCATTCCAGCTTTCGAATCGTGGAACGTCTTGCGTTCGGCTGCGGTCGCTTCGCCAACGACTTCCCACTTCAGTGTGACCCGGGTTTTTCCCGCGTCTTCTTCTGTGAGTATCACTGTCGTCTGCATCACTTCGGGCCATGTGGGTGCCATCGGATGACGGGTCACTTTCTGATTTTCGTCACAGAACATTTGATCGTAGACTATGCGATTTGGTTTCGTGACCTCTTTGTATTCGGCTTTTCCGTAAATCTTGGTGTCGCCCGGACCTGTCATCACGTAAAACGCCGAACCACCGGATCTGATGTCAGCTTTGATATACTTAATCGTCGTGCCGGCTGGTCCCAACCATTGAAAATGTTTTGGATCGGTCCACATTTCGAACATCGTATCGATCGATGCATCGAAGGTTCGGTTGGTGACAAAAACGTCTTGCTTGGTTGTTTCGTCGATCAGATATTCTGCCAAGCGATCCCATGTGGAATCTCCTCCTGCTTTTCTAATGAATTTTTTCGCTTCGGCAGCGGCTTCCGCGGTTGGAAGGGCCATCGTCATTTCCATTTTCGTTTTGCCGCCAACTTCTGTGAAGTTTACGGTGACTCGGAACATCGGTGGTTGGTTTTCATTCCCGCCGTGGTCGTAAACCATCCGAGAATATTTCTCGACCTCGAGAAACTTCGTTACATTTGGCCAGTCGGTGCCGTCGGGTCCATGCATGGTGTAGGTCCATGTGCCGCCGGTCTTCACGTCTTTTTGTTTTGTGGTCAATGTGAAGCCGCGAGGTCCCCACCACTGTCCAACCTGTTTTGGATCCACCCATGCGTCCCAAACCATTTTCACCGGAGCATCGAAGACGCGATTTATATAGAGCTCGTTAGATTTATTTTGTTTTGCCATTTTTGTTCCCTTTCGATGCCTTTGCAGGCGCGGTTCTCTTTGTCTTTTGTTTTGCTGTCATTGTTTTTAGGTAAGCATCGAGGCGGTCGAAACTTTCCTCCCAATATTTTTTGTATTCGTCGATCCAGTTGGCGACGTTTTTCAAGCCATCGGCCTCAAGGCGACATGGGCGCCATTGCGCCTCGCGACCCCGAGAAATAAGTCCGGCTGTCTCTAGAACCTTCAGATGTTTCGTAATTGCAGGAGCAGACATGTCGAAGGGTTTAGCTAAATCCTTCACCGTCGTTTCGCCTTGCGAAAGCTTTGCCAGGATCGCGCGACGAGTCGGGTCCGAAAGGGCCGTGAAGGTCAGGCTTAGTTTGTCTTGTGCAGAGCTCATGTACTTCACCTATCTGTTAATTAACCTAAAAGTTAAATATAGAAGATTCGCCGGGAAAGTCAAGAGAGTCAGAAATCGCAGGAAAGCCGCCAGGTTGGCCACACCTTAGATGTGTTTGCAGGTGAGGTTTGTGACGTTCCCGCCGCCATCAACATACACGCCGTGAAAGCCAATGTTCTGCTTCGAACTTTCGGCGGCCCATTTCACGTCTCGCAACGAGATGTAAGCACCCTTGGTGAACGAGCCGACTTCCACGTAGTAGCTTGTGCCAACATCGATTCGCGTTTGAATCGGAGTCGTTACAAGCGCCGAAGTTGTCTGCAGATCCAGTCGTGGACCACCAATCTGAACTTCGACGTTGCCATAGACGTCGGACTCAAGTTCGACACCGAACAGGGGGCTAAGTGTGAATTCACATGAGACTTTGATTTCTGGCATGGGACCAGCTTCGGCGTTGGAGGCGGCGAAAGTAGCGATAGATGCGACAAGCATTAAGATTAAAAGGGGTAGCGACTTCATTGTTCTTCTCCTCAGAAGGTGTGTTGGAGCAGCAATGATTACGGAAGAGCCAGACGGATGTAAAACCGATAGATTTAATCAATCTATCGAAATAGCTAATGCTGATGTCACTTTCCTCGAGTCAGTTGGAAGCATTTTACGCCGTCGCGCAGACCGCGAGTTTCACCAAAGCGGCCGATAAGCTGAGCGTGACGCAATCGGCGTTGTCTCAGCGAATTCTCAATCTGGAAGACGAATTGGGTACGACATTGTTCATCCGTGACCGGGCAGGTTTACGCTTGACCGAAGTTGCTGAGAATCTTCTTCGCTTTTGCCGCACGAAGAACGAACTTGAATCCGACTTTCTTTCCGGTTTGAAAATGAAGGACCAGATTGCTGGAATTATTCGTATCGCAGGTTTTTCATCGGTGATGCGATCTGTCGCTTTGCCGGCTCTCTCGCCGCTGCTGAAGAAATACAATCACATCCAAATTCAAATGCTGACACGAGAGATCCACGAACTTCTGCCGCTATTGAAAAGTGGTGAAGTCGACTTCATCATTACAGACAGCGATGATGGTCGTGAAGAACTCGAAACGGTTTCGATTGGTACAGAGGTGAATGTTTTGGTCGAATCAAAAGATTACGACGGTCCCAACATTTACCTCGACCACGACGAGCGCGATCAGGCGACCACTGGATATTTGAAGGCGGCGAAAGCGAAAGGGCAAATTCAGCGGCGTTATTTAGACGATGTCTATGGGTTGATTGATGGAGTAAAGCTCGGGCTCGGCCGCGCGGTTCTTCCAAGACATCTAATCAAACACGACAAAGATTTGCGGATTGTAAATCCAAAGCACTCAGTCGAAATCCGAGTCTATCTTCATCACTTCAAACAACCTTACTATTCGAAGCTTCACCAAATTGTTCAAAGTGAATTGTTGCAACATTCGCCGCAGCTGTTTAAATAGCCCGCCGGTTCTCGTCGAAGTCGCTTTCACCAGTGCGCGCAGAAGAGAATATTGGTCCGGCCTAAAGCCCAGGTTCCAGCTCGACTTTTGACAGGCATACAGAGCGGTCGAAGACTAATTGAATGGAAGTTGCTGCCCACGAGCTACAAAAGGACTACGTCATCGATTCGAAAAAAATCGAGACGTTCGCGCAGAAAAATTCCGCTGTCGATATCGCGTTCGCGAGATATTTGAAGACGAAAGATCCAAAGAAAGTGGACGAGGTCGTAAAACAAATCTCGGAAGAGGTGACGGCCGCCATCGATTGCACAGCTTGTGCGAAATGTTGTCGGGCACTCGTCGTCGCGCCAGATTACCGTGACGTCAGCGAACTCGCGACGCGAACGGAAATGACGACTCAGGATTTCAAAAAGAAGTATATGCGGCTCGATTCGGAGGGTGACCTCGTACTGAAACAGCGACCTTGCCCGTTCTTGAAAAGTAACCGCTGTTCAGTTTACGAAGCGCGACCTCAGTTGTGTCGAAAGTATCCTTACTTGGATCAAGGCGACTTTGTCGGCACGATCAATCGCGTGCTAAGAAACCTCCATGTCTGTCCGATCGTCTTCAATACATACGAACGACTTAAAACCGAATTTAAATCCGCCTAGCGCGCGGCTGCATAGAAAATCAGAAGTTGCCTTACTGGGCCGATCCAGCAAAATCCCACCCTGATGAAAAACATCGAAGAAATCGAAGACACGTTGGCGCGAAAGATAAGTCTTATCGCATCCAGTGAAGATCCCGCGCACGATTTGCTGCACTTCAAACGCGTTGTCGCGACGGCAAAGGCACTTTGTATTGAAGAGAACGCAAAAGCAGAAGTTGTCGTGCCCGCGGCGTGGCTGCACGACTTTGTCATCGTTCCGAAGAACGATCCTCGACGGAGCATGGCCGCACGACTATCGGCCGACGGCGCAATTCAGTTCCTCCGCGAGATTCGTTATCCAGAAAAATATTTTGCGGAGATCGCGCACGCCATTGCAGCACATAGCTTCAGCGCAAATATTGCTACCGAAACACTCGAGGCTGCGATCGTGCAGGATGCCGATCGCCTTGATGGCCTCGGCGCCATCGGTATTGCCCGGTGTTTTGCGACTGCCGGACTCATGCGACGAGCGTTTTATTCTGAAGTCGATCCCTTTTGTCTCGAACGTGCGGTGGACGATAGCCAGTTCACTGTGGATCATTTTTTCGCGAAACTTTTCAAAACTGCTGACACGCTAAAAACCAAAGCTGGTCGAGCCGAGGGCGTGAAGCGGGTTGAAGTGATGAAAAGATACTTGGCCGATTTAGGAACCGAGATTTAGTACGATTGGAAAGCGCGTATGCAAGTCTACACAGAAAAAGAAATCGCCAGTCTTTCGTTCGAACCCGAGGCTACGTTCGAAGACTGCGAGTTTGTCGCTATCGACTTTACTGACATTGTTTTGAAATCCGTTTCGTTCTTGGATTGCAAGTTCTCGAACTGCAATCTCGCGAATCAACCGCTCATCAATACATCGATGCGAGATGTCCTGTTCGAGACTTGCAACCTCGTTGGCATCAATTGGTGCAGCTTGCGCCGCTTAGAAAACTCGAAGTTCGTCGATTCGAAACTGAATTACTCTACATTTCAGGCGTTGAAGATGAAAGACGTCGAAATTCGGGGTTGCTCGGCATTGGAAGTCGATTTTTCGGAAGCGGACCTTTCACACGCTGACTTTTCAAACTCGAGCTTTAGTGGTGCGAATTTTGACCGAGCTAATCTCACCGGCGTGGATTTTCGCACCAGCCGAGATTACCTTTTCGACGTAAGAACGGCCCGCATCAAAGGTGCAAAATTCTCCTTCCCCGATGTAATTTCACTTCTGACGGCGCTTGGTGCCGAAGTCGACATTTAGGAGGCCGAATGGCTCGACTGCGAAATGCATTGGTAAAACGACTCGAAGAAATAACAGGTCTCGAAGATCGACCTTCTAAGGTCGCAGGTGGATCGGCGGTTTTCTTTCGAAATAAAGAAATTGCGCACTTTCACAACGACAACGAGATCGACGTTCGACTAACTAAGAAGGTGATCAAGCCCGAAGGGCTCACTCATCACGCAGATTCTATATTTCATTTGAAGCGAGCGAATTCTGAGTGGATCGAACTACGGTTTTCAACGATGCAACAAGTCGATGAAGTCGTACGGCTTTTTAAGATTGCGATGAAACAGTACTAAACATTCAGAAAGAAGGACGGTCGTTATGAAAGCAAATCCGGTCGGTTGGTTCGAAATTTATGTGCAGGACATGCCGCGCGCAAAAAAGTTTTATCAAAATGTTTTTCGCAACGAATTTCAAATGTTGTCGGATGGCCCGGAAATCGAGATGTATGCTTTTCCGATGGACATGCAAACGGTCGGCGCTGGTGGAGCTCTGTGCAAAATGGAAGGCTTCAAACCTGGTAACAACAGCGTTCTAGTTTATTTCAGCAGCGAGGACTGCAGTATTGAGGAAGGTCGAGTCGTCGATGCCGGCGGAAAAATCACAAAGCCGAAGATGTCGATTGGTCAGTACGGATTCATTTCGCTAGCCCTCGATAGCGAAGGAAACATGTTCGGCATTCATTCGATGAAGTGATCGGCTAACCCGATCTTAAGTTCGGGGCACCTACATTGGTCTGGCTTCGGTTCCTGATCGAGAGATTCCTATCCTCAGTATGTTTGTACTGAGAAGGTAGACGGACAACTCGTTCAAGGAACCAATTTGAAAAAGTACCTCTTACCGACCCTCGGCGTTCTGATGTTTGCTCATCTCTCTTGCGCCCCAGCAGAGGATCCGGTTGCGGCACCGGTCGTTCCGACTCCTGTTTTCACGACGGGAATGTCCGCATCGATCGTGATGGGACAGGCATCTTTTACGACGAGTGGAACTGGGATCACAGCTGCGGCCATGCATGGCCCGTCTGGCGTGAGTGTAACGGCTGGCGGTGCTGTTTATGTTGCGGAATCAAACAACGGTCGAGTCATCGGTTTTAATGCGACTCCGACAGCGAACGGTGCGAGTGCCGATGTCGTCCTTGGACTTAGTAGCTTTACGGTCGGTGGTGGTGGAACTGGTGCAGATGAATGCGCGAATCCAAGAGGAGTTTTCGCTTCCGGGACGCAAGTGTTTGTCGCCGACTGGGGCAACCACCGAGTTAATATCTACAACACACTTACAACCGGCGCTGCTATGACATACGCCGTTGGGCAAACAGCGACAAATCTTGCGGCCGATCCAGGTGGCGGGGTCGGACCGGCTACGATGCGATATCCCCAGGACGTTTTCGTTTCGGGAACAAAGATGGTAGTCGCTGATGGGAACTTTAACCGAGTATTGCTCTACACAGCAGTCCCGGCGGCAAGCAATGCTTCTGCGGTGGTAGCACTTGGCCAAGCGGATCTGACGAACGGCGCTTCAGGAGTTTCGAAAATGAGTTCGCCAGTGGCAGTCTGGACAAACG
>JAYSYF010000258.1:0-11481 GCA_043716655.1 Bdellovibrionales bacterium | reverse complement strand
GAAAGTCGACGGGCACCTTTTACCGGGGCTTCAGTTTTAAAGCCCACTCGAAGGTAAAGCGCGACACCTCATCCCCATTGGCAAGGCGACCGATGGATTGAGCCGAGACCGTTACATTTTCACCCGATAACGCCTTTTCTGCGGCTTTGTGAATGGCTTCTCCATCCAAGCAAATGAATTGCGCGTGCCCCTTGGCCTTCTTCGAAAACTCGGCCTTCATGGATACGACGAGCATCGACATCTCGGGGTATGAAGAAATAGCACGAAGTATGAGGGCTCCAGTCGCCAACTCCGCCGCAGCCGATTGAGCCGCAAAGTAGATTGATTTGAAGGGATTCTGCGAGCGCCAGGTGAACGGCAACTCGATATGACATTCACGCCCATTCAGCTTTGAAATCTTGATACCGAAAAAGGCGAGCGACGGGATCACCGCTAAGAAGAAGGCGTTACGTTTTACAGGGTCTAAGAAAGCTTTTTCGAGCTCAATCGGGTTCGACGGCATCCCGAGGCCAATCTGCTTGGAAATGCGTGCGACGAGAGCTTTCGATTTCATAAAAACATCCTTAGACGAGTCGACCCTCGCGGTCTTGTTGACAGATTCCTCAAATCCCACCAAGGGTAGATGCAAATGGCAAAGACCGATTGGCTCACACAAGTTCTTCCGTCGCCGCAGCGTCCTAACAACCTGTCGGATGAAGAGAAACGCACCCGAATTGAAAAGTCGGTCCGTGATATCATGGAGACTTTGGGTATCGATCTCGCAAACGATTCTGTGAACGATTCTCCGCGCCGAATAGCGAAGATGTATGTGAACGAAATTTTCTCGGGACTCAATCCGGTGAACGTTCCTAAGATCACAACCATCAATAACGACATGAAATACGATCAGATGATCGTCGTACGCGACATCGAAGTTTTGTCGACTTGCGAACATCACTTTCAAACGATCGAGGGTCGCGCAACCGTTGCGTACATTCCGACAGAAAAAGTCATCGGGCTTTCAAAGATTAATCGAATCGTCGACTTCTTTGCTCGCCGACCGCAGGTTCAAGAGCGATTGACCAAACAAATTGCAGACGCTCTCGAAGTGTTACTCGAGACTCCGCACGTAGCGGTTCAAATCAAAGCAAAACATTTTTGTGTGATTGCCCGTGGAATTCGTGATGCCGCTTCGACCACGGCGACTTGCGAAGTGCGCGGAGATTTCCGCCAACTTCCGGCAACTCGTGAGGAATTCCTCACTCATTGCCGTTCACTGTCGTGATAGATTCGCCGCAGGCGAATCGTCGTTCGCAGGCTTGCTCGCTCCGTCGTGATAGATTCGCCGCAGGCGAATCGTCGTTCGCAGGCTTGCTCGCTCATTTCACCAATTAGGACTAACGTTTCTTTTTGCGGCCTGTGAGTTTCTTTTTCGCCGACAGGCGCTTTTTGTGGTGCTTGTTTGCTGGACGCTTTTTCTTCGCTGCGGTCGCTTTTTTTCTCGCCATTTTCAATTCTCCTGAACAAATGGATTAACGTTCATTCCTACCGTACATGCGTTTACACTGACTTTCGATGAAAAAATCGCCGACATCCCGCTCACTCAAGCTTTTCTCGCTCGCAGCCCGCGTCGGAACGAGCGAAATCGCCCAATCGCTAAAGGCGAAGTTTTCGAAAGCGTCTGACGAATTGAGCGCGGGCCAGCTAAATGCGCGTCTCGATCAAGCTCGCTGGATCGCCGAGAATCTCTCGCAGATGAAAGGCGCCGCGATGAAAGTCGGCCAACTCCTTTCCATTGATGCCGGCGACTATTTTCCACCCGAAGCAATGGCGATCTTAGCAAAACTTCAATCGTCGGCAGAACCTGTCGACTTCGACGTCGTCCGTCGGGTGTTGGTCGAAGACATCGGCGAAAAAAAGCTCGGCGACTTCGAAGATTTGAGCGTCGTACCGGATGCATCCGCCAGCATTGGCCAAGTGCACAGAGCGAAACTGAATGGCCGCAAGGTCGCGATCAAGGTCCAATATCCGGGAGTGGCCGAATCGATCGAGTCGGATCTGAAGATTTTGAAGCGAGTCGCTAAATCCTTTTTAGGTGCCTCGGGTCGCGAGATGGATACAGGTCCCCTGTTCGCAGAGTTCCAGCGCGTTCTCGAGCAAGAGGCCGACTATGTTTCAGAGCTTCTGTTGATGAAAGAGTACCGCGAGCTCATTCGAACAACGGCAGCGCGCGAGAACCGACCACTATGGGATGCGACTCCAAGCCCCCTGTACCGAGTTCCCGAACCGATCGAATCACACTCGAGTCGACGGGTTCTTACGATGAGCTGGGAAGACGGCACGGGCATCGACACATGGCTGCGGTCCCGACCAAGTGTCGAGCGACGCGAACGTATTGCGCACGCACTGCTCGATTTGTTCTGCCAGGAATTCTTTGAATGGGGATTGGTGCAAACAGATCCGAACTTCGCAAATTTCCTGATCGGGCCGGACGATGCTCTCGTGCTTCTCGATTTCGGTGCAACGCTTCGTTACGAAGATGAGTTTCGGACCCGCTACAGAAACTTTCTGCATTCATTGGGATCGCTCAATCCAGAAAAAATCATTCGCGAGGGAGAAGCGTTTGGTTTGATCAGTCCGCGTGAAAGCGCAGAGACGAAACAGCTCTTTTCAGAGCTGCTGGTTAATTCAGTCGAACCGTTCTTCGCTTCGAAACAACCATTTCAATTCGACGATTCTGATTACGCAAAACGAACCCGCGACGTGGGCACCCGCTTTGGCAGGTCGTTGAAATATTCGCCGCCGCCGCAGCGGATCCTGTTTCTGCATCGAAAACTTGGTGGCATCTTCAACTTCGTAAAGAAACTCGATGTGAAATTAGATCTCTCGCCCTACTGGCGAAAGATGGTCGGCGATCAGCTACCGCCGGCATAACCTTAAAAGGCGAGACAGAGGACTTGAAGTTGTGGATCGGCCTGAACCATCGACTTCATTGTAGCCAAGACTTTTCTGCCCTGAGCCTCGTTGTCCAATTTTGGATCCAACGCGAAAATATCAGAACGTCGCGCTTGTAAAAGACGAGCGAGGTCGACGTCGGCTTCAACCGCACATTGAATAAGGTCGCGAGTTTTCGCCATCAATTTCTTATCGCCGCCCGCAATGCCAGTTTCCCACTGTTTTGCATTCGCTGCGTAGAAGGCGAGAAAGTCTTTATTCTTTTTCTCTCGACCGACTTGAGCAAAGCTCGCAAGGATCTTTACGATATCAACGAACGAGGCTTGTTCATCTCTAGCCCACATCGTCTTCTCGTAGGCATAGTACTTCAGAGCTGCTGCACCCTCAGAAGACGGCGGTTCACCATACGTGAGCATCCAAGAGAAGATTCCTCGTTCCCTTGTTTCATCGAGTTCCTTCGGCTTGCCGCTCGCATCGAGAGAAACTTTGCGGATAAATGGTCGAATAAGAGGGAAGACACTCCACACTTCCGAAGCTTCGAGATGCGAAGATCGGTTGGCGTCGTAGCGTGTGAACAATGCTTCGGCATAGTGAATGACGGGCGACATCGCGCGAATGTCACTCGACTCAATTGGAAGATCCGAATCGCCCAACGCCCGCGTCGCTCGCTCGAAACTCTGAAGTAACATTGGCAGCTGTTTACGGGCAATTGCCGAATTCAATGAGTGAACAAAGTTTGGTAAGTGAGACAACCGGCGCAGCAGAACTGGCGCTACGTTATCGCGGAAGCACTTTACATTCAGTCGCTGTTTACCGAACACGTCGACTGGCGAAACGCCGCACTTGAAATCGCGAATGAGATCTTCGTGAATGCGATCTGCAGCTCGGCCAGCGCCCATCACTGTTTCGAACCATTCAACCATTTCGTGAAGAGAAATGAATGCGTTGCCGTCCGAGACAGACAAGAAGATGTTAGTCTCCATAAACGTCCGTACGCCCGATTGCAGAGACCGTACGTCGACGATACCCAGATCTCGGCCGATAGATTTGAGATCCATGAAGAGCTCTTGTGTCTCGGCCTCGTTAATCTGAGGCATATCTCCGGCGCGAGCCGCCTCGTGCGAATATCCGCGCATCGCTGCGCTCATCAGTACGCGGGTGATGTTGAGAGCATCGAGGTCACTTCGTCGATATCCCTGGACTCGCTCCATCGAAATCTCGAGGCGACCGAGTGGGTCGTGTATGAGAGGGCGACCACGAAGGATCAATTCGGACATTTGCTGCCGGGCTCGATCACCGACTTTATCGGTCGCTGTTGTCGCGATAACGCTCATCGAGGATTTCGCTTGTTCGATCGTTACGAAATCGGTCGGCTTCATAATCGCGATTCCAATTCGCTGACCCTCGGTCCAATCGCGAATGACCTCACTTAGGCGATCGAGCTGAGATTGCCCGAGACCCTTCATCAATTCGTTCTTTTCAACAAGCGAATTGCCCCCCAGAAGTTTTCCGAGGATCGCTTCCAAAGAAGAATTGACGGATTTCGCACGAACCGTTTTTGGAAGGAACTGATTGTTCTCGAGTTCCGTCATCAACTGACGGATGTCTTCGACGCCGATGACTCCACCGTGGCGATCGACCATTCTGCTAATAGACTTCAGGATGTCACGCGCCGTCAGTTCAACAAAATCGACATCACGATCGTAGGCAACCGTGTTCTGAACGATGCCATATTGTATTCGCAGTGCGCTGACCCAAATCTCAGATGCTTGACGAGCCAGTTCCGACCATTCGTCAGCAGCGATTTGTTTTGAATCGCCAGAGAGGATTACAGTTTTTAGAACGCCTAACAATTGTTGGCGTTCCTTCGTTTCTAGAATGTCGATCCCAGCTTGTTTCAGCGAATCGACCATCGACAGCAATTTCATCGGTTCGCGTACGATTTTTTTCGACGAAGCGCTCGGAGCAAGTTCGGCTGCGAGTATTTCTCCTACTTGGCGAATCGATTTTGTAAGACGATCAAGTGTCGCAATGTCCGCCGGTTGTCCCGATAGTGAAGCCGCGAAAGAAAGTACTCGACCTTGCCCCCGCCACTCAGAGAGTGGTGCTCTCAACTTTTGGAGGATGTGCCGGATCCGCTCAAGTTCGTCGCGTGATAACGTCGATTCACCACCTCCGAAAAGCGCGGCCTTCCAGCGGAACAATTCAGTCACCACCGACCGTCGTTTTGCTTGCGCTACCCAATCGGCATCGAACGAAGCGAACAGTGCCGACGACTCGCCGTTCGTTTTGGCTTGCGATTCCTCTTTGAAGTACTTTTCGAAAAACGATGCGAGTTCGCCGCGTGTCCATCCGTCCGAATTCGCTCCGCGAGTGTTCGCTGCGAATTTTGCTAATGCACTCGAGAGACATTCGACTGCCTTCACTGGGTCGCGATCTTCTCCATCGAGAAACGCCTTGAGATCGGGACCGACCCCGCGAACGCACGAAAGGCCTTGCTCGCGCATCGTGAGTGGATCTTTAACTTGATCATCATGTCCAAAGAAGTGGTCGCAACCGACCAGCAAGAGCATTGGAATGAACAGGACAAGGCAGAAGAACGCCGACGTAATAACGTCTCTCGGGCGAGATAAAGGGCGTTTGCTCTTCTGACCGTGCATGCGTGCAAATCTCCGGTTCGGTGACAAATCTGGGCCTAACGGCTTTTCCGAAAGCGCAAAAGACGCCTGCGGGAACGATGTTAATTCTCCAGTTCCAAGGTGTCGATTTTTACCCGATCCTTGCCTTACTGATTTAATAAAATTCGCAATATCTGTTCCACGAGCATTAGAAACCGCAAAGTGCTGCAATCCTTTCAGAATGGAGCTAATCTCAGCGCATGAAATACTCGGTCTTTTACGCCATTTCGTACGTGGTTGTTGCGCTATTCACATTATCCTCACCTCGGGCAGAGGCTAGAGGTTACGGGGAACTCGGCGCGCACCTGTCGACGGAACGAGCTGAAGACGCCAGTTCAACAACTCCGCGAGTACAAAGCGAACGTCATTTTCGCTTCGACATTGCAACCGGCTGGCAATCGCCAATTGCAGAAACACAGCTTCTTAGTTACGGCCTGGTTTTTAAATCGGAACGCGGTTTTCAAAATAGTTCGGATCTTGCGGGCTACGGAGTTGGCGCATTTTTAGGTTGGTTTCGAGGACCACTTTCGGTTCGCTTCGATTACTTATTTCTCGCAGAACAAAAAGCGAATAACGGGATCGTCGAAACTTCGTTTCGCGAAGGTGCTGGGTTTGCTTTCGAAATACGATGGTTGCAGTGGTTCGAATTGTCAGAGGGAGAAACGAAATTCGCCGTCGGTCCCACACTCGCCTTTACTCAAATGAATTATTCTAAAACGCGAATCGGGACATTGCCCGAGTCCTCGGCGACTCGAACGACGGAAGCGCTAAATCCTGGAATACGTGGAATATTCATCTTTTGATTCAAAATGTGACGAGGGTTTCTTGCCTTGCGTCTCGAACTGAGTCTTGATCGCGACTTCGTCGCAAACTAGTAAGTTTCGATCAACATTTGGCCGATAGGTTAGGACAACACTAAGAGAGCCAAACCAATGTCAGATGACAGCGCAAACATGCCGAAGCAGACGCAAGATGCGCGAAAAAAAGTTTTTGTCATTAAGGCGAAGCCCAATGGTTTGAAATCCGCTGAAAACTTTCTGAAGAACCGGACTTGGGAACTCGTTTCGGCGCACGAAATGAAGATCGCACTCGCCACCCTCTTCCGCCACAACGTAGACTACGCGATGATTGGCGTCGACCATCCGCACGCGCATGTCTTGAAATTGCCAGACATCATAGCGCAGACGATTAAAATCCCAGTTATTCTCTTTGCCGAGAATATGACGCCGCAAGCGGCTAATGTGCTTCGCACGTCAAGACATCCCTATGTATTGTTCCCCCCTGTCAGCGGACCTGCAATCGAACGCATGCTGCTGAGAATCGAGAAAGATCGAAGTCAGCTTTTGCAACGGTCTTCTGATACGCGCATCAGCGATGCGCTGGCAGCGGACTCGACTGAAATCCGAATTTCGAGTGGCGCCGGCGCCTTCGAGCATTCTCAAATGAATGGATCTTTTTCGGAAGAAGACATTGCCAAGCTTTTTGAAGGAGACGGACTTTCTCCGATGCTGAGTGCGACCCAAGATGGCGTTTCATCCGACATGATGACCGGATATCAAAAAGGCGCCTCGTCACATTCCATCAGCGAAGAACAAGAGGGCGGCTCGTCACATTCACTCAGCGAAATGCAGGCTGGCCACGGCTCTGCAGATCCCATGAGTGAAATGCAGAAGGGTCACGGTTCGTCGCATGCGATGAGCGAAATGCAAAAGGGCAACGGCTCATCTCAGGCGATGAGCGAGACTCAACATGCTCAGCCTGCGGCACCTACTTCGAAATCGTCGAGCCTCCGTAAAGGTTCAACAATCGATCTCTCGCTTTGGCCCGGCAATGTTAAGCCCCCAATTCCTTCCAAGGATAAAAGCCAAGCACCGAGCGGCAACGACTCGTTCACTCCCAAAGTTGAAGACGCTGGCGGATACGACCGGCAAGTTCGACACAAGTCGCTGATGGAGAATGGCGCTGAAATGGCTCTTGAGAAGGCGGCGGTCAAAGCACCGACCGACGCTACTCCTGTCGCGACGATTTCAACAAAAAGTACAAGCGTCGGATGCTTCGCCGTTCAATCTGACGGAGTCTCTGGAGTCATCGTTGTAGCTTACGGGAATGATCGCATCGTCGATCGCAAATTCGCGAACGACCTTCAAGATCACCTTTTGATTTTCATGAAAGAAAATGGCATCGACTTCAAAATCGCAGACATTATGAATTTGAAAATCGAGCAGGTCGAATTCGAGGAGTGGTCAGAGCGCGAAGCCGTATTCCTTCGCAAATCGATTCATGCTGGATGTGAGCTCGCCCTTGGCTTTTTCATCAACACGAGTCCGAAGGGACGCCTTGAAACCTCGACCGAAAAGCACATGTTGAAAATGAGCATTGATGAAATTCGAGTCGATCACTCGCTCGAATTTGATGTGTATCTCTATCTTCCGCAGAACGGAAAATACATTCGGTACGCGGGTAAAAGCGGAAACATGTCAGGCCAACAGCGCGATCGGCTGACCAAAAAAGGTGTCACCGAACTTCACGTCAAAAAAGAAGCAGAGTCCGAGATCTCTCGTTACCGAATGAAAAACTTCTTGAACGACAAAATCAGCCACTACAATAAAAAAGCTTCCTGAATAATGTAAACAAAAAGGCCTACTCTCATCGAGTAGGCCTTCTAGTTTTCGATTTCTGACTAAGTCAGGAAAAAGAAATTATTGGCAGAATGGCATTTCTGGAGCGATGCCGCAGATGATCTGGCAAAGCATGTCGTCGCCGAGTGGGCAGCTGCCACCACCTGGAGGCGGCTGCTGAGCCGGATCGATAACGCGAATGCCGAGCGATGTAGAAGTCGCGCCCGAAGCATCTTTCGCAGTGATCGTAGTTTCGCCGATCGCTTTTGCCGTGAACTTTCCAGTCGCATCGATTTCGCCAATGGCTGCATCAGCAACCGCGTAGCTCATCGCGCCCGAAGCATAAGTGCCCGAAAATTGTTTCGTTCCGCCAACAGCCATTGTTGCAGCTGCTGGAGTCACGAACATCTTCTTCGCCAAAATCGTTTCTGTTGCTGCCATCATGTCGACACGGCAGTTACAAGCGACTTCGATTTGCGCCTTCGCACCAGTCAACTGAAGAAGTGCACGAATCTGCGCACCAGTCAGCGATGGGTCCTGAGCTTTCAAGAAAGCAACGATGCCCGATACGAGCGGAGTCGCCATCGAAGTTCCCGACAGTTTTCCGTACTTGTTACCTGGAAGTGTCGACATGATGTCGAGTCCCGGTGCCGCAACGTGAACTGTTCCGCGGCCGAAGTTCGACCACTGTGGCTTCTCGTCGTTTGGACCAGAAGCTGCTACCGAAATCGTGTTATCGAATTCAGCATTCGTTGGAAATACTTCAGTGCTGTCGTTGTTCTTTCCGTCGTTTGCTGCAGCCATAACCATGATGACGCCAGCGTCGCTTGCGCGTTGAACGGCATCAACCAGTGGTTGAGCCTGTGAACGTGGAACAGTTGCGCCCCACGATGCAGAAATGATGTGAGCACCTTGCTGGATAGCATAGTCGATCGCCTTGATACCGTTATTCAGATCGCCGCTTCCTTTTTCGTCAAGGAAACGAAGTGGCATGATAGAGACATCGCCGCTTGCGCCGTGAATACCGTTCTCGATCAAACCGTTGCCACCGATGCTGCCTGCGCAGTGAGTTCCGTGACCTGGGTTTTGTGCACCAGTGATGTCCATCGGATCCGAATCGTTCTGAGCGAAATCGTAACCGTTAACCATCTGAGTTTTAAGAGACTCGTGCTTGTAATCCGCGCCCGTGTCAATCAAAGCAACTTTGATAGACTTCGAACCTTTGTTACCAGCTTTTGCCCAAGCTTCAGTTACGCGCGTCTTAGTGTTTGCGTACTGATCTTGAAGCTTCACGAACGTACCAACATCGACGGCGCTCTTAAGGAAAGAGTGAACCTTGATGTTTGGAACTACGTACTCGACGTTCGAATTGCGAAGGATGCTAGTCAACGCCATGACTTCTTGAGCCGGCGTTACTTTCACCTTTACGATTTTTCCGATCGCGTTGTGATCCATGATTTTTATTGCTGGAGTCGCTTTCAGAGAAAACATTGTCGAGAACGAATTCGTTTTGTACTTAACGAGATACTCGCCTGCGATACGTTCCTGTGCTTGACCCACTGAAGCTACTGATAGCGTAGCAATAGCAATCGCCGACGCGATCACAAGCCGAGCTAAACCTAATCCACGTCCATTGTTTCTTTGAAACATTGGAAACCCTCCTTGGTGTTAATTGAACTTTAAACTTCAAAATGTCTTCGGGGTGACGAAACGATGTCTTCAGTTCGTTTCGCCTCGGCCCCGGTTTTCCGACCCTGCCGCTGACTTCCAGCCAGTGTGAGAGACCTTCGATAAAACCAAGCGTCCATGCTGAGTCACTACATTCTCGAAGCGGCTGTCTTGTTCCGTCACTGCTCATCCGTAAGCAGTTCCGTTTTGGAACTTGACTGCTTCAACGACGTTACAGATGAGAGCCCCCAGCGCAAAGCAGGCCTTTTGGTAAGCTTGAGACTCTGGATCATGGTCCAGTGCAAAAACGGTTATGTTACGTGTGTCAGATTCAAGTGCGCCGCGATGGGTGCGTTTCACTAGGTAACATTGAACTCACGAAGCTCGGCTTCGCGGAATAGCGGCAGCACGACCTCGGGCCTGTCGAACATTTTCGCCTTCCCTGCTTTCAACCAGAGAACGCGATCGCAATGAATCAGTGTCGACAGACGGTGAGCAATAATAATTTGCGTGCGGTCCGCGAAGAATTCTTCCGTCGCCTTTACCAGAACTTCTTCTGTCTGCGGATCGATCGCGCTCGTCGCCTCATCCATCACGACGATGGGTGCATCCTGCAAAAGACATCGTGCCATACAAAGCAACTGTCGCTCGCCCGCAGACAAGTTTTTACCCTTCTCTTCGATTTCGGTCTTGAGCCCCGCAGGCTGTTCACGAAACCAACTTCCAAGTTCGACTCGCTCCAGTGATTCAATTAAGAGCGTGTCTGAATAAAGCTCTAGCAGATCAAGATTTTCGCGGAGTGTGCCGCGGAAAAGTGTCGGCTCTTGCGCGATGTACGCCATTGACCGTCGATAGACTCCGAGATCGGCACCATTCGCGCCCTGATCGATCGATGCCTCGCGACCTTCAATGCGAATTTCACCTTCTTCGATCTTGTAAAGACGGAACAGCGCTTGGATCAAACTCGACTTGCCACTTCCGGTGCGACCAACGATCCCAACTTTTTCACCGGGTTTAATTTCGAAGTTGAGACCGTCGAGAACCCAAGGCAGATCGGGCGCATATCTGAAACGGAGATCCTTGACCTGAAGGCCCGCAGCTCGTCGCAACGTTAGCTTCTCGTGCGCGAGTTTGGTCTCGTCGTCTCGCGTGTATTTAGGATGTCCGAGTTCAAACGCCGCCGACGAAGGAAGCTTCAAGCCCGGCTCGAGGTCGCGACGCAAATAATCGTCCAAACGCTCGACTCCGGTCATCGCTTCTTCGAAAGCCGCCAACCATTCGAAAAACATTTGAATGCTCGCTGCGGACAACATGATGAAAGCGAACGCAACGCCGACGGAACCGATCGAGGCCTCGCCAGTATCGATCAAGTACCACCCAAGAATTCCAGTCGACACGAACAAAATCGCAGTCAGTCCACCCATCTGCAGAGAAAACCAATACAAAAAGTTCGTCGTTCGCATTCGCCGACCGAGGTAATGACTGTTAAGACGATCGAAGCGCTCGAAGAAAGTCGTCACTCGATCGAACACTCGAATTGAAGTTACTCCCTGTGCACTCTCGGCAAAATGCGATATCGACGG
>JAYSYF010000257.1:0-3836 GCA_043716655.1 Bdellovibrionales bacterium | reverse complement strand
AGGTACCCTGGAGTCACGCTGTGTTAAGGGAGCCCTCGGCTCCTTTTTTTTATACTTAGCTCGTACTCGAGCCCACTATGACCACAAGGGTGGACAAGCAATCGGGCGAAAGCTACAACATCGGGCATGCCTGATAGCGTTCAAGATAACGATTCCCGCCCACCTTTGGGGCAAGCCGATCTCGGCCGGAAACCTTCGTGGCTGAAAGTTCGCGCGCCCGGTGGCGAGAACTATGTTCGCATCAAAGACATGCTTAAAACCTTGAATCTGGCGACGGTTTGCCAAGAAGCGCGCTGCCCGAACATCGGCGAATGCTGGAGCGGCGGCACGGCGACTTTCATGTTGATGGGCGAAGTTTGCACACGCGGGTGCCGCTTTTGCGCAGTTAAGACCGGTAATCCGCGCGGCAAGATCGATAACGAAGAACCCGAAAAAGTTGGATACGCCATTGCGAAGATGGGTCTCGAATACGTCGTAATCACTTCGGTCGATCGCGACGATCTTCCTGATCAAGGTGCCGAACATTTCGCGCGCACGATTCGCACGATTAAAGCTGGCGATCCAAAGTTGATCGTCGAAGTTCTGACTCCGGATTTCCGCGGCAACCGCGATCACATTAAACATATCTGCGATGCGGCTCCGCACGTGTTCGCACAAAATATTGAAACGGTTGAACGCCTGACTCGTCGGGCACGTGATCCGCGCGCAGGCTATCGGCAGACGTTGGATTTCTTGGCCGCAGTTAAGGAATTCGATTCTTCTCGCTACACAAAATCGTCGATCATGATGGGTCTTGGCGAAGAGCGCGACGAAGTTGTGCAGACGTTGCGCGATTTGCGCGAAGTCGGTTGCGACGTGGTGACGTTTGGGCAGTATCTGCAACCGACAAAACGACATTTGAAAGTAGAGAAGTACGTTACTCCTGAAGAATTCGACGAGTGGAAACTTATCGCCGAAGATATGGGATTTTTGTACGTCGCAAGTGGTCCGCTCGTGCGAAGCTCTTACCGCGCCGGCGAGTTTTTTATGAAGGGCATGATCGACAAGGCTGTTGGTGGCGCTACGCCGGGGCCCAGCCCGGCTTCGCTGCCGCCTGCACGTCTGCAGGCGGATTAGGACGATTTTAATAAGATTTTAGATTGAAAACGAAAATGGATTTTTAGTAACGGAGGAATGATGGCAACAAAGAATGTACAGCTTCCAGAGTTGGGTGAGGGCGTCACCGAAGGTGAGCTTGTAAAGTGGCTTGTGAAAGTCGGCGACAAGATTTCTCCGGATCAACCCGTTGCAGAAATGATGACGGACAAAGCAACTGTTGAAGTTCCATCTCCTATCGCGGGGACCGTTGTATCGATCGGTAAAAAAGAAGGCGACGTTATCGAAGTAGGAGCTGTCATGCTCGTCGTTGAAACCGACGGCGCGTCTATTGGTGCTGCTGCGCCGGGGCCCAGCCCGGCTTCGCTGCAGTCTGCACGTCTGCAGACTGATTCGAACAAAGCGGCTTCGACAAATGGTAAATCTCCGGCGGCCCCAGCTGCGCAGCCTGCGATGATGGCGAAATCCCAATCTCCGAGCACGCCTGCGAGGAGCAGTGGAGCCGGGGCGGGACCCGGCGGAGCGACACAAACAGCAATGGATGTCTATCCACCTGTGACCGACTCGAAAGTTTTGGCAACTCCAGCGACTCGTCGTTTGGCGCGTGAATCAGGTGTCGATCTCAATCAAATTCGTGGAACTGGTGTTGCGGGCCGAGTGACTCGTGACGATGTCATGGGTTCAGGCGGAGCCGGTGCGGTTTCTGCGGGAACTCCATCGTACGGCGCTGGCGCCGGCGGCGGAATGCAGGCGTTGCAGATTCCTCGTCCTGGTTATCAGAGCCCAGCGGGCGCAGCAGAAGAGCGCGTTGCACTTCGTGGTATTCGCAAGAAAATTGCCGAGAACATGCAGATGGCGAAACACATCGTTCCGCATTTCACTCTGATGGACGAAGCGAATGTCACAGCGCTTGTGGCGATGCGCGAAGAATTGAAGGCGTACGGCGAAAAGAATGGCGTGAAGATCACTTATCTTCCGTTTGTCATGAAGGCGTTGATTGCGACAGTTCGCGATTTCCCAATGTTCAATGCTTCGATCGACGATGCGGCCGGCGAAATCGTTTACAAGAAATACTTCAACGTGGCGTTTGCTGCGGATACTCCGAACGGACTTCTTGTTCCGGTCATCAAGAATGCAGATCAGAAAACGATTCTGCAGTTGTCGCGTGAGATTTTGGATCTTGCGAAGCGTGCTCGCGAAGGCAAACTTGCTCTCGACGAGATGAAAGGTGCAACGATCACTGTGACGAACATCGGTTCGGTCGCGGGACAGTACGCGACTCCAATCATCAATCACCCAGAAGTCGCCATCATGGGCATGTACAAGATTTCCGAGAAGCCGGTTATCAAACGCGACGCTGCGGGCGCGATGACTCTCGATTCAATCAAGGTCATGAACTTTACAATCACAGCTGATCATCGCCTCATCGACGGCGCGGTCGCTGCGAACTTCTTGAAGGCGTTCATGCATCGAATCGAGAATCCAGGCGTTCTCATGTTGGACATGATCTAATGGCACAAACTTTTGATGTCGTAGTTGTTGGTGCTGGTCCCGGTGGTTATGTTTGCGCGATTCGTTCAGCGCAGATGGGACTGAAGACGGCAATTATTGAACGTGAGTTCATGGGCGGCGTTTGCCTCAACGTCGGATGTATTCCTTCGAAGGCGCTCATTACCGCGGGACACTTCCTGCACAAAATGCAGCACGATGCTCCGACCATGGGTCTGTCGATCAATGGCGATGTGAAAATTGACATGAAGCAAATGCAGGCATGGAAAAAATCCGTTTGCGATCGAATGTCGGGCGGAGTCGAGCAGCTTTTGAAAGGTAACACCGTTACGATCATTCGCGGTGAAGCCTCGTTCAAATCGACGACGGAACTGACTGTGAAGACTGCGGCTGGCAGCGAATCTGTGACGGCGAAAAATTTCGTTATCGCAACTGGTTCGCGTCCAATCGAAATTCCGGGATTCGCGTTCGACGAAAAACTTGTTTGCTCATCGACTGGTGGTCTCGCAATCGACAAAAAAATCGAATCGGCTGTCGTCATTGGCGGCGGATACATCGGACTCGAGATCGGTTCGATGCTTTCGAATTTCGGAACGAAAGTAACTGTCGTTGAGGCGAACAAAGGTTTGCTCGTTGGTCTCGCGGATCCTGAATGTGTTCAGGTTGTCGCGCGCAAGCTGAAGAAAAACGGCGTCGACGTGATGCTTGAAGCAAAAGCGAAGAGCTGGAAGAAGTCCGGCAAAGGCGTCGAAGTCACAGTTGAAGTCGGCGGCAAAGAACAAGTTTTGAAAGCCGACAAGGTTTTAGTAACCGTCGGACGTCGACCGAACAGCGATCAAGCGAACATCAAAGGTGTTGGAATCGTCATTGATGAAAAAGGTTTCGTGAAAGTGAATTCGCAACGGCGAACAAACGTTCCGAACATTTTTGCGATTGGCGATATCGCTTGTCAGCCAATGCTGGCGCACAAAGCTTCGCACGAAGGTGTGATGGTCGCTGAAATCATGGGTGGCCTGAAGCGCGCTTACGAAGTGAAAACCGTTCCATCCGTGATTTTTGTTGATCCGGAAATCGCAGCAGCGGGAATGACGGAAGACGAATGTACAGCGGCAGGTTATGCAGATCTTAAGATCGGCAAGTTTCCATTCGCTGCCAACGGTCGCGCCGTTTCTCTTATGGAAACCGATGGATTCATTAAGATCATCGCGGACGCAAAAACGAACATCGTTCTC
>JAYSYF010000256.1:0-33684 GCA_043716655.1 Bdellovibrionales bacterium | reverse complement strand
GAAAACGACGAGTTTCGAAAGTGGAACTTGGTTTCCGAATTGGTTACGGACTTCGATCTTACTGATGTCGGGTATCGAGCGGACTTCTTCGTCACGCAGTTTGATTCGGATATCATAACGTCGGCCGTCACCTGTGAAGCGACTAATGCGAGTGCCGGCGACCGTTGCATTCAATGTTTTGGCAACGGCATCGATGTTGACCTTATACTGTGCCATTTTTTCGCGATCAGGCTTGATAATCAATTCGGGAAAACCCGTTTTAAAGTCCGTATCAAGATCTTGCGTCAATCCCTCTTTGTCGAGACGTTTCATCACTTCGTCCGCTTTAGTCTGCAGGACCTTTAAGTTCGGTCCACTAAGATTGAACGAGAGCGGAAATTGTCGGCCGGAAGTAAGGCCGCGAGCCGAAATATCACGAATCGCGAATCGACCGCCTTTGATTTCGGATAACTTTTTTCGAATTCGATCCATAATTTGCAAATGTGTCATTTCGCGTTTTTCACGAGACTTCAAGTAAGTCGGTATTGAAATTTGGTTCACTTCTGAATTTGGTCCACCGGCGCCGATCGAAACGAAAAATCTTTCGACATCTGGATCGTCTTTAATAATCTTTTCGGCGAGTGCCGCTCGAGTTTTTGTAAACTCAAGCGAAGAACCAGGTTTCGTTTGGCCAGTGATGAAAAGTAAATCTTGGTCTTGGCTCGGAACAAATTCTTGTCGAAGTTTTTGAACAACTAAAAGAGAGCTCGCAAAAAGTAGCAGTGACACAAGAACAATGGTTTTCGACCAATTTGTGGTGACACCAAGAAGGCGGCGATACGAATTGCCGATATTCTCAAAAATCTGATCGAGCTTGAGTTCCAACTTCGAAGGACCTTTTGAGGTCTTCATCAACGCTGCGGCACGCATCGGCGTGATGGTGACCGCCTCAAGCAGCGAGAGCGAAACCGCAGCCGACATTGTTACGCCGAATTGGAAGAAGAACTTTCCGGTGATCCCATCCATGAAAATGACAGGAAGGAAGACCGCAATGACTGCGAGAGTTGCGGCTGTCGCTGCTGGCAGGATTTCAACCGCACCGTCGTAGGCGGCTTGCGCCGGTGGTTTTCCCATGCGGCGATGCCTAACAATATTCTCGAGAAGCATAATCGCATCATCGACAACAATGGAAATTCCGAGCGTCAGTGCGAGCAGCGAGAACAAGTTCAGTGTGAAACCGGCGAAATACAGAATGATGAATGTTCCAATGATCGATGTCGGAATCGAAAACAGAATGTTCACAGCGGCCTGGAAACTCCCTAAGAATAAAAAGCAAATGAGAATCGTGACTCCGCCAGCAACGAAAAGCTTTTCGTATGCGGTCTGGACGACCGCTTCGGTCGGCCGAGTAAAATCGACGTTAAGTCCTAAGGTATAACCCTTTTCCTTTAACTGCGGTCCGAGTTCGGCGATTTTTCGATTTACCGCATGAGCAACTTCAACTTCGTTTCCACCGCGCATTTTGCGAATGCCGATCGAGATCGCATCTTTCCCGTTTACGCGGGCGATCCGGCGAATGTCGGTGAGACCATTCTCAACTTCAGCGACGTCGCTGATTCGAATCACAGCATCGTGAATGACTCCGCCAGAACGTTTAAGAATTCGAATGTTGCCGACTTCATCTGGAGACGTGGCCTCACCAAGCCAACGTACACGACGTTCCGTTTTTCCATCCGAGAACTGCCCGGCTGCAGTATCAACGTGTTCGGTCGTCACCGCATCGACGAGATCGAGAACCGAGAGATCGCGTCGATCCAATTCTTTGAGATTCGGCCAGATGCGCAGGTTTCGTGACGAGAAGCCTCCGATCGAAACTTCGCCGATCTCGGGAATAAATCGAAACTGATCGAGAACGGCGTCTTCGGTGAATGAAACGACTTCACGCAGTGGTTTGTCAGCCGAGATAGAGATGAACATGATTGGCTGTTCTTCCGGATTCTGTTTGCGGATAATCGGCCGATCGACTCCGACGGGAAGACGCACGCTAGAAAGCGAAGCTTGAACTTCCTGAAGAGCGACGTCGATGTTTCGTTCGATATCAAAGTCGAGCGATACCGTTCCGCCACCTTGTCGCACGGACGATCGCATCTGTTTAATGCCTTCGATAGAAAGCAATTGCTGTTCAATTGGATCGATCAATTCAGACTCAACGACTTCCGGAGCAGCACCTTCGTAAGTCACGCTGATCGATAAAACTGGGAAGTCGACGTCGGGCAATTGGCTGACACCAAGTCGAGTCGCTAATATAGCCCCGAAGATGATCATAGCGCTCATCAAAATCCAGGCAAACACGGGACGACGAATTGAGATCGCGATTAGATCCATTTTGTGATCGGACCTTCTTGAAGTCGTTGGGTCAACGAGAAGCGTCTCTCGCTGCGATATTAATCGTATCCAAACACAGGTGGATTACTCTGGACGCGATGCTGTCTTGGCGAGCAAAAGTCCAACGAAGATGAACGAGAGCCCGATGGAGAGGCTCCCTTTAAGAAGCCATGGCCGATCCGTTACGAGAATGCCGACGATAGATATAAAAACCATGGAAGCGGCCAGGATCTTGTGGCGTTTGGATATCGACCGATTGTTTTTCCAGTTCGTCAGCAATGGCCCAAATTCTTTATGATTTTTGACATATGCTAGCCAGCGCGGCGAAGATTTCGCAAAACACCATGCGCTGAGAAGAATGAACGGTGTCGTGGGAAGCAGCGGCAAAAACGCACCGGCAAATCCGAGCGCGAGGCTGATCAAGCCTAGCGTCTGAAGGAGAATGCGAGCGGTCGGGTTTGTCGTGGGCTGCATGAGAGTGCTTCTATCAGACTGTTTACGATTGTCCTTGTGCTTTTTTCTTAATGTAATCCTCGCGGGCGAACTTTCGTATTTCTTTTTGAACCGTATCGCTGGCCCCGAAGAATATAAACTCGTTGGCGAACTGTCCTTCACCCTTCGGAGATGCCGATCGCAGCCGCGCCCATAAACCTTCCGGAGCCTTCGACCACAGTGGGCTCATGACCAGCAATTCAGACCCCTTTTTCATCGGCGCTCGATCGATGATAACGAGACTTACCTCGCTGACCGCAGCCGCTTGTGCTGGCCGCCCCAGATAGGCCTTTAAGGCGGTTTTCAAACCGGCAACGGCCAATTGCGGAGACGTCCAAAGTTCGGGGCGGGACATCGAAATAAAGAGCTCGGCTTGATAGCGTCGGTCTGTAAAATCATAGACCAGTTGGCGAACTCGAGTGCCGCGGAAGGCCTGTGCCGCGACCTGATCTTCCTTCGCATTGAAAACGATGAGAGGTGGACGGGTACCAAATCGATTTCTTAAGTCAAATTGTTCGAGCCAATCCGAAACCGATTGGACTCTCGTTTTCAAATCGAAACCAAGGAGTGAGGCATCAAGTAGGATGGCTTCATAGGTTGGGCGATCCACCGCAACGGGGCTGACCTTTTTTTTCAACGCCGCTTCATTCGCTTCTTCGATTTGAATTTTTACGAGTGCGGAATGGGCCGGGGTGGTGACCTCGATAATCGAAAGTTTCAACACCATCGTCAGTCGGCTCGAAGGATTAGAATTTAGCGTCGCTACGATTTGCACTTCGGGTCGGTGTGTTCCGGTTGAGTTTGCAACAATCCATTCGAGCGCTTCCAGCAAAGCTTCGCGATCGGATTCTCCAAGAGCAGCAGTGAGCGGCGCAAGATCTCGCGCCCACGCTTCAGAAGTAATACCCATCAGAGTTTCATGGTTGTTGAGCGCTGGGTGAATCTTCTCGACATGCATGGGAAGGGCTTCCGTTTGCATTCGAACCGAGAGGGTTGTGACCGTGTGCGGGAACACTGGAATCAATTCGACGCGTGTCCTTGGTCCAACAAATTCTTTTGACCACGGCATTGCAGAGAGCGGTCCGTCGATTGTGGTCGATGCTTTTGGATTCGGTTTCAAAGTTTCGAGCGATGAACGAAAGCGTTTGAAACCTTGAAATTCTTTGATCTCGGTGTGTGCGAGATTTTCTAAAGACGACCGAATCATCGAGGCAAATTCTTTTTGCGGAGAAATCAAAGCAATATTTGCGACGGATGCAGGTTCGTTTTCAGAACGAGTTATTTCTGGAAGTCCATGCGGTAGGTGTGCGCTGATCCACTTCCGCAGTTCTAAAAGTTGTTTGTGACGAATTCCGAAAAAGCGCAGCTTCACTTCAAATTGCGGTTCAACCGAACCGATTGCGCTCGCAACTGATTGATCAAAGCAGGGAACGCTTTCCGTCGCACGCACTTCGATGCGTTCCATTGGACCGGCACCGAAAAGTTTTGAGACGAGCGTGCCTTCAACCCCTTGCGCCACATGTCGTGGTGATAGAATCGTACAGCCGGTTTCCGAGATATGCGTAATGTGGACCGCTTTTGCTAGCTCGATCGGTAGATCCGCTTTTGCTAGGTACAGAAACGAAGGGGTCACGCTTGCGTCGCCAGCTAGTAGATATTCGACCTTCTGCAAGAACACAGATCTGTCGAGCGGTACAAGCACGAGGTCGTCGGCGCCCTCGACCGCTGGTGCATGCGGATTTCGTGCGTGATCTTCGCTGCCGATAGCGAGCCATGGAATGTCCTTCAGGCCAAGCTCTTCGCGCATTTTTGAAAGAGTTTGTCCGTACGAAGAATCGAAGATCACTAACTTCGGTTTCGTCTCGATTGCTTCTTCAAGTTCAGATGGGAGATCTGTCGGTGAATCGCCGGTCGCAGGAGGGCCGAGGTCGAAGAACTCAAACTCACCTGGCAGGTCTTCAAGCCATTGAGCCAACTCAGCTTTGAGTCGCCGATCTTTTGTGACAAACCCGATGCGCTCCATAGCTAAAATTCTAACACCGTTTCATAATCTAAGAAGCGGTGCGCCTATGGTTTCGCGCGTATCTGCCAGGCAATCTCGACCTTTGTCTAGCGGCGAGACGACCTAAAGAGAAGCGTCGGGCGTTTTATCACGCGAATCGCGAAAACTCGTACGAGCTTTCGGGCGGTTCGCAAAGGTACTTTTTTCGATCGCAAAGCGACTGCGAGCGCGAGACTGAACGACACAAGCAGGTTTAAAACGGCCATACTAAAAATGCCAGCGACCGCAAGCCAAAATGGGAGTTCGGACATAACGTGACTTCCGAGCGTCATGACGGCGGCGACAAGACTCCCGGTTGAAAGTGTGACGTGGCGGACATCAAGCGGAAGGCCGAGAAATTGAAAAACTGCAGGCGAGAGGCCAAGTAAAAATCCGAGTGAAATGTTCCCGGCAAAACCGGCCGCATTTTTCTTCATGATCACCGAAAATTTTCGGGCGCGTTCCATTCCCACGATTGAAATCAATCGCGGACTGCGAGCGAAAGCCTGGGGAAGTTGGCGGAACAAAACCCAGTGGTAAAACCAACCGGCGCAGAGACTCGAAATAAACAAAAGGACACCAGTCCACGCGGCATAAAAAGGTGTCGCACCGAAAATCGAAAAATGCTCGATGGCGCCTTCCGCTTTTTCAATTGACAGAAATTTTGATCCGGCCAGAAGATTGAACGTTCCGCACAGTAGAAACACGCCGGGAATGACGGCAGTTAAATTTCCTATGACGGCGAGAGATTGTGATCGAAGCACCGTGAGCATTTCGTCGACCATCGGATCAAGCTGTGAATCATTTGGATCGCTGTTCGATTGTCGTAGTGGATCGTCGAAGGCTTCGATCTGATCGGCCAGAGTGGCCGCAGTCATAGCAGGCTGTTTTGTCGCGAGTGTAAAACCTTGCAGCTGAAGCACCATGAAACCGACTGAATAATTGATCGAACCAAGCAGGGCTAAAAAGAACGGTGAGCCTGGAAGCGCGATGATCATATATTTGAAAATGACAGTGACGGCTGTAATCGCGCCGCCGCCCATAGCCGCGCGAATCAAAGATGCTTCCTCGGTCCGATTTTTTGCTATGTAATGCTCGCCAGTTTCGGCGCTGTTCTCTGCAATTTTTTTCGCAATCAGTGCCGTGTTGTCGTCGAAAAGTGCGCGCAAGCTTCGCGAGTGAACACTTTCGAAAACAAGTGATGACGCGAGTGTTTGGATTGAGGCTGGCGAAAAGTGCGTTCCTTCAAAAAGGCGCAAGAGATTTCGCAATCGCTTCAATAGCGCTCTCATTCGCTCGAGGTGGTACACGAGATCGACGCTGACGCCATTTTCGTCCATGTGTGTATACACGTCGCGAATCGTGGCAAAGCTTCTGTCGATCGTCGATTCGATAGGATCGGTCGGCCCCGTGGGGGTACCAATCCAACGCAAAGTTTGAAGTTGTAGTTGAAAAAATGCATTCGTATTTCGACCTTGATCTTGAATTCGGCGTCGAAGGGAGGGGTGCGCTCCTAGCGCTGCGATCTGCAGAGCCAAATGTGAAATTGCGTCGAACGTGTCTTGTCTCCAGCCGCTGAACGGATCATCGCCTGACACTAAGAAAAGTTGAATGACGCCTTCCAGAGTTCCCAATTCTAGTCGTTGAATCGACGCGGCATCAGCTTCGCTATCGAACGCGCTTGAGAAGAGTAGCTCTAGGTTTTGATCGTTGGGTGGACGCGGCAACACTTGTCGTTGGAACCGTTCGACAAATTCCGAGATGAGGCCCGACTGTTGATGAAGCCCTGCCATGACCAGTAAATCGAAGATGCTCGTTTCGGCTGCGATCGACGTAAGGATCGCTTGAATTTTTGTTTTCCAAAGTGGGTTTCGCTCGAGAACGTGAAGCAGCCACTTGACGCGCAGGGCCTGAGGGTGGCCGGTCGAGAAATCAAGTTCGGTCTCGGCACGGTTTGCAACCAACGGAGACGCAGAAAAGATCCACGTGAGTAGCTCAGCAAGCCAACCCATCCGTTTGTGTAGCACGGCGTCGGGATTCGGGCTCATTGTCAGAAGGATGTCGAGTTCCTTGCGGGAACGACCACTTGAAAAGAGCTTCAACATAGAAGACAAGTCTTCCTTATATCCGCTTGGTGCTCAAGCGCGAGTCGCTAGAAAGCAGTGATTATGAAGATCTTTGTGCAGGCGTTAGTTTTAACCGGTCTTTCAATCGGCATGTCGAATTTTACTGGACCTTTCAGTCTGGCATCTGCAGCTGCGGCGGAACCATTGAAGCAAGGCTCGTTTGATGACCTCATGGCCCGATTGAAATCCGACGCTTCGAAAAAACCTTCGAAGGATGTTTTCGACGATTTTCTGAAAAGTTATTGGTCTTATCTGATGGTGACGTACCCAGATTGGGCGACATACGTCGGCTATCCTGGGCAGAACGGACGACTTGGCGATAATTCGATTGGGCGAATTCGTGCGGATAAGAAGAACGCCGAAAAGCTTCTCGTGTTTCTTCGCAGTTTGAAACGCGAGAAACTCGACGGGAACCAGGTGACAACATACGACTTACTCGTCGACAAAGCGCAGCTCGAACAACAAGCAAGCATTTTTCCCGACGAACTCTTAGCGCTCAATCAATTGGACAGCAGTCCGCAAGGGTTCGTTCAATTGATGACCGCGATGCCTCGCGAGAATTTGCAAGACATGACAGATCGCCTGTCTCGGTTGAGATCGATGGCTCAGAACATTAGAAACGACCAAGAAAAATTGGTCGAGGGCATGAAGAACGGAATCACAGTTCCGTTCCCCGCAATGCAACGTGTGCCGACCGATCTGAAAAAGTTAACTCCGGCGGACGTTACCAAGAGCCCGTACTACACCGAAGTGAACGAATGGCCGAAAGATGTTTCGGCTTCCGATCGTGAACGTGTGATGACTGAAGCCAAGAAAATAATTGAAACCGAAATTTACCCAGCGATTCGCGAGCTCACACGTTACATCGAAAAAGAGTATGTCCCCAAGACTCGCCGGACGATCGGCCTCTCGGACCTTCCGAACGGAAAAGCTTGGTACGATCTTTCGGTCAAGATGCAGACAACGACCGACATGACTGCCGATCAGGTACATGAATTGGGATTGCGCGAAGTCGAACGCCTGGCGAAGGATCTCGATAAAGTTCAAGCTGAAATGAAATTCAAGGGCACCCGCAAAGAGTTTCTGAAGTTCATGCGAGACGACAAAAAATTTCGCTTCAAATCGCAACAGGACATGCTCGTTCAATATCGTGAAGCCGCGAAACGAATCGACGGCGAAATGCCACGGATGTTTAACAAACTTCCGCGCCAACCTTACGGGATCAAAGCGGTCCCGGATTTCATGGCCGAAAGTAATGCCGGCGCCTACTATGAAAGTGGCGCCCTGTCGGCAGGCAAGGCCGGATTTTTCATGATCAACACTCACTTGCCGAAAAATCAGCAGTGGTGGGAAGTCGAAACGTTGACGGCACATGAGGCCGTACCAGGTCATCATTTGCAGATCGCATTATCTCAAGAGCAAGACGAGCTTCCGGATATTCGCAAGCACGACGGTTACACGGCGTATAGCGAAGGCTGGGCGCTTTATGCTGAAACGCTCGGTTATGAGATGGGTCTCTTTAAAGATCCAGCGATGAAGTTTGGGCAGATCACCAACGAAATTTGGCGAGCTGTCAGACTCGTTGTCGATACGGGCATGCATGCAAAAGGTTGGAGCCGACAAAAGGCGATCGATTATATGAAATCGTACGTCGCGAAAGATGAACGTGATGTCATCGTCGAGATCGATCGTTATATCGTCTGGCCCGGTCAGGCGCTTGCCTACAAAGTCGGACAGTTGAAGTTTACGGAGTTGCGCGAACGGGCGAAGAAAGAATTGGGCGAGAGATTTTCGTTGCGCGCATTCCATGATCGTTGCCTGGACGCGGGCGCACTTCCGATGCGAGTTTTGGAAGCAAGAATTAACGACTGGATTCGATCAGAGAAGTCGAAACCGGTTGTTACACCGTAACTATTTTTTTTCGTTAGCGGCTTCGAGCTTTTCGAGTTTGTGAAGCAGCGATTCTAGGTTGCGATCTTTTTCTTTGAGATCGCCAAATCGTGCCGGTGGTTCACTGTTATTCGAAACCGTCGCTTCGCCGTTTGCATACAGCACGTTGTTGCCGTGGCGAACGGTGCGAGAGCACTCCATGTGATTTTGAATGTGTTTTGCCAATTCTTGACGGCGTGAGCGCTCGAGACCTTCGATCGCTCGGTCTTCAAACGTCGAATATCCCTGCCACACACGAACGCCGTGAAGATCGATTCCTGTCTCTAGCGCCGAATGACATTCGTTCCATCGGTCCCAAAATTTCGAGCCGAGTTCACCCGGGACGTTCTTCAGCTGTTGTTTAATTTCAGCGAGAAGCGATTGCGCCGCCGCGAGCCGTTTTTGCAGTTTCGGAACTCCTGCCCACATCACGTCCGAACGATTAGAAATCGCGATCACATTTTGCGCATGACTGATGAACTCTTCGAGCTTGAGTTTAAAAATCTGAAGTTTAGGTTCTGGTTGCGACCAGATCGGCTTGCTAGCGCCAGGCGCCTTGTCGACCGAAATTCCAACACCTGTGAGTTCGGCGTTGATCGCGTCCATTCGCGCAAGACTCGCATTGGCCTTAATGATTTGCCGTTGACGCTCGTCGACGGAATCATGTTTCGGGTCACACGCAATCGCGGAAACTGCGAATGCCAGTAACAGCAGCGAGTGGACGAGGTTTTTCATAGCCAACCCTTAGAGCAATCTTCGTGCTATTGGGAAGCGATCTTTGAGCGATTCCAGAGTGTATTCGCCGGGTTTTGACGTCTCGCTGGGCCGAAAAGGGTTCATTTTCGTGCCGTAAAACGGTACCTCTGGTGAGGTATGGTTTTTCCGTTATTTTTGAAATGGCTCAAGGTTCTGCTCACGGGCTGCTCCTGGATTTTTATCGTGGGCCTTTTTGCGGGCTGTGCCTCGATGACTCGGGATGGTTCACATCAGACCGTGTTGATCCGTTCGGAACCTCCAGGTGCTACGATTTTTTCTGGTGGAAAGATCGTCGGACGTACGCCCGAACTTATCGAGATCGAGCGAGCGATTCACCCCGAAATCGAACTCGCGACAGCAAGCGGCAAACAGGAGTATGAACTGCCGACGAAGTATCGTTGGGGAAAAAGTTTTGGTCGCGGATTTGTTTTCCTAACGTACGCACCGATTGCTTGGCTGATCGATATTCTTACCGGAACTGCATGGGAAGTACGGGACACCGACCCGATTCCGATTAAACTTTCGAAAAACGATCTCCAATCACCGAAGCTTTTGCGCCAACCGCCACATGCTGTTATCGCTCCACCTCGCTCGTCGTCCGTCACAATGTCGGACGAAGGTGGTCGCTCACTCGAACGATCACTGCGCGAAACTTTTAAAGAGAAGCCCGATTCTGGACTCGTTCGGCCTTATGAAGAGACGCTGCCGATCTTCATTGAACAGGAGTACGAGTTCGGAAACTCCGACGCGAATTCGAGACGGCGACTTCAGCGGGCGCTCAAGGCAGACACATTTTTCGAGAGTTATGTCGAACCTGATGAAGACGGATGGCTTCTGAAATCAGAAGCGCACGACGTCTACGGACAAACGCGGAAGCCAGGTCCGACTTTGCGCTTGGGTCGAGACGCCGCGGGCCCACTCGTTTTCGGAGTAGGCTTTGGTTTGAAACCTTGGTGGTCGCGAATTTTGCCAGACACTATTGGACTCGACTTCGTGAACGAGCAAATGCGAGTCAATTTGTTGGGCGCAACCTACGATCTTAGCCCGGTTTACGGCGAAGAATGGTGGGCAACCGGCTTAAGATATATTAGCGCGATCAACATTTCGAGCACGCCCGATCGGCGTCGAGAATTTCAATCTCGCTGGGAGTTTGGTGCGGTTCCAAGTTTAAGTTTTTCGCGAAAAACATTGAAGGTGAGTGGCTTGCCGCCTTCGCCTGGAGTGTTTCTTGAAACCGAACCCGAGTTCACGCGCTGGAGTCTCGCGGGTGGTTATGGCCTTGAAGTCGGTTATCTTTTTGGTCGTCACTACATTTATTTCGACTTAATTCCCATTTTCAATTGGAGTCAGATTTCCTGGCGACAGAACGCAGAAGACCGACACGCGACACGAGCGACAATCGCGGGGCGCACCGAACTCGGCTATAGTTATGTGTTTGATTCCAACTGGGTCATGAAAGTTTTCACTCGCTCACAAGGTGAAAACAACGAACTTTGGCAGGATGTGTTTATATCGCGGCTCGGAGCTTCGTATACGCCCTCAGCCGCGCAAGCGATTGTAACCGGAATTACTTTTGGCTACCGGTTTGATTCAGACCGATATCTAGCAATGCCTGCGACGGGAAATTGAAATGAAGCACTCGAGTCTTCTGTCACACAAGAACCAAAAAAAAGCCCAGCACGCCTATAAAGATAAAGCTGACTATGAAGAGCGGCTCAAGGCACTGCAGAAAAAGATGCTGAACCTGCAGCAGATTGTTCGTCGCGATGGAAAAAAGATTTTGATCGTGCTCGAGGGTGCAGACGCTTCGGGTAAGGGTGGAGTCATCAAACGAATGACCGAATATCTCGACCCGCGAGGTTTCCGTGTGCATGCGATCGGTGCACCAACTCCCGTCGAACTAAAAGAAAACTACCTGCAGCGATTCTTCCTCAACTTTCCGAAGGAGGGATCGATCGCGATCTTCGATCGAAGCTGGTACGGACGAGTCCTTGTCGAGCGAGTCGAAGGCCTCGCCTCAAAAAAAGTTTGGAATCGCGCCTACACCGAAATCACAGCGATTGAAAAGATGCTCGTGGATGACGGTGTTATCGTACTCAAATACTTTCTCGACGTTTCATATGACGAACAAGGCAAGCGTTTCAAAGTACGCGAGTCCGATCCGTTAAAAAAATGGAAGATCACAGAAGACGACTGGCGCAACCGAAAGAAGTGGGACAAATACGTGCCTGCATTCGCCGACATGATCGAGAACACATCTTCAAAAGCATCACCATGGACAGTCATTGCGGCCGACAGCAAATGGTTTGCACGAGTCTCGATTTTGGAAGACATCGAAAAACGCTCTCGCAAAGCATTTGGAAAAAGCTAACATGAAAAATCGTGCGCTGTTTTCGGCTCTGGGTTGGCTTGGTCTTTCGATCGTGGCGTTCGCTGCAATTATCGCGGGGATCGTGTTTACAGTGAGCTCGATCTCGAAGCCGAAAGGGACGACGACTCCATCGGAATCAGCTGACAGCGCTAAACAGACAGAACAACTCGCAAAGATGAAGCGGATGTCCTCTCTCTACGAACTTCCGCTAGGTAACCTCGGTCTCTGCCGAGTTCAGTGCACCGACCTTCAGACATTTACGGACCGCCTTCAAAAGTACGTTGATGGCGACTATGCGATCGATTCCATAAATGAACAGGATCCGGCGTTTGAACTCGCAAAACGTTTAGCTCAGCATGGAACCGGTCCGCTTTCCCGTGAAGCATTGGCATTTTATATTCAGTTGCAGGAAGAACCCATCAGTTTCAAAACACTCTCTTTGCTGTCGGTGCTTAACAAATCAAATGAGCTCAAGATAGAAACGAGAAACGCACAGGTTGCAGCTCGGCAAGCCGATGCGATTGTGCAACGTGTGAAGTGGGCGGCGGCTTCGTGCGATACGTGGACCGCCTATTGTGGAAACATCGAAATGGCAGTCAAAGATTTAGTCGTCAAAGATGAACACTAAACGAAGTTTCAAGTGCCGGCGTTGATCTCGCTGATCTGATCGTTCAAGGTCCAAAAATCGTAAAGGTACCCAATCAAAAACAAACCGCCGGTGAAGAAATAAATCAGGCCGGTGATGTATTTGCCTAGGTAAAATCGATGAATTCCAAAAACGCCAAGGAACGTCAACAGTCCCCAAGAGATGTTGTAGTCCAAGCGGCCTTGTTTAAATTTGCGATCTGCTTTTGCGTCCATTCCAGGAATCAAAAAAGCATCGACGAGCCAGCCGATTCCCATAAGTCCTAAAGTAAAGAACCAGATCGTTCCGGTGATCGGTTTTCCGTAGTAAAAACGGTGCGCACCTGTAAATCCAAATATCCAGAAGAGGTAGCCGATCGGCATACTGTGCGAGCCACTGTTTAGGTCCGTACTCATCTTTGGCCTCCTAGAAAAGTTTCTGCTGCCGCGAGCTTTTCCATGGCTTCTAGCAAATCTGTTTCCAATCGTTCCGTTTCAATGAACGACCATGCGAGTTCTTTCGAAAGTTCAGTCGAGCGCGCGCCTTGAGCAACCACAAGTTCTTCGTTGATCTTTGTGACTTTCGCACCGTGTGTTGCAAGCAGTGCTTCGGTTTTTGTGATCTTCCGCTGAGCTTCTTTAGCCTCTGCTTGATAACGCTTAGTTTGATCGCGATGAGGAGCATCTTCCGCTCGTCGAACGATAACCGGTGCGGGCATTGCAAAAGCTTTTGCTGCCTTTGCAGCTGCGTCGCTTGAAGAAACGCTGGCAGACGTGCCCGATGTCGGTTGGGAAGCGCTGTTCTTTGATGAACTTAGCGAACCGCTATTGCGACCGGATTTGCCTGAATTTAAGTTTTTCGCTTCGCCCGAAGACCAATCGGTCTTTTTCGGCGCAGCAGTGGTCGCCACGGCCGGTTTCGTATCGGTCTCGCGATTTTTCTCGAACCGTTTTTTCAGAGATCCTTTTTCAAGACTCCAGAGGTAATCGTCATAAGTACCAGGATAAATTTCGGCGTGCCCATCGCGGATTTCAAGAATTTTGGTCGCGATTCGTCCGATGAAGCTGCGATCGTGGCTCACGACGATAACAGTGCCCGGATACGAACGCAGCGCTTCGGTTAAAGCGTTCACCGTATCGAAATCGAGATGGTTCGTCGGCTCGTCCATCAACAGTAACGGGCTTCGTCGCAAAAGAATTTGGCCCAACGCAACTCGCGATTTTTCTCCGCCAGAAAGAACGCGAACTTTTTTATGCACACTCTCGCCGCTGAAAAGCAGGGAACCGGCGATGCCAAGAATCTCTTGCTGTTTGATATCTTTGTGCGCGACCCGTTGAAGACTGTCGAAGACGGTGTCGTTCGGATCGAGATCTTCAGCGACGTGCTGTGCATAATACGAAAGCGTGACTTGATAACCGAGCTTACGTTCGCCTTTGAGCACGGGAATACGACCTGCAAGCGATTTTAACAACGTCGATTTACCTGCACCGTTGAAACCGACAACACCTAAGTGAGTTCCTGTTTCGATCCGAAGGGACAAGTTTGAAATTACTGTTTTCGTTTCATAGCCAAGATCGGTCTCGATCATCGTCAGGGCTTCTTTGCCGGTGTGACTTGGCGGCGGGATTTTAATGCGCGCTCGAACGGGAAGATCCTTGATGTCGATCTTTTCCATTTTATCGAGTTGCTTCATCCGGCTCTGCGCCTGGCGAGCCTTTGTCGCTTTTGCTCCGAAACGATCGACGAAGTCTTGAATGCTTTTTCGCTTCGCTTCCTGGTTTGCGGCCTGTGCTTCCAAAATCGTACGCATCTGCGCTTTTTGTTCGAAGTAGTCGTCGATGTGCCCGGGAAACTTTGTGATGTCTCCGGCTTCGACTTCCAGCGTGTGATCCGTCGTACGCTTCAAAAATTCGCGGTCGTGCGAGATCAAGAGGAACGCGCCTTTGTAACCCTGCAAGAAGGTCTCGAGCGCCATGATGCTTTCGAGATCCAAGAAATTCGTCGGCTCGTCGAGCAACATTAAGTTTGGCTCTTTACCAATCAGCGAAAGCAATTTCATTCGCATGCGGTAGCCGCCGCTTAATTCATGAAACGGAACTCCGAAATGTTTTTCGGTGAGGCCCAATTCAAGACCAAGCTGCTTCAATTCCCAAACAGGAGTGATGCTCGTTTCAGAAAGATGTTCCTCGGCGGATTTATCGAGCGGTTCTTTCGACTCCTGCTCGAGATATCCGACCTTCAATGTTTTTGACGTGATCAATTCGCCGGCATCGAGAGTTTCTTGTCCGACAAGAATCTTGAAGAGAGTGGTTTTACCCGCTCCGTTCGGACCGATAACGCCGACGTGTTCGCCTTCGTTCACGGCGAAACGGGCATTATCGAACAGCACTTTCATGCCGTATTGTTTGAAACCTTGATTGAGCTGCAGGAGATTCATTTCAGGGGATCATGCCCTGATAGAAGCCTAGAATCAAAAAGTAATGGAACGCGAAGCCCATCATAACGGCGACATGCCATATTTCATGATACCCGAACCAGCCGGGAAATGGATTCGGTCGTTTTAGTGCATAAATCACAGCGCCGAACGTATAGCTGAGGCCTCCAGCCACAAGGAGTAAACCGCTTTCAGTCGTGGTGTTTTTGAAGGTCTCCGGAGCCTTCACGATCAGAGTCCAGCCCATCAAAACGTAAATCGCGGTGGAAACGTATCTATGTTGCAACCACTTCGGCAGACGGGGATGGAAGTAAGTGTACGCAATGCCCGCAATGGCGATCGACCAAATTGCGATGATTAAGTACATATCCCAAGGCGGGGCGATGACGTTGAAGATGAATGGCGTGTAGGTGCCGGCGATAAAGAGATAAATCGCAAAATGATCGAGGTCGTGAAGCCAATCTTCGAAGCGCTTCGAGATCAGGTAACCGTCAGACATAAAATGATAAAACGTGCTTGCACCGAAAACGCAGAGGCTCGTAAGTCCGAAGACTAAGCAAGCCCAGAAGTGCCTAGTGTCCTGATGATTGTTTGCGGCGCTCGTTAAAACGATTAATCCGATGATTCCGCAGATGAAGCCGAGCAGATGCAGCTGCGCCGAGATCGTTCGTTTGAAGAAAGTCTTCATCGAGTGATCGTCGTGCCGTTTGACGTGTTCTTTCATGTGTCGGTCTAAGAGCGCCATAGAGACAATTCTATACCAGAATCTCACTTTCTATGCTGACGATTGCGCCGATAGATGTCTAGAATTGCGCGAGGACGAATCAGCAGGGGGAAAACGATGAAATTAATCGACCGCGGCGAGCCAGCAATAACTCTATTCGGGCGCAAGCTCCGCACTCTTGGCATCGTCCTAACTTGCGTTTTCGCGATGACTGTCCTGAGCGTATCTAAAGCTCGAGCTCAGGATCCTCCGAGCAGCGTCGAACAAATGGCGAAAGATTTCGCGATCGCTTGTGAAATGTCGAAGCTGTCGATTGCTCTGGGAAAAACGGCGGCCTTCAAAGCAGACCAAGCCGATCTTGCTTACCGGGTGTCAGAACTTATGAGCGGTGCCTTCAAAACCCACGAAGTAAAAGACACTTACAAGGCGATCACCCAAGCGAATCCCGAAACACGCGTCGAGCTCTGGCAAAAATCGGCCAAAGACCTCGGCGTCAAAAACTTCAAATGCAAAACGATCGGCTTCAAGTAGCCGCTTCGTCCGCCGGCCTACACTTGCGAAGACAGGTCGACGTTTGCAACTTCAAGCCAGCGTTTGGGTTCACCGGTCGGCTTCGCGCGCTCCGCGTTTCGAGCCAGCTTTGGGATCACCGGTCGGCTTCGCGCATTCCGAGGGAGCTTTGAGCTTCTGACTTAGGTTCTATGCGAAGCCGTCGGGTTCCGCGGCGAACCGTCTTTCGATCTTCAGCATGAATCTCGCGTCGTCCCTCGTGTAGCCTGCACCTTCGAACTCGTTGATCTTGATATAGTCTTTGAGATTCAGCCACGCCTTGAAGCTCTCCACCACGCGCGTAAACGGCCGATAATCCCAAAATTTCTCGCGCTTCGGCGGTTTATTTTGGTGGGGCTGTTTTCCTGATCGCTTCGCGGGGCCATGCTCCGCCATGCGATTTCTCGTCCATCGATTTCGACCGGTGATCGCCATTGCGATCGCAGCCGTTACCGCTCGAATAAAGGGCCGATAGGTGTAGCGGTTCGAGAGTTTAATCTGCAAATGAAGGTGATTTCCAACGTTAGCCATCGAGATCACCCGAACCCCATACATCACAGCAAACTTGTCTACGATACGATTCACGTGAGCATGATTGCGCGGCTTACGAAATGACCAATCGCCTTTTGCTTTTGTCGAGCGAAGTACTAAGTGCATCGTTTCGCGAATAGAAAGGGGCCTTCCGTGCGCTCGACCTGCGCGAGTTTTCATCAAATCTCCGCCATAAGCCGACTTCTCTTTTGCAAGCATGGAGATTTGCGGAGTTCGTTTTGCCATCGCTTTGCAGAGTACGTGAACGATGGTATAAAAGCAAGGTTGAAAAAGGTTTGGTGCGCTCGCCACCTGCGATTGCTGCATGAATCTGGGAAGTACGTCATGTGGAGGGACGGTAATCGGAGGGCAGCAGTGGGTACCGGTTTGGGTAAACGGCCAAGGGTAACGGAGAAAGGTAGACAGCGACGAGCCGCGACGGGCAGCGGCGAAGAGAAGACGGTGAAGAGAAGACCGCAGGCGAAGTTTGAATGACAGCGCGGGCAGAACTCACGCTCGGGATGTAAACGCGGGCGGTTAGAACTCACCCGCGGGCGGAACCCACGTCAGCGATAGAACCCACGCGGCCCTCACGTCGCTGGAGCTGTCACCACGTTCTTCAAATACTCCTGCACGAGTGACTCGCCGTATTTTTTCTCGAGCGCGCGGATTCTGAAGTGAAAACGTGCAGCCGTGACGAAAAAATCGGTGAAGGCATAATTCAAAGCACCGCCGCCGATGGCTCCGACGATGGGCACGCTCTCGGCCAAAAACTTCTGCGAAACACGAATCTGGAATTTCTCGGCGACACCAGCAACAAGTTTTACCATCAAAGGTGCCGAGCCTTTTTCAACTGCCGTTAATAATTCTTTAGCGCTGAAGGCTCCGACGGTCGCAGTCGCTCGTTTCATAATGCTGATGAACGAAGCGCGGGTCATGAAGTAGCTTGCGGCAGATCTTCGGCGCTTGTCATCGAGTGCGTCGCCGGTCACGGAAATTCCATTCGCGGGTCCGTCGGCATCTGGCACACCCATCGTGAAGACCATTAAGCACTCGAGCCTGGTTTCGAGATCCGTCAGATCGTGACCATAAAGTCGCGCCTGATCTGAGATCGCTCGCAAAATAAGTACTGTCGTCACTGGAAGTTCGATCGCCAGCGCCGGCAAGCCGACTAATCCGCCCAGAACGCCTGTTAAAGTTGTTAAACCTAAATGCGTTCGTGAGGAAAGTAGCGAAGCGGCTTCCTGTTGGTTCAATGGAACTGCGCCTTGCTCGGGAATCGTACGAACCGCAGCTTCGAATGCTTTTTTAATTGCAGCTTCGGTTACCACTGCGATGGTCGTCTTTGCTTTTTCGGGAAGGCGATTGTGCATGGCTTCGACAGGTTTGCCTGCCCAAGCGAGTCCCTTTGCGACTTTTCCAGGATTCTCGAAGAACATCGCTGCTTCATCCAAGAATTTGAGGTCGTCGACTGTCAGGTATTGTTCGTCGCTGGGAGAATGCTCTGTCGTAACGCGCTTTTTCGGGGACATTTTGCCTCACTTCATCAACATCGTAGCGGGTGATACTCATGCGGTGCAAGATCCGGCCCCCTAGGGACTCCAACTATTCCGGTTTCGATGCGCTGCTTCTGCTTTCCGCTCCTAGTACCTTTTCTGAAATCGCTGCTCTAGCATTTCTGCTCTACCTCGGGGGTATTTATGTCCATACAGACTGCGGCAGTTTCGGCTGTCACGTGTGACTGTTTTATTGGCGGTGAGTGGGTTGAGGGCGAAGGCGCAAAACGCGCTGTTCACTCGCCACACAACGGTCGCAAAATCGGTTCGTTCTCGGAAGCCTCAGTAGCGCAAGTCGCTCGCGCGATTGAAATCGCAGCGACCGCGCAAAAAGAATGGTCACGACTTCCGATCAAAGAACGCAGCAAGGTTCTTTTTAATTTTCGTAACATATTACTTCGCGACATCGACGACATCTCGCGCGTGAAAAGTGCCGAGAGCGGAAAAACTTTTGAAGAAGGCAAAGCCGGTCTGATGAAGGGAATCGAAGTTCTTGAATTCGCACTTTCAATTCAGAACTTTGACGTCGGCGGTAAATTAGAAATCTCGCGCGGAGTCACCTGCGAATACCGTCGCGAACCGCTTGGGGTCATTGCGAACATCACACCGTTCAATTTTCCGGCGATGGTACCGATGTGGACGATTCCGATCGCACTCGCTTTAGGCAATGCGTACGTGTGGAAGCCATCGGATAAAACTCCGCTGACAGCTCGTCTTATTGCCGATGCGTTGAAAGAAGCAGGTTTGCCTTCAGGCGTTTTCACTGTGATTCACGGTGGCGAGCAGGCGGTCTCGGCAATCATCGATCATCCGTTGGTGAAAGCCGTTGGGTTTGTAGGTTCGACCAAAATTGCGAAACTCGTTTACACTCGCGCAACTGCGCTAGGGAAACGCGCACTTGCACTGGGTGGCGCAAAAAATCACATCATTCTTTTGCCAGATGCGAATGGCGAATTGAGTGGCGTCGGCATTTCAGATTCTTTCACGGGTTGTGCTGGTCAGCGCTGCATGGCGGCCTCGGTGTTACTCGCCGTCGGAGATGTAAAGGAACATATCGATAAAATCGTAAAGCGTGCCGCATCGTTGGAGCTCGGAAACGACATGGGTGCGATCATTACCAAAGAACAAGTGGTGTTTCTAAAGGATGCGATTACTCGTGCTGAAAAAGCGGGCGCGCGCGTTCTGCTTGACGGTCGAAAATCAAAAGCTCCCGCGGGAATGGAAGACGGCAATTGGCTTGGGCCGACAATTTTGGATCAGGTGCAGCCAGGCTCAGAAGCCGCGAAGATCGAGTTGTTCGGACCAATCCTAAGTATCGTTCATTGCAAAGACTTGAGCGAAGCCCTCGCTATTGAAAATAGCGTCGAATACGGAAACGCCTGCAGCGTGTTTACATCGAGTGGACCTCTGGCCGAACGCGTAGCGCGTGAAGCTTCTACCGGAATGGTCGGCGTCAACGTCGGCGTTCCAGTTCCTCGCGAACCATTTTCTTTTGGCGGTGTGAACGCTTCAAAGTTCGGGCATGGCGACATCACCGGACATCAAAGTTTGGATTTCTGGTCGAATGTGAAAAAAGTAACTACGAAATGGGAACGACAACACGACTCGAATTGGATGTCGTAACAAAGAATTGGGAACGAATATGATCGGAACAAATAAGCAAAGCCGACACATCATTCTGGCTTCGCACAGCAATTTGAAGTTTAAAGAAACGCTGCCAATCAAGTGGGGAGCTAAAACCTCAATGGAGCGTGGCCCCGTCGTTGCGAGTGTGACCAACACAAAAGCGCGAAACGCCATTGGCGCCCATAGCGGAAGCTACACGGTTTATCGCGCGCTTTCGATTGCGAGCGGAAAATTTCCGCCACAGCATAAACCCGATCTCCACAATACCGAAAGCCCAGTCAAGGTAGGGCCATTTCCAGCATGGTTCGATTCGACGAAAATCGTATCGATGGACCCTTGGGGTCTTGATCCGCGAGTGAACTTCAAACCTCTGTTCGATGAAGGTTACGACATTCGTCCTTCGGTTGCGGTGACTCAGGCGCATCTGCAAATTCTTGAGATCAGCGAAGCTATTAAACTTGGCCGCCTTAAGCCGGACGGAAAATATGTACTTGCGAATGGCGACGTTCGCGTAACGAAAGTCGCGATTGAACCGGTTTGGTATCTGCCAGGAATGGCGGCGCGCCTCGAAGTTGAAGAAGGGGAATTACGTCGAATTCTTTTTCAAGAAACGGGCGGCATGTATCCCGAGTTCATTACTCGACCAGATTTAAAAGTTTGGCTTCCACCAATCGGAAGTACGACCGTTTACATCTTCGGAGACCTTCATAATCTTTCGAACCCGAAAATTACGCTGACTTGTCGTGTTCATGATGAATGCAACGGCTCGGACGTGTTCGGCTCTGACATTTGCACCTGCCGACCGTATCTGATGTACGGCATTGAAGACGCAGCTCGCACAGCACAAAATGGCGGCGTAGGGCTGATCGCCTATTACCGAAAAGAAGGTCGCGCTCTCGGCGAAGTCACAAAGTTTCTCGTATACAACGCTCGGAAGCGACAAGTCGGCGGCGACACAGCCGCGACGTATTTCCATCGCACCGAATGTGTCGCAGGCACCGAGGATGCGCGCTTCCAAGAGTTCATGCCTGACATCTTGCACTTCTTTGGAATCACGAAAATTCACAATCTCCATTCGATGAGTAACATGAAGTACGATGCCATCGTAAAAAGCGGCATTGAAGTCGTGAACCGAATTTCGATTCCTGACGATTTGATTCCGAAAGATGCGCAGGTCGAAATGGAAGCGAAAAAGGCAGCCGGTTACTTTACGAACGACGTCGTAAAGTCGATCGACGGTCTTAAGAAAGTTAAAGGCCGGGACATCGATGAGTGAACCTTCAAGTACGCTGGGCCAACTGAAACTAACGCAGGAGCAAGTTGATTACTTGCTTTCGCCAAAAGCCATACGCGATCGTGCGAAAAGCATTCTTGATCATACTAACGCGGGAAAAGGCCACTTCGAAATTCACGAAGATCGGTTTGCGCCGACCGTAAAGTTTGTTCTCGACGTCATTCAGCAAAAGTACCCTGCCGGTGATATTCCATTTCATTCACGGTGGGGACATTTTCGCGCTGGCGGAATCAATCGCCCGAGTAAATTAAAAAAACAATTGAGCTCACTCGAGCCACTCGAACGTTGTCGAACAGAGCTCGACCTCGTAATCACTTCGGTACTCCTTGATGCCGGCGCAGGTGCCGAGTGGAAGTATTTCGAACAAGAGTCGAAAGCCGAGTTTACTCGTTCAGAGGGGCTTGGGGTCGCGAGCTACCACATGTTCTTGAGCGGCATCATGAGCGGCGATCAGGCTTCTCTTCGTGCAGATGAAGTCGGACTTAAAAAAGTTTCTCCTGTCGATCTCGAACGGTACTTCCAGGTAAGCGAAAAGAATCCGCTCGTTGGAGTCGAAGGTCGCGTAAAGCTTTTGAACGGACTGGGCCGTGCAATGAAAAATCGCGGAATTTTCAAGGATGGACGTCCCGGAAACATCGTCGATTACTTGATTTCACGCTATGGGAAAACAATACCGGCCACAGGCATTCTTCGGGCGGTTCTCGACGGTCTTGGTCCGATTTGGCCAGGTCGACTTTCAACGACAGGTGAATACGGTGTCGTTAACCTCGGCGATATGTGGCGGCATTCGACGCTAGCTAGCGCCGACTCCATCGACTCGCTCGTTCCACTTCACAAACTCTCGCAATGGATGACCTATTCCCTGATCGAGCCGATGCTCGATGCGGGTTTGAATGTTGTGAACGTCGAACAGCTGACCGGCCTCGCAGAGTATCGAAATGGCGGTCTATTGATCGACATGGGAATTCTGAGCCTGCGTGATTCGAAGTTGTCGTCAACTCCGTTACGTCCCGATTCAGATACTATAATCGAGTGGCGCGCGTTGACCGTTCACTTCCTCGACCGCATTGGTGCCGAAGTTCAAAAGGCGCTCGGAAAGTCTCCGCAAGAATTTCCACTCGCGAAGGTCTTAGAAGGTGGAACTTGGTGGGCCGGACGATTCATCGCAAAAGAGAAACGCCCAAGCGCCGATCCGCCTCTACAAATTGCCAGCGACGGCACAGTTTTTTAGTTTTTGAATAGTTTTAGAAAGAAGTGGTTTGAAAATGGCTAACAGTAAAAGCTTAACGATCGTCGATCACCCATTGCTTCGCCACAAGCTCGGATATTTGCGTGATAAAAACACGAGCTCGGCAGAGTTTCGCGACCTCGTGAAAGAGATCAGCCGTATCTTGGCACACGAGGTGATGCGCGACTGGAAAGAGATGCGCAACGTCGATATCGAAACGCCAATTGCCAAGACAACCGTACAGCGGATTGCGAATCCACCGGTCGTGGTTTCAATTATGCGCGCCGGAAACGGAATGTTGGACGCCGTTCTTTCGATGATCCCTTTTGCATCCACCGGATTTATCGGCGTCTACCGCGATAAGTTTATTCATTCGACCGTCGAGTATTATTTCAAAATGCCAAGCGACATCCAAGGTAAGCAGGCGATTCTGTGCGACCCGCTTGTCGCAACCGCAGACACAGCAATTGCTGCGATCGAACGATTAAAAAGTTATGAAGTCGGTAACATAAGACTTCTGACAATTTTGATCAGTGATCACGCCGTTAAGAAAATTGGCGAGATTCACCCAGACGTTCAAATTTTCACGGTCAACGTTGAAACGGAAATGAACGAGCAGGGTTATCTAGTGCCCGGCTTAGGGGACGCGGGAGACCGACTCTATCAAACAAAGTGATAAGAAGGCCGGGATTAGACCGCACGTAATCGGAATCGCCGGTGGAAGCGGCTCTGGGAAAACCTATTTCGCGGAAGCCCTGCGCAAACAACTAGGACCCCAGTTTTGCGAGATCATCTATCAAGACAGTTTTTACATCGACCAGTCGGCCCGTTTTGACTTCGATGGCGGGTCGGTCAACTTCGATCATCCCGATAGCATAGACTTCGAACTTTTGGCCGCAAGAATCGCGAACCTCAAATCAAATCGTGCGACCGAAATTCCGATCTACGATTTCAAAACTCATAAGCGCAAGACTGAAACGGTACGGGTCGAACCGAAACCGATCATTCTCGTCGATGGAATTTTAATATTCCATGCCGAAAAAGTTCGAACACTTTTCGATGATCTTGTTTTCTTCGATACCAGTGAAAGTCTTCGGTTCAGTCGCCGGCTTGATCGCGACGTCAACGAGCGCGGCAGAACCGCCGAGGGTGTTGAAAATCAGTTTTTAAAGCAGGTCAAGCCGATGCACGACACCTTTGTCGAACCGTCGAAGTGTTTTGCCAAGGTCACCGTACGCGAATCAGGTGAATTCGAAATCGTTCTTAGTCAGTACTGCAATCGGCTGAAGGGATTCTGCCGAAAATAACAGGGGTTGAAAATGCGAGCTGTGTTTATTGGATCAAGTTTCACAATGCTCTTGTCTGTACTTATATTTTTCTTCGCTGAGACGATCGATTCTTCCCATGCAGCTGCTGCGAAATCCGCGAAGCCACAGCAATTTGCCGCGGTCGATAAGGCCGTATGGAACGAAGTTGACAAGCTTGTCGGCGAACAGAAGCTGCAAGCGGCCCTCGACAAAACCAAAGAAATAATTGAACGAGCGAAGACGGCAAAAGACGCCCGTCTTTGGACAGAGGCACAAGTTCGTGCGACGCAACTTCAAATCGGTCTTCACGGTTACGAGACAGCTGTTCGCGATCTCAAAGATCAACCGTGGCCAGCAGACCCCGCTGGTCGAGTGTTGCTGAATCTTTTTTATACGCACGCGCTTATGCAATATCAAAACGTGTATAGCTGGGAAATTCGCACTCGCGAAAAAACCGTTTCATTAGAAAAAGTCGACTTAAAAGCTTGGACGAGTCTACAAATAGGAAGTGAGATAAGTCGATCGTTCGACGATGTAATGAAGAACGCTCCAGCACTTGGAGAACCATCACCGGATTTCTTTGATTCCTATATCACAAAAAACAGTTATCCCAGGGGGATTCGACCGTTTCTTCGTGACGTTGCCGTCTACATGGCGGTTCGTCATCTTTCGAATACGCAATACTGGTCTCCGCGGGAAATGGCCGAAGTATATCGGGTCGATGCAAACAAACTAACGACCGAGACACGCTCAACTCGAATTCCTGCCGTCGACGTTACGAAGCATCCGCTTGAGAAGATCGCCTCGTGGTTAGGAGAACACCGCGAGTTTCACAAAAAAGCCGGTCGGGTAGAAGCACAGCTTAACGCGCAATACGAACTTCTCTCGATTCTTCACAGCGCGTTTTCAGAAGAGCCTGATAAGAAGAGCGCTCGAACCGCCTTAAAGACGTTGCAGAATAGCCAGCTTGCCGTTCCATGGTGGTCTCAAGGGCAAGCGATACTTGCTGGTTTCATTATGGCGGAATCCCGACCGGGACGCTTTATCGATGCTCGCGAAGAAGCTCTTGCTGGCATGAAAGCTTATCCGGAGAGTTACGGTGGACTGCGCTGCAAATCGATAGTGCAGGATATTGAGCGTCCGAATTACTCAATCGCCAACATGTCGACTGACAATGCAGCTCGCCGCTCGATATTGATAAATTATAAGAATCTGACGAAGCTACATTTTCGCGCATATCCGCTCGATGCCGAAGAGTTAATAAAATCGACTCGAAACAATGGCGACCTGCTATCCCTCCAAGATTTACGAAAAAACATCGAACTCGGTAAAGTAAAACCGGCTTTCGAATGGTTCACAGATTTGCAGCCGACGCCAGACTTTGCTCACCATCGAAAGTTCGTCACTGCTCCTATGAAAAAGCCAAGTCTATACGCCATCCTCGTGAGTTCGCGCGCAGACTTCTCGGGCAACAATGACATCGTCCAAGCGACAAGAATTGTGATCTCAGATTTGGTGATGGCAACGACAACCCAGCCCGACGGCACTTTAGAAACGCGAGTGCTGTCAGGTGAAAAGGGAACTGCTGTTAAGAATGCTGAAGTCTCGCTTTACCGTTTCTTGTGGAATAAAGCGCCAGCACTCGTTGAGACTAAAAATACCGATGAAGGTGGCTTCACGGTTTTTAAGGAACCGAAAAAGTCTGACAACGAATATTGGAACTACTTTCTTGTCAGCCGTAAGGATGGACAGCTTGCTCTAGAACTCGATCGGATCTATTTCGGTCGCGAATCAGGAGCAACGCCAGTAACGGCGTCTTTCGTCTATACGGATCGGTCCATCTACAGACCGCAACAGAAGGTCATGTGGAAGATTGCCGGTTATAGCGGTGCCGACTATCGCGGGAGCGTTTATAAAACGGCCGATGCCGGTCAAGAATTGTCGATTCGGTTGTTGGACCCGAACCATCAACAAGTTGAAATTCGCAAAGTTAAGACTGGTGAATTTGGAACTGCCTCGGGTGACTTCACGATTCCTACTGGACGTCCGCTCGGAAGCTGGCAGGTTGAAGTCATCGGCAAATTCCAGGGCCGTGCGGCGATACGAGTTGAAGAATACAAGCGCCCAACATTTGAAACGAAACTGCAAGACGCTGCTCAACCAATGCGGCTCAATCGCAAAACGAAATTGTCTGGCGAAGCAAAATACTATTTCGGCCTTCCAGTGAGCCAAGGTTCGGTAACGTGGCGAGTGCAGCGTAACGAAGTTGCTCCGGTATGGTGGATGTGGCAGTCGTGGGGAAGAGGATTCGGTCGCCACGGCGGAGGCGGAAGCGAAACTGTCGCAAATGGCGTATCGACGCTAAAAGCGGATGGAACGTTCGATATCGAGTTCACTCCCGAGGCCGACGAACGCAAGTCTCAAAAGACACCAGGCTTAACTTATAATTTTACAGTCGAAGCAAACGTCACCGATGAAGGTGGAGAAACGCGAACGGCCTCGCGCGGTTATCGGCTCGGTTTTGTATCTGTCGAAGCGGCATTGGCATGGGAAAACTCATACTTCAAGACAGATCAGCCTATTTCAATTACGGCGACGCTTTCATCTTTAGACGGAAAAGAAAAAGCCGGCAAAGCGAGTTACCGACTCTTTAAGCTCAAGCAGCCTCAGACAACCGTTCTTCCTGCAGAACTCGATCGCGATCCATTAACTCCGGACGACTTGTATGGCGAAAGTTCCTCGGAAGCAGATTTTGCGCGATTTAAAACGCCAGACGACGTGAAACGCGCTCGATGGGAAACGACGTTTAGCTGGCAGGAAATCGCAAGTAAATGGAACGACGATCGCGAAGTTTCCAGCGGCATCCTTGTACATGATGCGAAAGGTGTAGCTAACGTCAGCATCAAAACCATCGATGAACCCGGAGTTTACCGTCTGCAATATGAAACAAAGGACGACTTCGGCGCCGCCTACAAAGTTTCGAGGACCTTCGTCGTCGCAGCAGCGAAACCCGTTCTTGCTGTACCCCTCGTGTTCTTCGCTGAAAAAGGTATCGCCGAGGTGGGCTCGAAAGCGAAATTCTTTGTTCACTCGGGACTCGTAAATCAGGTTTTACAAATTGATACGTTTCGAGCTGGAAAAAGAATCGCACGACGAAATTGGACATCAGGCAAAGACGCGACGTTCTTCGAAGTGCCAGTGACACGTGAGGATCGCGGCGGGTTCACCATCGTTGTATCAGGACTCCGCGATCATCAGTACATGCGTTCCGAAATATCGACGCACGTTCCTTGGACAGACAAAACGCTGCAGCTAGAATTTTCGACTTTCCGCGATCGTATTCGACCGTCGACAAAAGAAACATTCAAAGTCACGGTTCGCAATCCAGACAAATCGGCAGTGACAACAGGCACGGCTGAGGTCCTTGCCTACATGTACGACCGCAGTCTCGATCTTTTCGGTGGACACTCGTACGCGAGCGTTACGAGTCTTTATCCAGGTCGTACCGGCGCTGTCGGTGCGAATCTCACACTTGGAACTCATTCGGGACAACATTGGTTGGGGAATTTCACGCATTCATCTCATCCGCCGAGTCTTCAAGATGATACTTTAGGTTTCCATTCAAGTTACGGAATCGGTGGCCCGGGACGGCGCGGTCACAGAAGTCGGTTCGATGAAGGCCGAATGATGCAGAAGTCGATGGGTGCTCCGATGGCCGCCATGGCTTCGGCACCTGGCGAATCTATGGATAAATTGAGCGAGGCTGAATCTGATAGTCAGGTCGAGAATAAACAAAAGAAAGATTCTTCGGAAGCACCAAAGCGCCAAGCGAGCAAGAACGAAAGTTCCGCTGGACCAGAACCGGCAGCGCAAATTCGTTCGAACTTTTCTGAAACCGCGTTTTTTAAACCGCACTTAATCACTGGCAAAGACGGATCTGTCACTTTTGAGTTCACGGTTCCAGATTCGGTCACAACGTGGAACGTTCTTGCACACGCGCTGACAAAAGATATGCGCGGAGGATCGGTTTCGAAAGACACCAAAAGTGTGAAAGACCTGATGGTTCGCCCTTACGTTCCGCGGTTTTTGCGGGAAGGTGACGAAGCCGAAGTGAAAGTGACGGTGAACAATGCATCCGAGGCGACATTAAAAGGTTCGCTGAAGTTTGATATTGAAGATCCAGAAACTGGAAAGAGCGTTGCTGCAGAATTCGGATTGAAACCCAAGGATCTCAAAACTGATTTCTCTGTTCTGAAGGCGGGATCTCAGACGTTGACCTTTGTCGTGAAGACTCCGAGCAAGGTCGGCACGTACGCCTTCCGCGTCGTCGCTTCGAGCGGAAATATATCTGACGGTGAACTTCGTCCGTTCCCGGTTCTTCCGAGCCGTATGCATCTCGCACAATCACGATTTGCGGCGCTTCGAAATAAAGACAAGAAGGTACTCGAGTTCGCTGACCTGGCGAAAGGCGACGATGCAACTCTGATCAATGAAAAGATGGTTGTGACGGTCGATGCACAACTCTTTTACGGAGTCCTGCAGTCGCTGCCATATTTGATGAATTGTCCCTATGAAACGATTGAGTCGCACTTAAACAAGTTTGTCGCGAGCGGAGTCGTCTCAAGCGTATTCAAGAAGTATCCGAGCATCGAGAAGATGGCGAAACAAATGTCGTCTCGCAAAACGCAGTTCGAAGCGTTCGATGAACCGGACGCGAACCGAAGAATGACTATGGAAGAAAGTCCCTGGCTAGAAGCTGCGAAGGGGGGAGCTGCCAACGAAGCCGATCTCGCGAACATTCTCGATAGTCGCATCGCGATCCTTGAACGAGACAAAGCTCTTGCAAAGATCAAAAAGATGCAGTTGCCAGCAGGTGGGTTCCCTTGGTTTGAAGGTGGTCCACCAGATCAGTACATGACTCAGTACGTGCTGCTCGGCTTCGGGCGCGCGCTGGAACATAAAGTCGACGTGCCAAAAGATGTCGTCGTCAAAGCGTGGGGTTTTACTCGCGCTTGGCTCGACGAACACATTGAACGAATGATGGCGCACAATTGCTGCTGGGAAACCATCACGATGTTCAACTATGCGGTCAGTCTTTATCCTGACGATTCATGGACAGGTGGATACTTCGACGCTGCTTATCGCAAGCGATTGCTCGACTACAGCTTCAAGCATTGGAAAATGCATGCGCCGTTGCTGAAGGGCTACCTGGCGCTGACGTTGGATCGAATGGGTCGCAAGGCCGATGCTAAATTGGTTTGGGATTCCGTAATGGATTCATCGAAAACCGACACACAGCTCGGCACCTTCTGGGCGCCAGAGGATCGTTCTTGGCTTTGGTACAACGATACCGTCGAGACGCATGCATTTAGTCTTCGTGCGCTCATGGAACTAGAACCGAAGGACAAACGAAGCGATGGCTTGGTTCAATGGCTCTACCTGAACAAGAAGTTGAATCACTGGAAATCGACGCGAGCGACGAGCGAAGCCATCTACGCTCTGGTTCACTATCTCGACTCGACGAACACGCTGAGTGTCCGCGAAGTCGTATCGGTTGATGCGGGCACTCAGAAAACCCAGTTTATCTTCGAACCTGATGAATACACCGGTAAGAAAAATCAGATTGTGATTCCGGGAGAAAGCATAACACCGGCCAAGAGTTCGAAAATCACCGTAGAGAAGGACACTGCGGGAATCGCCTTTGCATCGGCAACGTGGCACTTCTCGACCGATCGATTGCCGAAAGAAGATCGGGGAGACTTCTTCAACGTTTCGCGAAAATACTTTAAGCGCGAACTAGTCAGTGGGCCGGCCGGTAAAGAGTGGACTCTCAAGCGGCTGGCAGAAGGGCAGGCAATTCGAGTGGGCGATCAAATTGAAGTGCAAATTTCTTTGCGCACGAAGCACGAAGCAGAATATGTGCATCTTCGCGATCCACGCGCCGCCGGTCTCGAACCAGAAAACGTTGTATCCGGATACCGTTGGGATCTTGGGATAAACTGGTACGAAGAAACTCGCGACAGCGGATCGAACTTCTTTTTCTCTAAGCTTCCGGTCGGTGAATACACGTTTAAGTATCGCCTTCGCGCAAACATGTCTGGCACGTTCAGAATTGGGCCGGCGACGGTTCAATCGTTCTATGCCCCAGAATTTAACGCGTATTCGGCGGGTTACATTATGAAAGTCGAGGCAGCAGCGAAGTGAGTCTTCTGACAGAATATTTCACAGCATTAATTCGTCGGGTGGAATCGTCCGACGAAATTCATAACGGGGGAAAAGACGACGACGGCTTCTATAAGCCTACGCGAACGATTTTGCTTCAGAAGCTGAATATTCTGCGAGATCTACACGCGAAGCCTCTTGCGCGGCCAATGGTCAAAGATGCGTGGAAGGAAGTCGTGAATCAACTTCCACCTGAATGGCTGGTCCTCGATGAGGTTACGAAATCTGAACTAAAGAAAATGCTTTCTTAATTAAAAGTCCTTTCTTCGAGCACGCGTGTTGCAACCCAATTGAGACGGTATTCCGATCTTAGTTGAACATGAACGCAAGGAGAACGACGTGACCATCTACGAAACTCTTAAGAACGACCATATTAAAGTGAAAGAGCTATTGTCGGAGCTCATCGAGTTAAAGCCAGAGAGCGAAAAAAGACGTTCATCGTTGATTCAGGAAATTCGCGATGAACTGATTCCTCACGCTCGAGCTGAAGAGGCCGTGTTGTACAATCTGATTCGCGCCGTGGACACAGCTAAGGGTGTTGTCGCACATGGATATCAAGAGCACATCGAAGCTGAAGTTTTGCTTCGAACATTACAGGTAGCAGGTTCCATCGACGCCGGCTGGAAAGCTACGGCTGAAAAATTGCGCGACGCTTTAACTCACCATATACAAGAGGAAGAATCTGAAATTTTCTCTGCGGCAAAACAACTCTTTTCAGATGAAGAAGCCGAGATGATGAGCGAAGCGTTTGAAGACTTGAAAGCGAAAGTGCGCGATCAGGGCTTCATCGGAACAACTCGCGATCTCGTGATGAACATGCTTCCTCCTCGAGTGTCCGATGCCATGAACGTAAGTCTCAAGCCATAGACGTAAGAAAAGAAAAGACGAAAGGAAAACGGGTCTCTTGAGAGACCCGTTTTTTATGAAGGGGTGGTGAGGGGCGTTGAGGTAGGGTCAGCAGACCTTAACGAATAAAGGCCGGCGCTGTTTGTGGATTGAGTCCATTTTGTTTATTTCGCAATTCAATGCAGACCGAATCGTCGACTTTGCACTCGGGCAGCGGTTGAACCTGCAAAATATTGTTCGTGTTGTTTTGTTCCGCATTCGCCGATCGCTGTGACTGACTCGAACCAGGCGTCACAGCCGTATCCGGAACAGGCGCGATGATTGGATTAATATAGCTTCGCGTTGCGGCGGTGGATTCCATCGCCGGACTGCTGGGGACCGCGCCAGACTTCGTCGGTACCGCGCTGTTTTGTCCTGCGCTATGAATCGTCGTTTGTTGTCGACCGCTCGTAGTTTCCGCAGGGAACGTTTGAGCAACGAGTGGTTTTGCAATGAATATGAGACCTAACGAAATGATCGCGAGAGTGAGATCTGCACCAAGCGGTTTCGGAGTGCCGAAAGTATCGATATGCTGTGCCATCATTGGGGGTTCTCCTCGGTAAACAATTCTTGTAACAACCTCTAGATTAGCAATCGCCGTTCCATGACGAGAACGGATGAGACAAAACCGGAGGGTGCCGAAGTACCTAAATTCCCCAGGACCTAGGTTGCTAGGCGTCCAAAACTGAGACCCGTTGCTGGAACGCTCGCATACCTTTCCACGGATCAGTCTTCAGCCGTTTTAATCGACTTATTGTTTTCTTAATGTCGAACGCTGCCGGATCGAACGTGGGTTTCAGTTCACTCCATGCGATCGGCAACGCGACGGTGGCCTCTGGTTTATTTCGAACGCTAAACGGAATGACAGAAGTGGACGTCAAGCCGTTGCGTAAATAGTCGATGAAAATACGACCCTCTCGTTCGGCTTTCCGAACATTGTCCGTATACAAGTCGGGATGCTGCTCCATCATCATCTTAACGATCGAGTGGGAAAAGTCCTTTACCGCCTGCCATGTATAAACCGGCGCGATCGGAACGTGAAGGTGCAGTCCTTTGTTTCCGCTCAGATTAACAAACGATTTCAATTTCAATTTCAAAAGTAGATCCCGCAAATCGATCGCGCATTTGTAGATGGCTTGCTTGGAAACGCCAGGACCCGGATCGAGATCGAAAATAAGTTCGGTCGGATTATTGGCGTTGTGAATTGTCGTATTCCAAGCATGCAGCTCAAGACTTCCGATTTGCACCAAAGTGAGAATGCCTTCGAGACTATCGATCGAAATATACTTTCGATCTGTACCGCCACCCGCTTTAATCCCAATGATCGTTTCTTTCACATAGCGAGATTTCATCGTTCCGATGTGACGTTGATAAAAACATTCTTTGCCAGAGCCATGAGGGCATCGAACGATTGTCAGCGGTCGGTCCTTGATATGAGGCATGATCCACTTTTCAATTTGAGCGTAGTAGTCGGCCAAGTCTTGCTTCGTTACCTTTGCAGCTTTGAACAATATTTTATCCGGATGAGTGAGCTTCACCGGTTCGTGATTGCCAGGTCGATTTTTCATTGAACGCACGGCGGGCTTTTCGACAACGACCTCGCTCGGTTTTTTGTCTTCGCGCAAACCCTTGAACGACGCTTGGCGTAAGTAACCTCCGGTCGTCCAAGTTGCGAAGTTCACCTCGGCAACAAGCGAGGGTTTTACCCAATGAGCTCCCTTTTCTTTTGGCTGGTATTTGAAGGGAGTCTTACCTTGCGAGAGCTTTCGAAGTTTCCTAAGAATTTCTGCCATCGACGCCGCTGTAAAACCTGTTCCGGTTTTTCCCACGTACCGAAGTCCGTTTTCCTCTTGAACGCCCAGAAGTAGTGAAGCGAAATCATCCCCAGGTCGAGTCGAATCGGTGTAACCACCGACGACAAACTCTTGCCGATTATCACATTTACTTTTGACCCATTCATCGCCGCGTCCTGAAATGTAGGAACTCGTCAGACGTTTCGAAACAACGCCTTCAAGGCCGAGCCGACAACACTCCTGATGAAATTCACGGCCCGAGCCGACAATCGAGTCACTATATCGAAGAATTTTGTTCGACCCCTTGAGCAGCGGTTTTAAATGCTCTCGGCGTTTTGAGAGCGGCCATTCCATGAGGTTGTTGCCGTTCAAGAACAACAGATCAAAAACGCAGTAGCGAAGATCGCTCTGTCGGTTTTCACGCAAAGAATTCTGCAACGCCTGAAAATCGCTTTTACCGTCCTTATCGAAGACGACAATCTCGCCATCGAGTATCGTGTCTTTCAATCCCAGCTTGGCGATGGCCTCTTGCACGCTTTTAAATTTCTCTGTCCAGTCGAGACCATTTCGTGTCAGCAACCGAACTTTCTTACCTTCGATACGTGTGATGACCCGGTAGCCATCAAGTTTAATCTCGTGACTCCAGTCGGTTCCCAGCGGAGTAAATTTCTCGAGACGGGCGAGCTGAGGTGGTGTTTTCTTTGGAAGAGGCTCACGTTTCGACAACACATCTGTGACTTCGGAAGTTTCATCCCCATCTTGAGATTCAACAGCGGCTTCATCGTGTCGCTTGATTAACAACCATTGTTTTTTGGAGCCAGATTCGCGCTT
>JAYSYF010000255.1:0-11609 GCA_043716655.1 Bdellovibrionales bacterium | reverse complement strand
GAGCATTGCCATTTCGTGCTCCGCATTTTGTGCAACTGGCACTCGAACGAGGTTTCGATGCGGACTATCGAAAGCGCGGTCGAATCGAAACGACTCTCGATCAATCGCTGCAAGACTCGGTCGAAAAAAAAATAAAGGCGTTCGTCGCTGCGCAAAAACGAATCGGAATCAATAACGCCTCTGCGATGGTTGTGAATAGCGAAACGATGGAAGTCATATCGATGGTCGGTTCGAGTGATTTCTTTGATGCCAGTATTCAAGGCCAAGTGAATGGAGTGCTTGGACAACGATCGCCCGGATCGTCGTTAAAACCGTTCGCTTATGCGCTGGCACTTGATCAAGGTGTGATTCATCCACTGACACTTTTAAAAGACACGCCGATGAGCTTTGGGGGTTTCGATCCCGAGAACTACGATCAAACTTTCGCTGGGCCTGTGACGGCAACCGACGCACTCATCAATAGCAGAAATGTGCCGGCTGTGTACCTTTCAATGCAGTTAAAAAATCCGACGCTCTACGAATTTTTGAAAAATACAGGCGTCACTAAACTCCGTGAGCCGGCACATTATGGACTTTCTGTCGTCCTCGGCGGATCAGAAATCACCATGGAAGAGATGGTTCGTCTCTACGCGATGCTCGCGAATCATGGCGAATTGAAATCGCTTCGCTATTTCAAAAAGGATCCTCAGCATACGGTCGGTCGACCGGTTTCAAAGGAAGCGGCTTTTCTAACACTCGCAATGTTGCGTGAAAATGCTCGCAATGATCAGAAATATACGGAATCATGGATTCGAAATTCGATTCCGATCGCTTGGAAAACAGGAACTTCGCATGGTTTTCGCGATGCTTGGACTACAGGAGTTGTCGGACCCTACGTCGTTTCTGTTTGGCTCGGAAATTTTAGTGGCGAGGGTAACCCGTCGCTGATTGGTCGAGACCTCGCGGCTCCACTTTTCTTTTCGATCGTCGATGAATTGAAAAAGCGGACTCGAGACGAACCTGCATGGCTGAGTGAAGTCGATCTTGGGGTTAAGAAGGTGAAGGTGTGCTCGATCTCGGGAAAGCTACCGAGTAAACACTGTCACCACAAAGTCGACGCCTGGTTTATTCCTGGCAAGTCGCCAATCGCAGCTTGCGATATTCATCGAGAAATTCCATTGGTACGGCACTCGGGGCTTCGCGCTTGCGACGAAACAAAAACCGCGACTCGAAACGAAGTGTTTGAATTTTGGCCAAGCGACTTACTTCAGATATTCCGGCTTGCCGGAATCCCGCGCAAGACTCCTCCGGCGTTCGAAGCAGGTTGCCGCGTGCAAGCGACGCAGGCGCAGGGAATTCCGCCAGTGATCGTTTCACCTAGGACAGAAGTCGTCTACTCAATGCGCGTGACTGAAGGTCGTGAAAAAGATCAGGCCGAAATCGTTCCGCTATCAGCGGTTGCCGATGGCGATGCTCGTAAACTTCATTGGTTCATCGGCGCGCAGTACCTCGGTCAATCCGAACCGCAAAAACCTTTCCTTTGGACACCGAAGCCGGGGCACTACGTCGTCCGAGTCGTCGATGACCTGGGTCGCGCAGATTCGCGCGAAGTCGATGTGAAAGTGACACGTTAGCGAAATCGCCCGATTTAAACTGAGAGCGCCTTGATCCGCTAAACTTTCACGAGCCCAGTCAAAAACTGTGTCGCTTTTGGTACCGATTGGAAAGCACCCCAGTCGACGCCGCAAATTTCAGTGAGCGTGCGGATGACTGTCGTTGGCGTGATGAACGTTCGCGCTGACGCCAACGGATCGACCGGTGACGACACGGTCTGCGTAGCAAAATCGAATGGCAAACCAATTTGGTACGACATTCCGATGTTTGATTCAGCTTTCGTGACGAGTTTCGAAGCGCCGACCGTTCGACCGCCGATGACTCCACGGCCCGCGAGTAACACGGAGTTCGTAAGTGGGTTGTGATCTTTGCCTTTCGAGGCATTGAGTGGAGCGGTTCGCGAGAACTCGCTCGTCACCATAAAGGTCGTACGATCAAACAAGCTCTCTCCGCTTCTTCGGAACGGTGTCGCCTTGAACAAAGTGAACAACGCCGCGACTTGTTCCCATGCTTTCGTCTGTGCGGCGAGGTGATTGCCCACATGGTCTGAATGCGTGTCGAGGCTTATCGGCAAAGCGTAGTGTGCAACAGCCGATGTTCCACTTAAGAAAGCAGCTTTCAGTGCCGCAGGCGAGCTGACTGCTCCTAGCGCTTTTTCAATTTTGATGAGACGAACGAGTTCGGTGTATTCGTCGTTGGATCCCGCGATAATCCGGGCCGCCGTTAACAGATCCGACTCGCCTTGAATGTTCGCGAGCATCGCGCGCATACGATCGATCGGATTGTCTAGATCGGGAATCGAAATTAATTCTTGAATGGTTGTTAGCGTTTCGGCTCGACCGCCGAGTGGAATGCCTTCGTTTGTAATGACGCCGTAAGCGCCCGAACGAATCGACCGATTGAGTTCGATACTTACCGAAGGAGAATTCAGCAGTGGGTCACCCGAGAACATGTAGAGGTGTCCTGCTGGATGTCCGTTGTCGCTCGAATTTAAGAAGACACCGTTGATGACGGAAAACTCTTTTGCGAATGGCGCCATCGAAACCATAGCGGGACCGAGCGCCAGTCCTTCGATGCGAGTGACCTGATCGTCTCGGTATTCGATGAACAAATCGGTTTCGGGTGCGCGAGTCGCCGAGGTCCATGGATCGGCGCCGAGAGTCGTGTCCCATCCGCCTGGAATGTTGATAATCACGACGAATTGATCGACGGTCGAGCTGCTAAGCGCTTGCGCGCGAGATACATAAAGACCAGAAGCGAAGTTCACTGCAAGTCCACCTCCGAGGGTGGCTCCAAGTGTTGTCGCACCAAAACCGCAGGCTCGATTCAAAAATTTTCTTCGGTTCATCATTAATACCTCAAAAATTCGTCGCGTAAGAAAATCGTATGGGCGGAAGTCGCGAGGGCAGCGCCGACCGTTGCCGTCGCAGGGATCATCGTCGCCGCTGTTTTTTCAACGCTCGTGACGAGGATGCTCCACTCTTTGTCTGGAAAATAACTTTTTAAAACTTCAGGTGGACCGATCATTTTGCGGATCATGTGGTCGATCAGTTCCGATCGTGTTGCCTCGGGTATTGAATTCCACGGTTTTGCGAGGTAATTCGCAACCGCTTTCGTGTGCTGCGGACCCGTTGCGCCGGCAAGTACGGATTTCTGGATTCCCTTGGGGAAATAGTCGTTTAAAAAACTTGGGCGAACAGAATCCGAAGGTTCGAACTCGAACTTTGTATATTGAGTGAGGCATTGATTCAGCCATCGCATCAGACCGGGATTCGGTCTTTCCATTAAGGGCTGACCGCTGATTGTGCTGTTGGTTCCAAGAACGTCGCGATTGGAAACGTTCACGGAATCGCAACCAAAGTTAATCGCTTTGATCCGGTCTTGACCGTGCCCGGGGAAATTCTTGTTCAAAAGATTCAACACATCGTACGTCGATACGTACCGCACGCGTCTCGAAGCGAATTCCGCCTGAGCACTCGAGAGAGGTGCGAGGGCGGCTGCAGTAAATGTGAGGCCTAAAACGAGAACGCCAGAGAATTTGAAAATGATTTTCATGGCGTTTCTCCCTTCTGAACTTTCGAAGTCCAACGGTACAAGAGAGAGCGTTCGTCTCGTGACAAGAGCCAACGCGCTTCGGCCGGAGGCATTTTCGCACCGACGCCGCCATTAGCCAGATCGAGTTGTTTCGCGATTCGAGCGACGTTCCTGATGTGGCTTTGTGCGGATCCACCAATCATGTCATCCGCTAGCAATGGAAGCTGTTCTTCAGGATGAGTCGTGTGGCACGAATCGCAACGTTTCAGAATCGGTTTTACGAGTGTCTGCAGTTCACTGAGAGTTTCTTCGCGTTGGGCAGGTGGTGCTTCACGAAATTCTGCAGATTGAACGAGTTCGGAAATGAAGTCTCCGCTTTTTCGGCCGACGTGGTCGAACGCGGTCATCAACTCTTGTCGCCGACTCGAATCGAGTGCGCGATCGTCGCCGATGAACCACGACCAAAAATGTTGGACTTGGCAGGCCGCGTATTTTTCTTGCCCGACGAGAGCCTTTGCCAATCCATTGAGGCCTCGATAGGGCGTCGCAGTTGCGCTGCCGTCGAGCCGTTCGGTATTGAGCACGCCTTGGCTAGGACGAGTCGACAACAGAAACGGCGATGTAGAGAACGCGACGCCAACAGGATCGAGCTTCGAATGACACTTCATGCAAGCCGCATCCGAGCCGTGAGCATCGAGTTCGGTGAGTTCCGGACCGGACCGCAAGGTTTTTTCAGGGAAAACGAGTTTCAAAACTTCATCAGGGTTTCGCGCTGACGCTGTTGCAACTGGAACCATGTCATCGCACAAAAAGATTCGATAGATCGCGGCTGCGCGACGTCGGTTTTTATTTACTGTCGTCGTTGCGTGCCGGTCGAAGAATCGGCCTGTTGTTAAAACTCCGGCGGCCTGTGCAAAGTCGGCTGGAAATTCGATATCGATATAGTCAGACGTCGCGTCAGTCGCGTGTCCACCCGGTGCAAAGATGCGTGACGGCGGAAGCGGGCCCGAGAACGCCTGACTGAAGAAGCCGGCGTCGTCGACCGAGAGCGAAAATGCCGAGCGGGGGAATTTCGTGTGGTTGTAGATTCGGAATTTCTCGGTCAACAGCAAAGCGTCCCAAGATTTATTTTGTTCGATCACATCGCGAACTAAGTAAGAGTAAGCACTGAGCTCAAGTTCCGACGCGACGGTTGGACTGCCGGCGAGTGAATCGTCTTTCATTGAGTGACGGGGCCAATGACTTAACATTCCCGGTCCGCGTATTCGTATGAGATCGCCGACGCGCAGACTCATTTTTGCGGCGAATTGCGGGCTCTTCAGATACTCGGCAATCTTGGATTTCAAGTAGACGTCGGCCTGCGTTTTCGTCTCGGCCTCAGCAAGTTTCTCGTATTCCTCCATCGATGGATTTTCGCCCTTGAGATGGAAACTTAGTTTTCGTAAGTATGCGCCGTTTCCCAGCGGAGCCGCGCTGGTTTTTACGATTTCGGTGGGTAAAGAGAATTGTTCCGCGGGGCGCGTACATCCGACAAGTACGGCAGAGGCGATGAGTATCGAGAAAATCGAATTGGTCTTCATTCGTACACCTGGGTCGGTTGATGGTAGGAAGAATCGGGTTTCAAAATCTGCGCGATACGGGTCGCGCTGAATGGTTCCTCAGTCGTGTATAAGACGGGAGCATAGACGCCGCTCGCCGAGCGAGCTGTTATAGCTTCGAACGCGACACGAAGCGAAGTCACATCGACTTTGAATCCGATGTCACAATACTGGTTCACCGATTTCTCGAGGGTCCAGCGCATCACATCGCCGATAAAAAGCGCGTTTACTCCTAGTGAAATCATCGCCGCATAGAGACCGATCGATTGAACTTGCAACGAGTTCGCTGGCGTCCGATTCCATAGGACGTCCGTCGTTGTCATGATGGTCTTGTTTTCGAGTTGTCCCGTGTTCGGGTTATCGAGCATGAATTCTGTGCTGACATTCGCGATGTTGAGCGAACTCGGAAGCTGTGGCCCGCGACCTAACCAATCCCAAGCGGTGCAGGTGAGTTCGTCGGACATTACGTCTTTGAAAGCCTCGGGTTTTAGGAAGCCGTCGACCATTGTCCAAGTCGCAGCTTCGCTGAGCGTTTCTGTTATCCCGGGTACTTGCGTGTTGCCTAAACGCAAAGTCTGTCCGATTCGCGCCGGATCTGGGTGCACCTTCCACGCGAGACGATACGTTGAAATTCCGAGTCCGGCTTTGTACTCGCACTGAACTCGCCGAGCCGAATCGCACGTGTTTTCGCTAAGTTCGATCGGAAGTGGCAACCGATCGTTGATGGTTGGAGTTGTCTCGAGAACGGCTTGGCGACCGTCCCACCACGTGATGCTCACCGGTTTGCCGACAACTTTTTCGATTGTTGGAGGTGGCGCTGGTGTCGGCGTCGGTGCCGGGGGTTCGACCGACGTTTGCGCGACCGCATTCGCTGAGATGAACAAACTGCTGATCAAAACTGCGCCGGCACGTACGACACGGTTCCTTTTTTTATAATGAAACATACCTCGACTTTTGACGAATCGGTGCGCTTCCGCAAGCTCGAGTCGATCTGACAGCCGGTGTTATGTTCCTAGTCTGGAAACATGTGTTTCAATTTCCGATTCGCGGGATGTTGCACCTTGAAAGCACCGGTCCGCGAAGTTTGTCTTGAGCGACTCCACCCACGCGTTGAATTTCGATAGATACTTTTCACGCGAGGCTTTTGACGACCGCGCTTCGATTTGGTTGGCCTCGATGTACCCGCGAAGTCCTAGTTCCTCCTTCCGCGATGTGATTACGCGTGTGTAGGCGAGGCCGTTCCAGAATTTGCCGAAGGGGTACCCTCTTCGCGCTTTGGTCACAAAACGGGCAATCTGCGAAGTAATAGAGCGAAGAAAATTTTGAAATCCGGTTCTGGAGTCGAATTTGAGTTTTATGTGGAGGTGATTACCGACGTTTGCCAGCGATTCGACTCGTACACCGAACTTTCGCGCTTTGGCCGCGATCAAGCGTTCGATGAACAGTTTATTGGCTGGCGTTAGCAGGCTGTTTCGGCCTTTGGCTTTATCGGATTTCAATATCAGGTGGAGCCATCGCTTTTTGTCGAGCGGGCGAAACTCTTTTCGACTCCCCTCGCTTTGTGAACCGCCATGAGTACGACGCGAAAGCTTTTTCCATTCCTGTTTTAGCAGGGGAGCCGCTCTCGATTCGATCGCATCGCTCTCGAAAAGCGACGGTTGTCTCGCTCGATGAGTTTTTCGTTTCGAAGCAGCTCGTTTCATTCCGGCAATATAATAAAACATATGGTGAAGTCAACAAACGGACCACCACCGGCAATGAATGAGATGAAATTTATGGCGGAGCATCAGCGCGAAAATTTTCGAAGCTGATTCGGAGCGCTCGGTGTTTCTGCTATGTGGCAGATCTAGATTTTGAGGCTTCGGCTTTTGGAGATTTGTTTTTTGAATCGGAATATTTCGCTGAACACTGGGGCGGTATAATAAAACGCATTTAAAGAGCGAGTTTTTGTGAGGCCTCCGCGTCGTTTCATGGGTGTAACTTAGATTCATTTGCGGAACTTGGATTGGAACGAGCAATTTCGTTTCAGAGCAAGAATTCGGAGCGCTCGGTGTTCTAAAAAAAAGCCCAGATCGGAACTTTGTCGGATACAGCTTAGCCGCTCCGCGAAGTCAGTGACGGAACAACCACCACCGCAACATCAACAACAGTGAGTGAGTGAGTGAGTGAGTGCTCGACTAACGGCGGATCGAGGTCGTTGGTGATGGCTGGCAGGCCGTAGGGCGCGGAGGTGCGGGCATTAAAGTGGAAAATGTGAATAACTTTTCGGGAACCCGTCTCGAATCAGGATTTTTGGCCTCTTTTAGGTTTTGAAAATGTGTGTGAAACATCGCGACTAACAGCTGGCGTTCTAAAACGATACTGCCTAACGCTTACCCGACAGTTTAATTGTACTTTTTCGCGGTTTATTCCGATTTAAGAGTGCTTGTTAAGTCACTTTGGCCCGCGTCCAACTACGCGATTATTCGAAGGTTCTATCATTGCGAAGTTTCTGCGAAGAGCGGCAGAAATTTTTCGCGTAAGTATTTTCGCGCTTGCGATGATTTGGTTTCTTGGAGCGTGCGGTGAATCGAAGTCGCTCGATAAATTTTTGGGCCCAGCCATTGGCGACAACGAAGAACCAAAAACGAATTACATTCTCGAGTTCGAACCAGCGACTTGGGACTTCCTCGAAATCCTTACGACGGCAAGCACGACAGAGTCGAAAAGAATCGTCGTTAAAAACCCAACACTAGAAACGCTTTTCATCAGTTCGGTTTCAACAAACGTGAGCCCGCACTTCGCGTTGAAGAACAACACGTGTGCAATTTTGAGCGCCGGCCTCGCAGCGGGACAGACGTGTGAGTTCACCGTCGAATTCAAACCGGTATCGGCTGGTGCGTTTAGTTACAACGTCGCTTTCGTTTTTGGATTAACTGCCGGCGACACAACCAAAAATTCCGTCTTCACCGCCGTCGGCGTCGGTGCGACACCAGCTTTGATCATGATCAGCGATGGCCCAACTTTCGACTACGGTCCGACGGTTCTTACTGCAACAAATAACAAATCGTACACGCTGACGAACAGTGGTTCTTACCCGGCAAAAAATATTGTGCCTGCTGCGCTCGTACTTCCGTTCGAGTATCGTGGCGGCGCGTATCCAGGAACTGGCGGTACTTGTACAACCCAGCTTGCGGGCAGCAGCACTTGCACGGTCGTCGTTTCGTTTAAGCCAACGTCGACAGGTTTAGCTACGAGCACGATCAGTCTCGATTACGACACCGGCCAAGCAGGAGCAACAGCGACCCGTCCAATGCAAGGAACTGGTGCGACGGCTGCGTCGCTTACAATCAGCGATGCTCCTTTCCACGATTTCGGAACGAATCCAGTCGGCGCGATTCTCGAAAAAACTTTAACAGTTACAAATTCGGGCGGAGTCACTGCGACGGTCGTCGCAGGTTCTGGAATTTCTGCACCGTATACGTTCAGAGGCGGAGTTTTCCCAGGTACAGGCGGAACGTGCGGCACGACGATTCCATCAGCGGGCACTTGCGACATCGTCGTTCGTTACGCACCGACCGCTGCTGGCGTCACGCTCAACACTTTGATCGTCGGCTACAATAACGGCCTTGTCGCATCGACTGCGACTCGAGATTTAACAGGTACTGCGGTAACTCCGGCGCTGCTCGCAATCGATCAAGGTCCAACATTCAATTACGGTTCGGTCACTGTCGGTTCGATTGTAGACCAAGCGTTCACCGTTACAAATTCGGGTGGCTTCGGAGCAACGACGCTCGCGTCGGTCGCGTTAGCCGCGCCGTATTCATTCAAAGGTGGAACATTCCCAGGCACAGGCGGAAATTGCGGAGCCTCGTTGTCTGCAGGATCAATATGTACCGTCATCGTCAGCTTCGCGCCGACCGCAGCGGGTCCAACAAATGAGACGATTCGAATCAATTACTTTAGCGGCGTTGCGAATCTTCAAGCGACACGCGCGATTCAGGGAACGGGTCTGACACCGGCATTGATCGCACTTAGCAATTCTCCGAATTACGATTTCGGGACACGACCAACTGGTTCGAGCACTGATGTTACAATCACTGCTCAAAACACCGGTGGATCTTTAGCAACTTCGATCGTCGGAACAGGACTCGCGGCACCGTTCACATTTAAAGGTGGAACTTTCCCGGGAACAGGCGGCACTTGCGCGGCGACACTTGCGGCCGCGGCTTCTTGCACAATCGTCGCGAACTATTCTCCTCTATCGACTGGTGCGCAGAACGACACCATCGACATCAACTATTTTGATGGCACTGCGAACCAACTCTCTTCGCGCTTGTTGATGGGAAACGCCGTTGGTCCTGCGGTTCTTTCGATCAGCGATGGTCCAACCTACAATTACGGAACACAACCGATCGGCCTCGACGTCGATAAGACGTTTACAGTTACAAACACCGGTGGATATATCGCCGCTAGTATCAGCGGAACCGGCTTGTCGGCGCCATTTACTTTCAAAGGTGGAAGTTTCCCGGGAACTGGTGCGACGTGCGCCGCGACTCTCGCTTCTGGTGCGACTTGCACAGTCATCATTACTTACAATGCTGTCGCAGCCGCGGCTTCGACTAATACAGCATCGATTTCGTACGACAACGGAAACGCGACAGTTTTCGCAACTCGCGACGTAACGGGAACAGGTGTTCCGCCAGCGTTACTCTCGATCAGCGACGGGCCGACTTATGATTTCGGAACAGCCGCGCTATTAGATTCACGCGAAAAGACCTTCACCGTGACCAACACTGGTTCTTTCTCGGCGACAGCTGTGACGGGCGTTGCATTTACGGCTCCGTTCGCTTGGAAAGGTTCGACATTCCCTGGTACTGGCGGAACTTGCGGCGGTTCGCTTGCGCCGGCCGCGACTTGCACTGTCGTCGTTAGATTTGCGCCAACAACGAGCGGAAACCACTCGGGCACATTGCAACTTAGCTATTCGAATGGACTTGCAACTGTCACTTCTTCGCGACCGGTTCAAGGTATCGGAACTTCACCAGCGCAATTGACTGTCAGCGATGGACCTACTTACAATTTCGGATCTATCCCTTACGGATCAAACGCCACCCATACGTTCACAGTTTCGAACGCCGGCGGAGTCACAGCAACCGCGATCACAGGAAGCGGACTCTCGAGTCCGTTCACTTACCTTGGTGGAACTTTTCCTGGTACAGGCGGAACTTGTACGTCGGCATTGGCACCTTCTGCGACTTGCACAGTCGTCGGAGAATTTGCTCCTATCACTGCGGGCGCTTTCACAAGTAATATCCAAATTGATTTCTTCGATACACTTGCGAACCAACAAGTTCTGCGCGCCGTTCAGGGTACTGGACTCAATCCGGCATTGCTGAATGTTAACCTTGGACCGACGTACGATTTCGGTCAGGTTGCGGTTGGCGGTTTAAAAGAACAATCGTTCATCGTTTCAAACGACGGACAATTTATCGCAAGTTCAATTGCTGGCGCGGCACTGTCAGCTCCGTTCTCTTATAAAGGTGGAACTTTCCCTGGAACCGGCGGTACTTGCGGAGCAACTTTAAATGCGGCCGCAACTTGTACTGTCATCGCAGTTTATGCGCCGACTGTGACTGGTCTACAAACCGGCACGCTGCAAGTTAACTATAATAATGGTGCCGGAGCACAAAACTCGACGCGTCCGATGCAGGGTACTGGCGCTGCGGCCGCAACACTTTCATTGAGTGACGGTCCACTTTTCGATTATGGAAGTATCGCAACGGGTGCAAGCACCGACAAATCATTTACGCTCACAAATTCGGGCGGAGTCACTGCGACGGCGATCACCGGCGGCGGACTCGCAGCACCATTTAGTTTCAAGGGCGGAGCTTATCCTGGTACCGGCGGAACTTGCGCGGCGACTCTTGCGGCAAGTGCGACTTGTACTCTCATCGTCACCTATGCTCCAACCGCAACGGGTCTTTCAACGGACGCGATCGATATCGGTTATTTCGACGGCGTTATTGCGCAATCGGTTTCACGAAACGTTCAAGGTAACGCGGTTCCACCAGCGAATTTGACCATTTCGGATGGACCTACTTATAGTTTCGGCTCGGTGCCTTCGGGCGGTGCGACTGAGAAAACTTTTACTGTCACGAACTCGGGAACGACAACGGCAACGGCAGTTACAGCTGGAACTTTGACAGCTCCGTTCTCGTTCAAAGGCGGATTCCCTCCGGGAACTGGCGGAACTTGTACTTCGACGATCGCGGCGGCAGCGACTTGTACGTTGGTTGTTCAATTTAGTCCGGTTGCGATCGGAACATTCAATGGTTCGGTTCAACTTTCATATAGCGACGGCGCAGCTACACAAAACGCGGCTCGCGCGATCGACGGTGTCGG
>JAYSYF010000254.1:0-11616 GCA_043716655.1 Bdellovibrionales bacterium | reverse complement strand
CGTGAATTCGAAGGTCGTCCCTATGTGATGGAGCGCGGAATCACCGGCGAGTTTGCACTCGTTCGAGCTTGGAAAGCGGATACATTTGGAAACCTCGTCTTCCGCAAGACGGCTCGCAATTTCAATCCGATGATGGCAACAGCTGGCAAAATCACAGTTGTGGAAGTTGAAGAGATCGTTCCCGTTGGGGAACTCGATCCGGATCAAATTCACACGCCGGGCGTTTACGTTCAGCGGATCGTCAAATCAGTGAAACTTGAAAAACGAATCGAACAGCGAACAACTCGCTTAAAATAGAGAGATGGTTTTTTATGCCGCTAACTCGTGACCAAATTGCGAAACGTATCGCGAAAGAAGTCCAACCAGGTTTTTGCGTCAATCTCGGCATCGGGATTCCGACCTTGGTTGCGAATTTTATTTCGGAATCAATGGGCGTGATGCTTCAAAGTGAAAACGGCTTACTCGGACTCGGCCCTTTTCCGCTAGAGACCGAAGTTGACGCCGATTTGATCAACGCCGGCAAACAAACGGTCACTGCGCTTAAAGGCTCTTCGTTTTTTTCAAGCGCTGACAGCTTCGCGATGATTCGCGGTGGTCACATCGACCTCACGGTGCTCGGTGCGATGCAAGTCGATCAAGACGGTTCGATCGCAAACTGGATGATCCCAGGCAAGATGGTCAAAGGCATGGGCGGAGCAATGGATCTCGTGGCGGGCGCACAGCGCGTGATCGTCGCAATGGAACACGTTGCGAAAGATGGAACCCACAAACTCATCAAGAAATGTACACTGCCACTGACCGGCGTTGGTTGCATTGATCGCATCGTTACAGACTATGGCGTTCTCGATGTCGTTAAAGGTCGCGGTTTTAAACTCATCGAGTGGGCACCTGACATGACTCCAGAAGCTGTCGTTAAAGCGACCGGCGCTCCGGTCGAGATCGCCGCCGACGCAAAGCCGATGGTCCTTTAAACCGCCAATTTAATTTCCGACGGGTTTCAGCTCGGTCGATGGCTGCAACGGCACTTTACGTAGCGAGAGTGTGCAATCCATTGTGGCTGTCGGCGCCTTTGTGCAACCAAGCTGCGTGCGAAGGTGTGCATTTTTCATAGCGACGTCGTTAAAACGAACAGCGTAATCGGGATGACCATTACGTGGTCCCATATTTTTTCGTTTTCTAAAACGACAAGCATCGTCGATAAAAATCGCCATGGATTCTACCGGATCATTTATCGAAGCGCCGGCTTTCGATCGACTCTCGAGATGTCGAGCCAGGACCTCCGCACCAAACCAGTCGCCCGTCGCGGAATCAGTCTGGTCGCCCGTGATTGCCGGAAAGCAGGTTGGATACGATTTCAAGGATGGCGCGAGTTTCTCTTGAGCTTCTGCGACGTCGGTTTTCAACGCCTTTGCAGCCGTCTCAAGAAATTCCTTCGCGTGCGGCGTCGAAAAATCTGGAGTCTTCGCTTTGCTGAGAGCGCCTTTCGCGCCATCAACGAGACAAGTCCTTAGCCCGCCCGGTGAACAAGCGCGCTGATCGCAGCGAAGGTCAAAAGGATCGTGCGACGGTTTGATCGGTTCGTGTTTCGTTGCCGCTTTTGGCAAAGTCGTAAAGCAGCTGCTGAGTCCGCGGCCAATCGTGATTCCTATCGTATGAATCAACGCCGCCTCGGAGTATCCGAAAAGAACCGGACACACCACAATCGCCCCTGTCTGCGGAACAATTCCAAGGTATCCTTCTTCCTTACAGACAGCGTGATCAGCTTCTTGCTCCAGATCGCTCAACTTCATGCTTCGCACTCGGGCGAGCAGCCCTTTTTCCTCGTACGAAAGTTCATCGGCGCTACGGCCATCGAGAATGACCTCTTCCGAATGTTCCTGCGCCTTTTTAAAAACGCGAGTGAACTTTTCTTTTTCGTCTTTCGTCAGCTTTCGTTTTCGTTTATCAAAATCAGCCACCTGATTTTCAAGTTCCGCTTTTGACGGCATGGAAGATTCGCCCAGTGAAACAGATCCGTCTTTTTTTTCGCTCGCCTCAATGCCTGCGCACAAAGGTGCTACGCTCTTTTCGAACGAGCAGGTTTCCGCTTTTGCCAAAGATGATAGCGATGCCGCGAGTATTCCGATGACCGTAAAATGAAATTGAATTTTCATTGTGAATAACTCCTCGAGTGTTCAGGATAGCGTGTTCGCGGACCGAATTGACTATTGCCGCGCAAAGCTCGACGAAAGTAGGATCTGAAGTATGAGACAACGACGAGAATGCATACCGGGGCGGCTCAAGTCTTTGCTAAACGTTTTTGGCGCTATTGCCCTGGCGTTCGGCGCACACTTCGCCTCGGCTGCCGATTTCAAGGCGGTGCCCGTCTTTAAAGGCTCCGACATCATTTGGGGTTTCGATTTTCTTTCGGAAGACGAAATTTTATTCACCGAAAAAAACGGCGGCATTCGACTCTTGAATCTGAAAACTGGGAAAGCGACCGACCTCAGCGGCGGCCCAAAGCCGGTCGTCAAAGGTCAAGGCGGCTTGATGGACGTTAAGATTAACAAGGCGGACGGAAAAACTTGGGTCTATTTTACGGGTACGGTAAATCCCGAAAAAGGAACTGAGTCAAAACGCGCCGACTCACAGACCACCGCACTCTTTCGCGGCGATTTTTTTCAAACGAAATCGGGTCCGAAAATCACCGAACTCGCTCGAATCTTCGAAGCCGAACCGGCGTTCGATTCGGGTTATCACTTCGGCTCTCGAATCGCTTTTAAAAAGTCCGATGGACAAAAAACCGGAGGCTTATTTATTACTTTGGGCGAGCGGAACGAACGCGATCGTGCGCAGGATTTGAGTCAACACTGGGGCAAAGTTTTACATCTTTCGCTCGACGGAAAACCGGCATCTTCAAACCCGTACATAAAAGGCGAAAAAGTTTCGGGCAAGCTTCCGCGTCCCGAAATTTATTCGTATGGGCACCGAAATCCTCAGGGCATCGCAATTCATCCTGTATCCAATGACATTTATGTTAGCGAGCACGGACCACGAGGCGGCGATGAAATCAATCTCATCAAGCCTGCAAACAACTATGGCTGGCCCATCATTACCTATGGTCGAGAATATTGGGGACCAAGCATTGGTTCAAAAGAAAAAGCCGGTCTTGAACAGGCGAAAAAGTACTTTGTCCCCTCGATTGCTCCCGGAAGTTTGATGATTTATTCCGGAAAAAAATATCCCGACTTGAAGGGCCGTTTTTTTCTCGGCGCGCTAGTACTGCAGCACTTAAACATCGTCGACATAAAATCCGGCGAAGAAACTCGCCTCTTCAAAGATATGAATCTGAGGGTCCGAAACGTCGCCGAATCCCCCGCCGGCGACATATTCTTCTCCACCGACAGTGGGCAGATTTTTCGTCTCGCTCGCTAGCTCCCGGCGGTGCATTTCAGGAAAAGGTATTATGTATCGAAGAGTCGCTTGAGGCTGCGAACGTCGCAGTCAATTTCACTTTTTAACTGCGTCGCTGTCTGGTCCAGAGAACCATCGGACTTCGAAAGTACGGTCTCGAACCGTTCAAGTCGGCCCGCGAACGACTGCGCACCCACCGCGCGGGCGGAAGACTTAAGCTTGTGAGCAAGATCAGCGAGCGCACGGGAATTGTTTTCGACTGAGACTAGAGACTGTAACGGCCAATCCGACAATGATCGGAAAAATGCGGCTCGCAAACGAACGACCGAGTCGCGACCTAAACGGCTCATCAGCCCAGACATCGCGAGATCGATGCTGAGTCGATCGATGACCGAATCTCCGCCAGATAAAACACGCATGAGATCTTCGACCACAAAAGGTTTAGAGATATAGTCGTCCATTCCGCTGGCAAGGCATCGTGCACGATCATCGGCCTGCGCGTTCGCGGTCATAGCCGTAATGCGTGAGGGTCGGCGCCCTGACGTCGCTTCGTTTGAACGAATTCGGCGCGTCGCTTCGTAGCCGTCGAGTACCGGCATCTGACAATCCATCAGCACATGATCAAACTCTTGTTTCGAAAGCAGATCTACCGCAGCTAGCCCAGAGTTGACGACAGTGACCTGACATCCAAGCTGCTCGAGCACCGTTTGCGCGACAATTTGATTTGTCTCATTATCCTCTGCGACTAACACGCGCGTGCCTTTGAAGTTAATTGATGACGTCGAAGATTCGAGACTGCGTGGTTTTATATTCGGCAACACGGTCTCACCACTTGTCTTTAGCGGGATTTGAAACCAGAAAACGGTTCCTACCTGAAGCCGACTCTCGACCCGAATTTCCCCGCCCATTTGTCGGACCAAACTTTGACTTATCGAAAGGCCCAATCCTGTTCCAGGCTCCCCAATTGTTCCGACCTTTCCTAGTCGATGAAAGGGCTGGAAGATAGTCGACAAGTCTTCTGCCGAGATTCCGACACCCGTATCGCGAACCGAGAAGTTAAGCCGCGACACACTTTCGTCACTGGCCGGATCAACTTCGACTTTTACTTCCACAAGTCCATTCCGAGTAAATTTGATCGCGTTGCCAATCAGGTTCAACAATACTTGGCCGAGTCGACCTCCGTCGCCGCTCAAAGCCGATGGAACCGATGGAGAAACATCGAAGCTTATTTTCAGATTTTTGTTTTGCGCCTTTAGCTCCAAAACGGAGCACGTTTGTCCGACGAGTTCACGAACTGAAAAAGTTCTGACTTCCAAGCCGACTTGGCCAGATTCGATCTGTGAGAAGTCGAGCAGATCGTTGATGATTCTAAGTAACGCTTGGCTCGACTGAAAAATCACCTCGACGAGGCGTTTTTCTTTTGCCGCTAACAGGCTTTCACGCAGCACATCCGACATTGCGATAATTCCGTTAAGTGGCGTTCGGATTTCGTGGCTAATAGTAGCTAAAAACTTCGATTTCATATCGCTGGCTAATGTCGCCTGTCGTTCGGCGACTCGAAGTTCGTCAGCAATAATTTCGCGAGAACGCAACTGTCGACGAAGACCGATAAACGCAAGAAACGTAAGAAAGAGACTTAAAATTCCGGCAATTAGGATGGAGCCAGACGCCGTCGACAGAAAAGTGATAGCCGCCGGCCGATGTTCATCCGAGTATTCGACTTCTTGCGCGTCCATACTGTCGATCCACTCTTGGACTTCTTTTGCGTGCGCCGCCGTAGGTGCTGCGATAAATTCCGAGATGGAATTTCGGACTTCAACCAGACTCTCTGTCTGAATTTCATCTTTTTCGACACTCTGATTGAGGTTGTTCAGAATCAGATCGATCTTTGCGCGGCTCTCCCCTTTTACTTCTTCAGGTGCGAGCCGAAGGTGGCGGACTTCGAAGTCGTTCACCGCCTGTCGCAAATCATCGAGATGATCCTGAACAACGAGACTGTGTTCCTCAACTTTTCGAGCTTCGTCGAGGTGGCGCAGACTATAAAAAGAAAACGCCATGATCGGTCCAATCAACATCAGACCGACGAGCAACGCGATTTCAAACCGCTTAGAATCATACCTTACATCAAAGCGAGAACGATTTTTCCACACGGTGGTCAATTTAGCGACGTGACCTATTGGATTCAAGTGGCCATTGTGGTCCGTCTCGCTCTAGACTGTTTTTCCGAGGACTTGCACCAAATGAAACCGATTGTACTGTGCATAGAAGATGACCCCTTTTTTCAAACGCTAATCGAAGAGAGTCTTGCGCGCGGTCGCCATTTTGAACTCGAGTTCGCTTCAAATTTGGCGCAGGCTCGCGAAAAGCTGAAGAATCAGAACTTCGACGCCATTCTTCTCGATTTGAGTTTGCCTGACGGCGACGGACTTCGATTTCTAACCGAGTTGCCGCAACTGGTTTCACAACGGTCCACTGCCGGCTTCAATATTCCTCCAGTTCTAGTTTTGACCGGTCAAACCGAGGTTCCAGCACGCGTGGCGGCGTTTCAATTGGGAGCCGACGATTTTTTGGCTAAACCTTTTGAGCCGCTCGAACTTGAGGCTCGGCTACTCGCCAGAATCAAAAAAGCGCAAGCTCAGAGAGAAGAGGGCGAAACAGTTAACCTGGGTGATATCGTCATTGATCACCCACGCGTCCGCGTCTCGAGAAAAAAGAAAAACGAAATTCAGGATCTCGCTTTCACGGCGATCGAATTTAAAATTCTCGTGGTTTTGACTCAAAGGTTGGAAACTGTTCTTTCGCGCGAACAACTTCTCGCGAGAGTTTGGCCAGGCACTTACATCAACGAACGAACTGTCGATAGCCACATCGCCCATGTTCGCGAAAAACTTGGCGATTCAAAATTAAAGGTCGAAACTGTAAAGGGCCTGGGCTATCGAGCTCGAATCGGATAAAAAATCCCCCAAACGCAACCGGCTGAGGGACATAGCCTTTAAAAAAGCGAAGCTTACTTCACTGATTTCTTTTTAGCCTTTTTGCCCTTAACCGCTGTTTTTTCAGCGGCAGGAGCCATTTTTCCCTCTGGAGCAGCAGTCGTAGCTGTCGCAGTGGGAGCAGTTGTAGCTGGAGTTGTCGCCGTGCCTTGAGCCATTGCGATTGTTCCGATTGTGAAAACCGAGAGGATTGCTGCAGTCGTAATTGCTTTCATGTTTCTTCCTTCTCTAAACCCAGATTTAGTCGGATTTAGCTGTTTGTTCTTGAACCCAACCTACGCCCTCAGAAATGAGCCTGTATGGGCGTTATGTGGAGTTCCCTCCACATTGCAGGATCCCGCCCAACCCCGCCTTATGTCTGGCCTTTTCATTCAAAAAAACGAGCAAGGTGCCATTTTAACAATGCGTCACGATACACTTTAGACAATGAGTGGGCCGCGCATTTTAAAAAAGAATGACTACCTGTTTCGTGAGGGTGACGCATCGGACACGATGTTCGTCATCAAGGCCGGCAAGATCGCGGTTCTCAAATCAAAAGGCACTTCGGAAATTACTCTCGCTGAACTTGGTCCCGGCGACATGATCGGCGAAATGGCTTTCTTCGATCAAAAGCCACGCTCGGCTTCGTGCCGCGCAATTGTCGACACCACGATCATCGAATTGCCGTTCAAAGCCCTCAACGCTCAATTTAAAACGTTTCCTGAGTGGGCAAAAGCCATTATGCGAACGGTGAATAACCATTTGCGAAACGCCAATCAGAAAATTAAGTCGCTCGAGAAGTCAGACGAAGAAACAAATGCTGTCTTCCCTCCTCACACAGTGACTCGCCTCTGCGCCATCCTTGGTGTCGTGGCGAAAGTTTACGGCGAGAAGGTCGAAGCCGGAACACTTGTGCCACCTGGGACTTTGCGGCGTTACACAATTCAGATTTTTCAACAGCCGACGAACAAGATGACGACGATGACCGAAGTGCTCCAATCGTTCGGCCACTTAAAGCTTGAAGAACTCGGCGAAGGCAAACAACGCATTACGCTTTTTAATCCTGACTTCATTATTCGTTTCGTCGACTTCTATAACGACTTTCTTTTCAAGAGCGAAGACAAGCGAATCTCCATTGAAGAAAAAGAAATGAAGACGATCAAGGCGTTGATGTTTTATGGCCGCAAGGCCATCGCCGCAGGCGGAGTAAAAAGCGACAAAGGCGAAATCAAACTCAATCTGACACAAATGCAGAACGATTCGATGCGCGATCTCGGTTCGCTCTTCAACGTCGATGAAGTCGATCCACTTTCAGAGAAAAAATTGACCGGAGAAAAGTTCTCGGTCGACGGCGCCCTCGGCGTCACCGTAAATCTCGAAGTGCTAGAAACACAATTTCCATATTGGGAAATCATCCACACCTGCCGCAAACTCACGCGGTCGTAGCTCTTAAGCCCAACCCAAAATTCCACCCAGCTGATGATACTTAAAACGGAAAAGTGTCAGCTTATAAACGTAGAGCGTGTGAAGCGCATTGAGAGACCATCGACCGGCAAATAACTCGGCGAGTGCCGGAGCAGGATATTCGAGGACTGCATCGACGTCGTCACACCCGGAACTCGCTTCAGCGAGCGGCGCTGCTCTTGACCCGCTTCGGTACCTCACTTTCACTCAAAATTTCGATTACCGTCTACATATTCAGGCCTTCCCTCAATCTTGGTCGCTTTGCGTGGAGGAGCATTTTTACTTGACCCTTCCGCTTGTCTTTATGGTTTTTCATAAACGCATCCGTCCCATGCATGCATTTGCGCTGGCTTTATTGGTGATTGGCGCAGGAATAGCGCTTCGTCTTTATCTCTGGTCTAACTACGTCTCGACGAACTCAATTTCCATGCATCGACAGTACTTTCACAAATTGTACTATCCGACCTTCACCCGTCTTGATGGATTGATCTTAGGAGTTTCAATTGCCTACGAAAAAAACTTCCGTCGACCGTCGTGGGAATCGCTCGCCGGGTGCGGAAATCTTTTACTACTCGTCGGATTAGCGCTCGTGATTTACGTCGCCACCTTGCAGTCCGATAAATTCAATGGGAAAATTCAACTGTCGGATTTACTCTCAGCGCATTCGGTTTCGCAGCGGTACTCTTGGCAGCTCTCGACCCTACGTCAGTTTTGAACAAATTCGAAATTCCGGGCGCGCGCTTGGTCGCAGAACTTTGTTTTTCCATCTACGTGACTAACTATGCTGTTTTCAAAGTAATGGAAAAATGGTTTAGATCACAGGGATACGATATCCAACGCTATGACATAGCTGCGCTCATTATTTTGACAAGCTTGGTCGCGGCTGTCGCCCTATACTTTGCGGTCGAAAGACCATGCCTCAGGTATCGAGCCCGACATTTTCCAAAAACTTTTTAGAGGCACGCGACGAGATCAAATCTCGGCACGGCAGCGGGTCGGCAACTCGGCGTCGGGAAGCCGTCGAACATCTTCCCGGGTTATGGTGTACACGCGAAGCGCATTGGTTGTGCCGCGCTCAAGCACCGGAACTCCGAGTGTGAGAATGACTTTGTCGCCCGGTTTCACCAACCCATATTGCAAAAGCATTTCTTCAATTTGAGTCATCGCTTTGTCGGATGAATCGTAGGGATCAATTTTTAAAGTCTGAATTCCCCAGACGAGCTCGATTCGATTCAACGTCGGAACGATGTGCGTAACAGCGATAATTCGCGCCTTCGGACGAAAGCCAGAGATGATTGTCGCGGTTTTACCGGATGTTGTGAGGCAAACAATCGCCGTCGCATTGAGCTTCATTGCGGTCAAAGAGGCCGCAGCGCCTATCCCGTCAGCGACTGAAGAGAATTGCTCATCCATGCGCATATCATAGAAGTAGTCACCATTGCGTTCGACCTCGAGAATGATGTCATGCATGGTTTGAATCGTACGGAATGGAAATTTACCGCTCGCGCTTTCAGCGGACAACATCAAGGCGTCCGATCCGTCCAAAACCGCGTTTGCGACGTCCGTGATCTCCGCGCGGGTAGGCCGCGGATTTCCAGTCATCGAATCGAGCATTTGCGTCGCCGTTATTACGGGACGTCCGATGGTGTTACAAAGCTTTACGATTTGTTTTTGAATTTGTGGCAGACGCGTCTGCCCAACTTCGACAGCTAAATCTCCCCGCGCAACCATGACAGCGTCGGACAGCCGAACGATCTCCTCGAGATTTTCGATGGCTTCGAGCATCTCGATTTTCGCAACGATACGAGCCTGTGAACCTTTTGCTTGAATAAGTTCACGAAGCTGCCTGATGTCATCGCCACGACGAACAAAACTAAGGGCGATGTAATCGACGTCGTTTGCCAGTCCCCACTCGAGATCACGCAGATCTTTTTCTGTGAGACATTCGACCGAGAGCTCTCCGCCAGGAACGTTCATTCCCTTGCGATCTTTTAAGATTCCGCCATAGATCACCGTGCAATAGACGTCTTCTGCCTCAACACGATCGACACGCAGCTCGAAAAGACCGTCGTCGAACATGATTTTACCACCGACTCGGCAGCTCTTTGGCAGTGCCTTGAAGTCTGAAGGAATCAGTCCCTGTGTGCCGAGGACGTCCCGAATCGTGATGACGACTTTTTCGCCATCCTTGATCTCGATCGATCCATTTTCGAATTTTCCAACGCGGATTTTTGGGCCTTGCAGATCCTGTAGCACCGTTAGCGGTGCGTGCATTTCTAAGCTCAGTGCTCGCAGATCTTTGATCACCTGCAAGTGGTCTTCATGCGAGCCGTGCGAGAAGTTTAGCCGAGCAACGTTCATCCCTGCTGTTATCGCCTTCCTCAGATTGTCTTTGCCTTTTACAGCGGGCCCGATGGTGGCAACAATCTTCGTTCGGCGATCAGCTAGCATTAGGGTCGGCCTTTCGAACGAGTCATGCTCGTTAGTGATTCAGCGTGCCGCTCTTTGATTCCATCGACTTCACGTCGGTGAGTTTCTTCGAGCTTCGCAATACGATTTTCATATTGCGATGCTTGTCTTAGAATTTCACCATTCTTTTGCTCGACGATGTTTTTCTTTTCCTTGTTCGAGATGGCCATCTGATCGGTCATCTTCTTAGTCTGTTCCTCTTTCATGACCTGAATCTCTGTCTCGAACTTATTGCTAACGCTGGTCATTTTCTGCTGGAACTTCATTTCGCGTTCATTTGATTGCTTTGCGAAGTTCTGAAAGATTGAGTCTTGATCACGCTTGTTAGTTTCGCGCAGATCGCGAAGCGTCGCTTCATAGTTGTCGCGCTGAGCGTTTGACGTATTCTCGAAGAAGTTCTTGAGGTTAGCTTCGCCCCTTTGATTTGATACTTGAAGTTTAGAAGCGCGGTCTTCGCCAACCATTTCTGCTCGCTCGAGCTTCTTCTCAAGTCCGAACTTTGTATTCGTATTGCGCTCGTCGGCAGTGATTCGTTCGTTGACGATCTTGTCTTGGAAGAAACGATTCGTGCGATTCACGAGCTGGTCGTTTTTCTTCTGAACTTTATCGATTTCGCCCTTATTCTTCTCGTTAGACGCTTCGACTGTCGCCATGCGCTGTTCTTCTAAGTCCACGATATTCGCCTGCATCGAATCGCGAACATTCTGAACCTCGCGATTCTTAGCCTTGTTCATCGAAGTCTGCTGACGCGTAATTTCATTCTTCAGATGGTGGTTCTCTGCGTCACCTGCATTGAGTCGATTGTTGATGCGATCGGACGTCGATGCCTTGAACGCTTCGTTCGAGTTCTTCGAATTGGCGTCGCGCTCGTCGAGTGCCTTCTGGAATCGATCGCGGTTACGATTGATTCCGTCTTTCAATCCCTGTCGATTGTCATCCAAGTTCAGTTGGTTTGTTCGCTTCTCTTCGCGAAGCGCGCTGTCGAAGCCGCTCGACAGGCGATTTGTTTCTGCACGTTTCGACTCGGCAAGATCGCGCAATTGCGCATCTTTATGTTTTCGAAGATCGTCATAATTTTTGCGACCCGAAGCTTTAACTTGGTCACGTTCAGCGGTAACGACAGTCAACTCTTTGCCATGCGCCTGATTCAGCTTGTCGCGCTGACTGACCACAGTCTCCTGCAACTTTTGACGTGATTCATTCGTATAGTTCTCGAATTTCTTTCCGTCGGTTGCGATCTGACTCTCGTATTGCTCGGCCATGATCTGCTTCTGTTGATCCTTCACATCCGTCGTATGTTCAATCGAAGTTTTGGCTG
>JAYSYF010000253.1:0-3885 GCA_043716655.1 Bdellovibrionales bacterium | reverse complement strand
CGATCCATTGCGCGCATTCGCTGCCGATCTTCCAAAGCTTCAGGGTCCAGAGCTAGGGCGCGAGTTGAAACGACTCAATCGCGAGATCTTACTGCGGGAATAGGCACTTCGCGTTCATGCGCATCGACTGCGCACGATTCTTCTGAATTTCGCTGAGCTTCGGACGGGTTTTGGCTAAGGCACAGCCGCGATCTCGAAGTTCTTTTTCAATACTCAATGACTCGCTCGCATGAAACTGAAGATTCCATGAGGCTTTGATGCGCATCCAATTAGTAAGGTATTCGCAAACATAAGCTGCGTTGGAAGGAAGGTAATGTTCGGGTGTGCTATCGCTTTTGGACATATTCTCGTGACCGCTAACTGTAAGTAGATGCTGAGAGTCGTCTAGATAATTTGCGAAGTGGCAGCGTCGCTCGCGACTCCAGTTGTGGGCACCGGTAATGTAGGCATTTTTTAGTGGTACGACATGATCGACTTGAACTGCACTAGCGATTTTGAACGTGTCGCCCGAATACGGATCATGCCATTGACCCTTGCTCACATTGCACGGGTTGCCCGGTTTGAATGTCGGTTTAGCTGTGCCCGAGAGATCGCGAAGTAAAACTTCTGCGCGAGTATTGTAGCAGTCCTGTGGCGCGTTTTCATTGACCCAAGTCCCGAACATTTCGACACGGCGATACTTCGGAATAACGGCCTCGACGTCGGCGGGACTTCGATTTTCTGTGTTGTTGCGCATATACTGGACGAGATCAAAAAGCGCGGACCGGAAGGTGTTCTTTTCAAGCCCACCGATAAACACCAGTTCATTCGGTAGGACCGAACCAAGCAGCTTTGTCAGATCCAAGTTGTCGAGGCCGTCGAGCAGACCGATGGAATCGGTTTCGTCAGAAGGAAGAAGAGGCTCTGGAATTGTCGGTGCGTTTTCAAGGACGGGCGGTGCCGGTACAGTCGGCGCCGAACTAGTTTCAATTGAATTAGATCCGGAATTCGGAATTGCCTTCGGCGGAGAGCAGGCGCCCAAGGACGCGGATGTTAGAAAGGCGGCGATCAGCCATGAGAAAATTCTTCGCGTGTCGGTTCTTCTTGAATCAGACATGTACTGAAATTCCTCGTCGTGGTTCCGTTATGGAACTGTAACAAGGCCCGCGGATATCTTCGCAATCTTAAAGTAAGATTCTTTTGTCAGGGTTGTGTCAGAGGCGTTTCGCCGCTTCGCATCTTTTCTCATAGTGAAAAACAACGAATCGACGAACGTCGCTGCAATCAACGGTTTGCGGGTGTTATCGCTGTGAATCAAATTTCTAGTAGTTCATTTTCTAAGCTGTAATTCGCCGGAGTATTACTTGCTCAATGCATCAGCACCCGTCGTAATTCGTGGCGTCGACGTTCGTAAAATTTCAAAAAAATCGCGTTGCAGAATTGAACGCAGATGTTATCGGCGCGTTTTTCGGGCCATCGCCGAACTATGCACAAAACTCTAGCATCAACGTGTTTTCACTCCGACCGTCAATCCGTCGGCCGTTGGAAAAATCGTCGCGCGAAGACGCGGATGTTCGGCGACGCGACGATTGAATTCGTGAAGGGAGCCGACCATCAGCAGATCGTTGCCAGACTTTTCTTGCGACTTGTGAACTTGTCCCCAAGCGAAAGTGTTGTCGCCGATGACGACGCCTCCCAATCGAAGATTTTGAACTGCCCAGTCGAGGTAGGCTGGATAGCCCGGTTTGTCTGCATCGATGAAGACGAGATCGAACGGTCCGTCTCCTTCGACCTTCGCAAGGTTCTCGAGAGCAGAGCCGACGTGAACTTTAAAGTCGATCGCAAGCTGACCACTGAGTTTCGCCTCACGAAGATTTTCGAGAGCGATTCTGGCGTGCAGCTCGCTTTTCTCGAAACTATGAAGCACCCCGTGCGGAGGCATGCCGCGGGCGATGCACAATCCCGAATAGCCGCCGAGAGTGCCTATTTCGATTGCACGTTCAGGCCGAATCATTCGGCTTAGAATCTCGAGATGTCGACCATCCATCGGACCGACCTGAATTTCAGGGAGTCCAGCCTCGCGCGAACGGTCGCGAAATAGTGCGAGCGTTGCGTCGATAGGTTGAAAAAGCTGCTCGGCATACGCTGCGAGCTCAGGATCTCCCTGACCGAAGGCTTTTTGTCGACTCATCTGCGGACTCCTCTCGCGGTTCATTTACTCTTCATTTTTTCAAACGTTGCATGTAATCTCACGAGCAGTACTGCTGCAATCATATTGCAAAGATAAAGGAGCCACCGTGGCTGATGAAAAAACTCCGGATCGAAATCACGTGAAGACGGCGCAGCCAGCGAAGAATTATGGCGAACCGGGTTGGGGTGATGGAGTTACCACGGCAGAGACCGCGCACGGAGCAGAAAAGCTGACAGTTCAGGCTGCGAATGCCGAGTCGAAAGTGGGATTTTCGGGTTCTGTGCGTCGACGCGTTCGAACCGGAATCCTCGGTAAGATTCTCGATTTCATCGGCGGTAAGGATCCTGATATTTTTGATGCTTACGGCCGCGTTCGCCATAAGTTTACTGATCAGAAGTGGGCTCAGTGGGATGCGCGAATTCGCAAGAGCAAAGAATTCGACTGGCGACAGCACTCTGGATCAGATTCCCAGAAACCCGGTGTAAACGCGAATCCGGTGAAGGCTCCTACGAAGTAGGGCCTGGCTCGAAAGACTTCGAGCCTAGCCGTCGCAGCGTACGTTGGCGCAGATATCGATAATCGACATACCAGTATCTTCACTCATTGAAGCTTGCGAGCGGCGAGCTTTCGACGCTTTTTTATCGAAGCATTGAGATGCTGCATCTTCAAACGCGAGATTCTTCGTCGCACCTTTGCCGATGATAGTTCCCACGTCCTCGAGCTTCACTTTGCAGACTGCGGCTTCGGCATGTGCCCCTATCGCGAGAACAGTCGCCATAGCGAAAGCGATAATGAAGAACAAGCGGCCAATTCGGGTCAAACTTTGAAGTGTCATTGAGACCTCCCTTAACCCTTACTAGAGCACCGGACGGGCCACCCATGCGGCCTCGGCGCGCAATGGGTTCGAGCTGACGGTCCTATTCGGGTCCTTAAAAGGGAAGTTTGCTCGGCGAGGCCGAACGACGCTTTCATCTGTCAAAACTTTTGACAGCCAAGGGCGCAGCCCGCGACAACCGTACGATGAACAAAGCCATTTCAGCCGTCTGCCTCTCCCTCGTGTTCCTTGCTGGTTGTGCAAGCTCTGGATTTAACAGAGGTGCGCTTAAAGAACAGATTGGTATTGCGAAGCCGGTTGTGACCGACACCGAAATTAAAGAAGTGTTGAATCGAAAACCCAATCTGCCAAAGCCCTTCAGACTTGCCGTATATTTCAAGCCTCCCGTAGCAATGCGCTGTTTATGTTGAGCGCGACGATGTGGGATGTTCGCAACGAATACTTATATCTCACCGCTGAGGCAGAAGGTGAGAGCCACAGCAAGGCGAGTCCCGCTTCGAGTGAAAAAGATGAAGTCGTTTATGATCGCGCACGCGGAGATGCCATGACGAAATTGAAAAGCCAAATCGTGAAGTCAGTGCAAGGCAAATGATGAAACTGCGAATTCTCTGCTTAGCGCTCTCTATTCTGTTCGCCAGCGAGAGTGCACAAGCCGTCAAAGTTTCGAAGGCCATCGGTTTAGGAATGGACTTCGGTGGAGATAAACTTGTCGACGTCGTGTACACCGACGGCTCGAGGTCCAACATTGAGGCCGGCAGCGGAGTCATCATCAACGGCGGTCTGATCATCGACTTAAGCCAAACGCAGCCTCACACATTCGAAACGCAAATGACGTTTGGTTGGAAATTTACTTCGACGAAACAGGCCGCAAACGGCGAAG
>JAYSYF010000252.1:0-3895 GCA_043716655.1 Bdellovibrionales bacterium | reverse complement strand
CAAACTTCAAAATTTCCCCCACGGAAATTCCCCTCTCAAAATGATGTGCGTTCACTGATGCATGACTATGTTGGCAGTGAACTTAGCAACTGATGAGCCAGCAGAATTTGAACGTCTCCCGTGACACATTAGTGTTGAGCTTGGACAGCCTTGAATTTTTAACATACAGCTGTGCAAGAGCTGCTCGCTAGAAGGAACCCAAGTAATTACTAATGGTTAGTATTACTCCCTCGAGATCGCTTTCGAAGACTCGAGGAGGTGGCCTTGTTAGGCCATGAAACACCTAGTTCACCAGGCGCCGAAATTTGAACCACTTCTCATAGTTGAACACCCTTTGAAGTCGGCACACCCGTTAGATCGGAACTATCGCACTCCCGAGCTTCCTCCGATGATGACGATGACGACCACGATGTTGTCTCAATGAGAAACCAAATGGCTCCGCACGGTGATCAATCGCTATCGAAACGGAAAAAGTGATCGACAAGAAAATCGCGAGATGTCTTAGAGTTCTAAAAAGCATTCGTTCGTTTTTCACTAATGTAACGAAATACCTGGTATCCATTCTCCGCCCGGAGAAACTTCTTCGCAGTAATATCCTGCGGTCGCCCAGCTTCCGCTCAAGTAGCAGCCGGCGCGTTTCACAATCGCTGGCGTGCCGCCCGAGCTGCTGTTGCAAACTGCGCTTGCGCTCGAACGATCGAATGCAACGATGTGATTTTCCCAGCGGCTCATCCAAGAAGAATCTTGTGCAGCGCAAGCTTGAAAATTATCTCGTGTTCCTGCGAATGAAAGAGATGCTGATACAGTCAAAAGTGCCGCATGCCTGGTTTAAACGCAACTCAAATGGCGAAAACGGGGACAGCGTGTCTAACTGTGACGTTAGGTTCGAGGCGGGGAGCCTTGCTTAATTTCGTCGAGGTGGGTTTCGATTTTCGCTATAAGCTCGCTGGAGTGGACTGGATCGCTAGCTATCGAAGTTTTCAGGTTTCGCAGAGTCAATTCAATACTGTGAAGTTCCGCTTCGAAATCTTCAAGTTCTTCGCTTATGAGAGCGTCAGCGAACAGAGCGGTGTACGACCAGAATAGTGCAGTTCCAACGATCATCAAAATAAGCCCGATAACCTTTCCTTGAGCAGTGATGGGAATTACGTCGCCGTAACCAACGGTTGTGACGGTTGCAACGGCCCACCAGACGGTGTCGAGAAGCGAATTGATGTTAGGATTGATCCCGCGCTCGGTAAAGTAGAGGGCGACTGCGGCCGAGGCGATCAGCGTGTTGCCGAAAACAGTCAGCACGACAAAAATCGGATGAGTGACAAGGCGGATGAACTTCTTTTTTAAAAAGTCGAACGTCGGCCAAGTTAGTTTATGAGATTTTCGGTGCCGCCTCATGGTGTCGACACCGCGGAGTCGGCGCTAGCCAGCATACTTTCGAGCTCAGATTTAATCTGGAAGTAGTCACGATAGTTTTCGATCCTTCGTTCGCGAATCTCAAAATATTTCCGAAACGCGTCGAGGAGGTCGGGGCCGTTTTTAACGCCTCGAGCGTATTCGCTTTCAGTCAGCTTGAGAAATTTCAATCCACGTTCAACATCCGCATCGGCGCTCGCAATGAGTTCTGTCAAAATACTCAATTCATGCCGATGCTCGTGATCGGCGGCCACGGCTTCTCGAGCCGCATGGGCGGCGCGACGTTGCAGTGAGGCGGACTCCGCATTCTTGGCCGCAGCTTCTCGCCGCGCTTCGAATCCATGTCCGAGGTCGATTTTCAATTTCAAACCCGCAGTCCACTCATTTTCGTGGCGCAATGCTCGGGTATATTCGTCGGTCAGGCTTGGAACCCCATAACTAGCATACGCATCCAATCGCGGATGCCACCATCTCGAACTTTGCTGCGCTCGCAGATCTTCAGCTCGTTGAAGTTCGCGACTCGTTCGTACCGTGAGCTGCCGTTCGGCACTCGAGAAAGTTTTCAAAGGTGGCAAAGCCGAAATCTCTGGAAAACCTCCGACGAGTTCGACGTTCTCGTGTTCATCAAGCGCGATCGCAACACTGAGGCGATTGAGGACAACGTCGTACTCGTGTTCGAGTTTTCGTTGCTCACGTTGAAGTCCAACTTTATGAATTTCAAATTGTGCAGCGTCTGCCGTCGTAGAGATTCCTGCTCCTGCTCGCCGCCGCGCCGACTTGAGATTGGTTTCGTTTTTTTCGAGTGCTTCCTTTTTCTCACCGATAAGTTTGGAAATCGCGATCGCACTCCAGAAGGCTTGCTTCGCTTCTTTCAGTTCTCTCTGAAGCTCGCCAACTTGTCCCGCTTTTGCGAGAGCGAGATGTGAATCTCGAAGTGTATCCTCGAGCCGGTCGCGTCCTCCATCATAGAGATTAAGTGAGGTCTCGATTCGCCAATAGTTCTGTCTGTCACTTGGATTCGAGCCGACTTTGAACTCTTCGCCGCCGAGTTGGGCGGATAGCGAGGGAAGAAAAGAGCGAATCAGTCGACCGGTACGTTCCTTTTGTGCAGCGACGTGCAAACTTGCCGCTTCAACATTCTCGTTTCGTTCTTCTACGAGTCGAGGCAGCTCTTCGTAAGAAACTCGTTTAATGCGTTGGTTTGCATCTGCTGCGAGGCTTGATGACGAAGCGATGAATAAGACTATGAAGAGGAACGGTGAAATTTTCATGAAGCTCTCCTAGTCAAGATTATCGAAAGCCGAGAGCAATTCATCTTTTCCGCGTTTTACCGTCACATCGAGGTCATAGGGTTTCGCAGCCGGTTTCGGCATTTTGCCAACGAACGAATTTCTATTTTGTTCGAGTGGGAAATCGGTGTTTGTCCATTTTCCTTTCACTCGAGTGCCAATGGTTGCCGTGGCTTTTGCTTCCAACTGTTTTAGGTCGAGTGGTTTCATAGTCTGATCATAAAGATAAACGCGGGTGGTCCCATCGGCAGCGCGGACAAGTTCGGCTTTGTAAACCAGCGGAGCACTCGCACCTTTACCAGCATCGGATTTCAAAACCATGGCAGAAACAAGGCCGCCGTATTTTCCCGCGTCCGACAATTCTGGCCCGTGACCCTCATCGTGCGCCCGAGCAGTCATCGAAAACAAAATCAGAATTCCAGCCAAATACTTCATTTCCATTCTCCTGATTGCGCTGATCCGTGTTGGCGCAGATAGTGTTCGACCGCTTTTTTTCCATATTTCAAGAATACCGTCGGTGTTACGACAAGGTCCAAGATCGTGGAAGAAATAAGTCCACCCACGATGACGACGGCCACGGGGTACAATATTTCTTTTCCGGGTTCACCGCGTGACATGAGTAAGGGAACCAGAGCGAGTGCTGCTGTCGAAGCGGTCATCAAAACCGGGACGAGTCTTTCCAGCGAGCCACGTACCACCATCTTTGCATCGAATGTTTCGCCTTCAGCCTTCATCAAGTGCAGGTAGTGGCTGACCAATAAGATTCCGTTGCGCGAAGAAATTCCGCATAACGTAATGAAAGCGACGAGTGTTGCGACCGAGAGTGTTCTCTCGGTCAGGTAAATTGCAATCAGACTTCCGATGAGCGCCAGCGGAATGTTCATCATGATTTGAAGGCTTAGCATCGCTGATCGGAAATGAATGAACAGAACTAAGAACACTCCTGCCAGCGACATCAGTGCCAACCAGAAAATTCGTTTCTCGGCGGCCTGTTGGTTCGCGAACTGTCCGCCGAGCTCGATAAAATATCCAGCTGCTAAATCGATTTTTCCAGCAAGTGCTTTTTCGATGTCGGTAACAACGCTTGTGAGGTCGCGTCCATAGGTATTCGCAGAGATGACGATACGACGCTGCATATCCTCGCGATTGACCATGTTGGGTCCGGTTCCCTGATAGACCGTCGATATGTCTCCGAG
>JAYSYF010000251.1:0-3901 GCA_043716655.1 Bdellovibrionales bacterium | reverse complement strand
AACGCCGAGGCGGCACGCGATGAGTCCCGAGACGCCAGCTAACGGTGCGAAGCGTTTTGAAACCGAGTTTCTCATACGTGAATCTTTGATCGACACCTTCGGGCACATGAACAATGCGAAGTATCTCGAGCTATTCGAAGAAGCGCGTTGGGATATTATCAATGGCCGCGGATTCAGCATCCCCGAAATTATGAAGAACGGTTTTGGTCCGGTCGTTCTCGAAGTGAATTTGAGATTTTCAAAAGAAGTGAAGCTGAGGCAAAAAATCAAAATCATTTCTGAAGTAGACATTGCGGCTTCAACAGGCAAAACGATGACCATGATTCAAAACATGGTGAACGAAAAAGGCGAAGTTTGTTGCACCGGACGTTTTCTCTTCGGTTTCTTCGATTTGAAGGCCCGCAAACTCGTTGCTCCATCACCAGAGTGGTCGCGTGCTATCGGTATCGCCGACTGAGGCGCGAACCGGACGTCGCCCAGCCATTTGCCTTAAATTCAGCATCCGATTTTATTTTCTTGACGACTTTTGCCACTGCTATGCGTTTCATGCATAACAACTTCCCAATGTCGAATTGGAGAGTTAACCCTTCATCGGGGTACACCAGAGTTATGAAAACACGATACTTTTCAACATTCATTGTAGCTGGCCTCCTCCTCGTTGGTTTATTCACCAGCCTGATCACTAGCGTGGCTGCGGCCGACCAAGTGCCAAATCTCTCGCGTCCATGGGCGAACGGTTTGCGCCTCGCTGTGAAAACGAAACAAGTCACAGTGACTCCGATCGATTTGGGAACCAACACTCTTCCCGACAACGTGCGGATCGAACTTAGTAAAATCGCTGAAGAACAAGCGCAGATCTGGGCCGACACAATACTCGAGGGCGATTACATCGCCGAGAACGACGTCAACGTTGATGCGATCGCGACCGTTCAAATGAACGCCGTATTTCTCGGATACCGCATCACTTATTCGTCACTCGCAGTCGAGACTTCAAACTGCGACGCAGATGCAGACCTCGCCGCATGTGTGCACGGTCGCATCGTTGAATCGACGTTTGTTGCTCCATCACTTGATTCGTGGGTTCGCGACGCTCAGCATCTCGCGGAGTTCGTTCCGAACGAGACTTTAGCTGCACCGCTTGAGTAAACTTCTGGGCATATGCTGCGCGTATTGCCCTTTTTTAGCTTACTTCTGATCCCGCTTTTCACTTTTGTCGGCATCGTCGCTGGTGGGCCGTGGCTTTGGGCAACTCCGGTCTTCGCGTTTATTTTTCTCCCATTCTTAGATCATTTTGCTGGAGAAGAACGCGAGCGCATCGAAGTCTCGAACGCTGGCTTGCGACTCGCCGATTGGCTGCTCTGGCTTTTTGTGCCGATTCAAATCGCGATCATGTTTTACGCCGGCTACAAGGCGCCCGAGCTTCTCGCGAATTATGGTTGGGGCGTCGAGATGCTCGCCTTGTGTCTGACGACAGGCGCTCTATCGGGCGGCATCGGAATTACCCTCGCCCATGAACTCGTTCACCGCCGTGAATGCCATTCTTATTGGGCGGGTTGTGTTTTACTCGCGTCTGTTTGCTACGGACACTTCGCTGTCGAGCACGTGCTCGGACATCATACTCATGTCGGTACACTCGGCGATCCGGCGACCGCAAGACGGGGCGAAAGCTCGTGGATGTTTGTTTTGCGCTCGATGATCACAAGTTTTCCGTCAGCGTGGCGGATCGAAAAACTTCGCCTTTTCAGATTAAAAAAATCCGCATGGAGTCTTTCGAACCGACTCTTTCAGGTCTGGACACTCTCGGTTTTTTTCGCGATCGGTTTTTTCCTCATCGGTGGTGTGCCGGGCCTCTTGTTTTTCTTCGCACAAGCACTCGTCGCAGTGCTTTTGCTCGAGCTTATTAACTACGTCGAACACTATGGGCTGAGTCGACAGATTTTAGAGAACGGAAAACCTGAACCGATTCAGCTTTGGCATAGCTGGGATTCACATTCGCGGCTGAGTGGCTACTTTTTGATTAATCTTTCGCGCCACGCAGATCATCACAAGTACCCGGCGCGCCCTTTTACAAAGCTCGAAGGTTCTCTACATAGCCCCTTATTACCGGTAGGCTACCCAGCGAGTGTTCTTCTTGCGACTCTACCGCCTCTTTGGTACCTGGTGATGCACGCACGGCTCGACGCTTTCGAGCGATCACGAAAGGCCCAATGACGAATCAGATGAAGAATTGGACTCGCATACCGCACTCGAGCGAACTGATCACTTTTCAGGACATTGAAGTTTGGACTGATCAGGGCATTCGAAAAAACTGCGACGTCTCGTTGCGCGATGGCCGACTTCTCGAAATTCGTCCGGCGGCACAACGAATTACGCGAGCCAATCGCGTTGCGATGATGCCGGCGGCAGTCGATACGCAAGTTCATATGCGAACACCAGGGCAGTGGGAAAAAGAAACTCCCGATTCAGCACTGCATGCGGCGCTAAAGGGCGGGGTCGGCGCGCTATTGACGATGCCGAACACGAAACCAGTTTTGGATACAGTCGAAGCTTTGAATCTAGCGAAGGCGCAGGTGGCGAGCGCACAACAGCGCTTCGGTGTTCAGGTTTTGTATTCGGTTGCAGGCACTGACGGACAACTTGGACAAAAGGTAGCACCTCTCGAAGATCTCGTAAAAGCGGGCGCCGCTGCGGTGACCGACGATGGTAAAGGTGTTTCTGATGACGGCTTACAGTTAGAAATTTTTAAACGTCTCGAACCACTCGGCATTCCGTTTCTTCAACATGCAGAAACGCTTGGTGCCGAAGGCCCTCTCGCTGATGGACCGGTCCCACGAAAGCAGGGACTGAAACCGTATGCCGCACGTCACGAAACAGATATGGTCGCGCGCGATTTACGGCTTCTCGAAAAAGCACCGAAGGCTCGTTACCACCTGCTTCACACATCTTCGGGCGAATCGGTTCCGCTTATAGAAAAAGCGAAAGCATCGGGACTCAGAGTGACGGCGGAAGTTTCGCCGCACCATCTTTATTTTTCGAGCGAAGATATCGACGAAGGAAATACGTCGTTTAAAATGAATCCACCAATCCGCTCGGTGAAAGATCGTGAGGCATTAATAGATGCACTCAGTTCAGGAGCGATCGATTGGGTTGCGACGGATCATGCTCCTCACGAGATCTCGACGAAAACAAAACCGTTCGCGGAAGCTTCCTTCGGAACACTCGGACTCGAGACGATGGTACCTGTCGTTCTGGATCTGGTTTCGAAAGGACGTTTGACCGCGGCGCGCGCCGTTCAAGTTCTTGCCACCAAGCCAGCCGAGTTTTTGGGACTCGGTGAATTCGGACACCTTCGCGCGGGCGCTCCGATGAGAGCGATTCTCTTCAACCCCGACGTCGCATGGACGGTTCGCGCCGGCGATCACGCAAGCCTATCCAAGAACACGTGTTTCGACGGCGCAAGGCTCACGGGCAAAGTGATAGGGCATGTCACTTCGTCTGGCGTGTGGACAAATGAAGATGTTGGCGAGACTCTCTGATTTCACGAAGTAAGGTTTCGGCCTCGGGCCTTTAAGGGAGACATCATGGCGATGAAGGAAATGGACAAAAAGAAAGTGGTCGAAGCGTTGAATGCGATTCTCGAAGGAGAATTAGCAGGAGTCGTTCGGTACACACATTATTCGCTCATGGTTTTTGGCCACAATCGCATTCCGATCGTGAGCTGGCTACGAGATCAGGCAACTGAATCTCTCTCGCACGCTGCTACGGCCGGCGAACACATCACGACTCTCGACGGGCACCCATCGTTGAAAATCTCGAAGCTTCTGGAAACCCATAAGCACGCCATCGGCGATATTCTCAAGGAATCGCTTACACACGAGGCCGAGCAGCTAGCCAACTACCA
>JAYSYF010000026.1:0-2403 GCA_043716655.1 Bdellovibrionales bacterium | reverse complement strand
TCGACGTGCGAGTGCTTCTGCTTAATCTTCAAAACAAAGTCGACGAAGAAATGTGAACCAAATGGCAAATTCAGGATTGGTTCTGGAAGATCGCGTTTGAGGAAAAATCGTTTCGGATCAAATCTATTGGCCGCTTCATGCATGTGTCCGTGCTCGATGTGAACGCCATCGAAGAAGTAGACGATATTTTTATATCGAATGTCGGTGCCCAGCGCTTCGTTTAAGAGTTGCCGAGTTGCTGGCCACAACATCGCCTGATCGTGGTTGCCGACCACATAGGTGATAATTCGATTCGGGTGCGCCGCAAACGCTTTCATCGACTCGAAGACATCTGCATGACCATCTAAGATCGATTGCAGCTGAACTAATGCAACGCCCTCGGTAATGACCGTTAAGAAATGGCCTTTGTAATCGGTCTGAAGAAAGTTGAGAAAATCACCGTTGATGACGACCTCGACTTCGATGTCGCGGAACTCACCCGAGCAGTAGTAGTTGAAAAATTCGACAAGTTTTTTGCCGAAGTAAAATTCTTCGAGCTGGTTCGTAGCACCACCCTCGAGGGTTCTGCCACGGCCAAGATGTAAATCTGAGATGACGACCTTGATGCGCTTCACTGCTGTGCCTACTCTGGTTCCGCCGAAAGCGGACTACTGTTGGTGTTCTCGTAATCGGCCAAGCCGATTACTCAGCTTTCCGAGAACCCGAATCGTCTTCACCCTCTAGCACAGTCAGAGCGATACGCAGAGCACGAACCGCGCGGCGGGCCGTTTCTTGTTTCTCTTTGAACTGACCAAAAGTCTCTTGAACTTGCACTTTAGAATGATTGAGTTCGCTCGAAATCTGATCGATCTGACGTTTAAGCTCTAGGATCATTCGATCCTTCGAAGCTGTGATCGACTGACTCTCGGCTTTGATGATCTCAATACGATGCTCGAGATCGCGCTCGCGAACCCGGATTTTACGGAAGTTTGCTTCGAGGCGCGTTTCCGCGTCGTCGATACGACCTTTCATCTCGGCGATCTCGCGATCCCGACTTTGAATTTGGCCCTTCAACACCTTGCGCTCTTCTTCAGCAATTTTCTTCGCTTCCTGAGTATTCAATTCTGCATTCTCTGCGTGCGCCTGGAGTTCATCCATACGACGTCGCAGAGTATCTCCGGCCGAACGAAGGCTCTCGTTTTCTCGACGAACTCGTTCGAGCTCATTTTCGAGATCGGAAATACGCTTCTGAGCAACGCGAAGATTTTCGGATTGGCGTAGAGCGGCCTCAGCCGAAGAGAAGATCGCGGCGCCCGGTTGAGCTTGACGCACTTCTTCACGGAAACGAGCGCCCGGCGAATTCGCGCGGATTTCTGTTGGCATAAACTGTTCCGCTTCGGGATCTGCCTCTGGACCATCAAGCGATGGCCGAGACATCGGTTCAGTCTTCGCATCTTGCCACAATGGCCGAGAGCTTGGTGTTGCTCGGGTCGCGGCTTTTTGTGCAACGGTCTTTTCGTCGACGTTTGGATCGATCGATCGTCCGCTTCCCACAGGTTCTGTCGGAGCCCGTTCGTCTCCAGCCGAGTTTGTTCCCGAGTACATTGCTTTCGCAACGACTCCTACGGGTTTAATCGGTGGCGGTGCGACGGACTCCAAAACTTTTGCGTTCGCAGCTTTCGCGCCAGCAACGGCAGCGACGGCGGTTTCCGAATTGTAGAGTGGAGTTTTCGGTTTTTCTTGTGATTGGCCACCGCCTGGCGAAAGTCGACGCAAAACTTCTGCAAGTTTGCTCTTGTTCGGACCCGGCTTGGTTTGCCCTGCTTGCGACTCGTCATGCGATGCCGAATGAACGACCGTTTTCAACTCTTCGAGTTGCAACGCTTCTTCTTCTTTCGGAGCATTCCGCACGATGCTGAGCGTTCGATCCACTATCGGAGGAGTGTTGTTGTCCTTCGATGCATCGTAAACATCTTCATCTGATTGTACGGACTGCCCCGGTAAGCCTTGAGTTGCATCGTCTTCAAAATTGTAGATGCGATCGTTGTCGCTCTTCGCAGGCGGAGGAGGAGGCGGTTGACTACGTTTCTGTTCGGACAACCGGCTGATAGTTTGAGCGTTTGCTTGGCTATTTTTTGACGCGAATTTCCCAGGGCTTTCCGAATCGAAAAGCGAATTGATGAGATCATCTTTTGTTGCCGACTTGGGCGGCGAGGGCTTTTTCTTCGGGGACATCTTATCTATCTATCGGGAAAACCTGACTTTTTGTTGAGCGCCGCCCGAGAGAATGAATGTGGCGCAAGACCAATGTCGCGGAAGTGCGTCGCCGAGCCGGGTCCTACGTCTGGACATTCAGGTATTCGGGTATACCGGTTAACGGGTATACCGGGATTCCGGTAGATCGTGCGCTTGTCGCGCAGCTTC
>JAYSYF010000250.1:0-11730 GCA_043716655.1 Bdellovibrionales bacterium | reverse complement strand
TCCTTCGAATTCCGCAAAAAGGAAGCAGGTACCTTGGTCCGTAGCCTCAAGGTGAGACGCGGGGTGCCGATAAGTATTTGAATGTCGAAACGATTGGCAACACGACCAGCAACTTGGAATCAACCGACACCCGGTCAACCCTCTCGCAAAGAGGAGAAACGCTGGGACTACACGTCGTTTGACGACATCGACGGCCGACATCCATGGCAAGACAAAGTTCCCGAAGGTTGTGTGCTTTATCCTGTGCGAAAACTCGCACGCGGTCAGGTGATGTGGTTCAACTTTCAGCTCGCTAAAGATATGGGACTCATTCCAAGCGATCATCCGCACAAGATGACTCCCGAGCTCGATAAAAAAATCATCGAAACATTTAGCATTCAGATCGTGAATGAGTGGGATCAGGAGAACGGCGCGACAGTTCCGCCAAATCTTTTGAAACCAAACTCGTACATGGCGACTCGTTATCTGCAACTTCAACACGAAGACAAGCAGGGTCGAACTTCTGGCGACGGTCGCGGAATTTGGAACGGCACAATTCGTCATCGCGGTACAACGTGGGACGTATCGAGCCGCGGAACCGGCGTGACTCAGCTTTCGCCAGGTGCTGTCGAAGCGCAGCGTCCACTAAAAACGGGCACTGAAGAATTTGGCTATGGCTGCGGCCTCGCCGATACAACCGAACTTATTGGCAGCGCACTTTTCTCGGAGGTTTTTCACCGTAACGGACTTTCAACTGAACGCGTGCTCGCCGTCATCGATCTTGGCCGCGGCGTCGGCATCGGCGTTCGTGCAGCACCGAATCTCTTCCGTCCAGCACATCTTTTCTTATGGTTGAAGCAAGGCGAACGCGAAACCCTCGCTCGCGGTTTCGATCTCGTGATTCAGCGCCAACATGAAAATGGAACTTGGGTTTGGAATCCGCGCAGTGCCGATCGCTACAAACGCGCCGTTAACGAGATCGCTCGATCGTTCGCGCAATTCGCCGCTCGTCTCGAACGGCGTTACATTTTCGCTTGGCTCGATTGGGATGGCGACAACGTTTTGGCAAATGCTGGCATCATCGACTACGGAAGCATCCGTCAATTCGGTATGCGCCACGATCAGTATCGCTATGACGACGTCGAGCGATTTTCGACAAACCTCAACGAACAGCGCGGTAAAGCACGTTTCACTGTGCAGGTGTTCGCGCAAGCTGCTGAATTTTTGGAAACTGGGAAAAAAGAAAATCTCGAGAAGTACACGAACTCGGAAGCCGGCCGAATTTTCGACCGCGAGTTCGACCTCGAGATACGTCGAGAATTCCTAGGTCAGCTTGGCCTTGAGGCAACTGACATCGAAGAGTGCCTCACCGGTCCCCGCAAACGCGAAGTTGAAAATCTCTATTCGTCTTTCCTGAAATTGGAAACTTTGAAAACCAAAGCTGGCCCACGCAAACTTCCTGATGGAGTCAATCGCCCCGCCGTTTTCAATATGCGACGACTGCTTCGCGAACTTCCAGATTTAGCATTTAGCGAATCACGCGTCTGGAAAACTCCCACGGCTGAACAAGCTATGCAGCTGATGCGCTCTTCTTTCGCAAAACGCCACGACATGAAACTTCGCGGCAGCCTCAAAGTAAAAACGAATGAGTTCTTGAACGCGTACACCACGTTTGTCGCAGAACTGCTTGGCGAAAAACCACACCCGGCAAAAATTCGCTCTTGGCGTCTTCGTGCGCGACAGAAAAACTTCGAAGGACGAATCACCGGCAACGGATCTGAATATCTCGTCGAAGAAATCGTTAAGGCACGTAAGCGCGGAGTCACTCTCGACGATTTACGCCAGGCGATCGAACTCTTCATCGCATCACAAGCGCCGCACAATCCTCCGCAAACCCGCCCCGCCGTTGTGTCGAGCGGAGCCGGTGATTTATTCAACACGCTGGTGAATATCTCTATCGAACATGAAGAAGATATATAGCCGTCCTGGCTGATTCTCATTACGTTCTCAATATCATCGCACTTGGTTCTCTTTAGGTTTCCACTGTTGCTCGGGTGGTCCGAAAATGAGAACCAATCTCATGATCCGTGCACTTTCTCTTTTACCGCTACGGCCGTCTGCGGCTTTAGCTCTTTTCACCATTGGGATTGCTGCCCTTGCACCGCTTTCGACAGCCGAGGCGGCTGAAACATCGCCTTCGGCTGCACCCGTCACAGTTTTATCGTTAACATCGCTCCCATCAACCGTTTCCGATCCCGAAAAAGTTTGGCTCGAGTGGACGATTTATGGGTCCATGAATATGCGTCAGTTCGACTATTTCAAAAACGCAGTCGACACGGCTCCACGCCGCCGACGAGAAGTCGACGTCGAACGCCTCGTCTTCGAACCGGAACTTGAAATCGGCCGCAGATTCAAACTTGAAACTGAAATTGAGTTCGAACACGGCGGAACCGGAACAACGCTCGAGTTTGACGGCTTCGAAGAATTCGGAGAATTCGAATCGGAAATCGAACAAGGCGGCGAAGTAAAAATCGACAAGTTCGAACTGACTTACCTCGACACCGATCTCGCGAGCTACCGCTTCGGACTGATCGGAATTCCCGTCGGAGTTATCTCCGAGCGCGAACATCCGACTCAGTACTTCACCAACACACGCAATCGGTCTGAAGCTAAAATTCTGCCAAATGCCTGGCGCCAGATGGGCGTCGGCGTCTTCGGCGACATCGGCAGTCGCATTCAATATCAAGCGGTGCTCGTTCAGGGACTGAACTCTGAATTTTTCCGAAAGTATAATTGGATTCAAGACGGCGCCGCTCGCAAGTTCGAAACGACGTACGCAGACAACCTCGCTGGTGCGATCCGCGTCGACTACGGCACAGGTTTTCCCTATCGCAAATTCGGCGCTTCGTTTTATTACGGCGACAGTTCGCAGAACCGAAAGAAAACGGACAAGCTGACCGTCGATGCTGGCGTCATGATTTGGGATGTCCACGCGATCTACGAATCTGATACTTGGACGTTTCGATCGCTGTACTTGCGCGGCTACCTTCAGAACTCAGAAGAAATTTCGACGGCGAATTCGACTCTCAGCGGAGCCGCCGCGCCAAAATCGTTCGCGTCGCTCGGCAAAGAGATCGAAGTCGGTTTTGCGGAAGTCGGCTACAACTTGCTGGCGTTACCGTTCGCTTCGCGTTTGGGAATTCTGAACTCACTCGAAAAACGTTTAGATTTGTTTCTTCGTTTCGACACTGTCGATCCAATGAAAGAAGTCGCGGGCTCGATCTATCGAGATCCTCGTTTCCGCGAGACCGCGTGGACAACGGGTTTCAACTATCGGCCACGACCCGAGATCGTTGCGAAGCTGCAATATTCGCAAATCAAATCGGGTCTCGATGAAATTCCACTTCAAACTGAAATAATGCTCGGCTTCGGCTTTTACTATTCTACGGAGAACTAAATGACAGTACTGAACTCAATGCTCGCACAAACTCTGATCGTCTCTTCGATGATCTTCACATTGACCGGATGCATGCAGGATACGGTAAAGCCGGGTGGATCAGGCAGTGAGAAAGCCACTGGCGATGCCGCTCTCGAGCAAGTCGTGATCGAGAACATCGCTCAGAACGTGATCGTCGCATCATACCGTGATCTTCGCGATCGCACGAAAGAACTCGCTGAAAGCGCCATCGTTCTGCAAAAGAACCCAACGCAGGCAAATCTCGAGGCCGTTCAATTAAAATGGAAAGCGTCTCGCGTACCATGGGAATCCACAGAGGGATTTTTGTTTGGTCCGGTTAACAACATCGACAAGCAGATCGACGTTTGGCCACTTTCTCGTATCGATCTTGAGAAAATGCTTCAGAGCCGAACTCAATTCGAAATCGACTTTGTTCGCCAACAAGATCCGGCCCTTAAGGGTTTTCACACGGCCGAGTACCTCGTGTTTGGTGACGGCGTCACGACAAACACAAAGTCGATTCAACAGATGGATGCAAAACAACTTGCTTACCTTGTCAGCGTGACTCAAGTCGTTGCCGAGAAGACGCAAGAACTCTACCTCGCATGGACAGAGAAATTCGATCCGTCAGACGTCAATTCGAAGCCGTATTTGGAGTCTTTGCTGAAGCCGGGCAACCAGTTCTACGGATCTCGCGCCGATGTTCTTAAAGAATACGTTCAGGGCATGCGAATGATCGCTGTCGAAGTTGGAAGCGGAAAACTGGCAGATCCACTTGGAGGCGACATCGACGCCGCCGACGGTTCACTTGTGGAATCTCAGTTCAGCTGGAATTCGCTGGCGGACTTCATGGACAACATCCACTCAATGCAGAACGTTTACACCGGCGATTACAACGGTCGCACAGGAGCAGGTCTCGACGAGATCGTTAAGCTTCGCAAACCTGAACTGAACACTAAAATGGTTTTGCTCATGGCCGACGCTGAAAAGGCGATTCGCGACATCGCGGGACCAGAGGGCCTTTCGTATACACTTGCGATCAAGAACAAAGCGGCGCGCGAACGTGCGACTAAAGCAGTTGCGAAGATGGCGACGCTAGAGAAGACGATCGAATTCGAACTTTTACCTGTGTTCCAGTAGGATTAAAAAAATGAAGACGAACATCGCATTACATTCTGCTCTCTTCGTGTCGATCGCTTCACTGCTGATAGCGTGTGGAGAAACTTCGTCTTCAAATTCTAAGTCCCCAGTTATCTCGAAGGATTCTTCGTTTCCGGATTTTACTTTCATTCGCGATCTTGCGAGTTCGGCGACTTCCGAAGACACGTCATCGAGTCTGTCGTTCAACGTTCCGATTCCGACTCTGTCGGAAACAGAAGGAGAATTGCACGCGACCGGCGACGTTCTCTTCAGCAGAAAGTTTAATACCGAAGGAGGTGTTGGACCGGCGTTCAATGCTACTTCGTGCGTTGCTTGCCACACTCGTGATGGACGCGGTTCGTTGCCTTTACTAAGAGCCGGCGATTCGAAAGTCAGACTCGGATCAAACGAGTCACTACTTCTTCGCATCAGCTTAGAAACCGCGACCAAATCTGAAATCGTGCCTGGATTTACCGAACAGCTCTTCCAGCGCGGTGTTTACGATCTTCGTCCCGACTCACCCGGAACAGGGCAAGCGGACGTCGATATGAGCTATAGCTATTCGTCGTTCAAATATCCGGATGGAAAAACGGTGGAACTAAGAAAACCCGTGTTCACACTTTTGAACGGTTACGACGCCGTGGGCGGAAAAGTTTCTGCTCTCGAACATCCTGACCTGCGCATCAGCCCTCGAATTGGTCCTCCGATGATCGGCCTCGGCCTCATCGAGGCGATCGATGCGAAAGACATTCTTGCGCTCGCAGATCCCGAAGATAAAAACGGCGACGGTATCAGCGGCCGTCCCAACATGATCAACGGAAAACTCGGACGATTCGGCTGGAAAGCCAATAACGAGACCGTTCGTGTGCAGATCGCCGCGGCATTTTCGAACGATATGGGAATTCGCAGCTCACTCTTTCCCAACGAAAGCATCTCTGGAACTTCTCTCCTCACGTCGCTCATCGATCGCCTGAAAGAAATGTGGAAACCACTCGATTCTGAACTTAGTGACGACGCACTCGGTGCGCTCGAGTTTTACACGTCGACCCTCGCGGTTCCACGACGACGCGACATCGATTCTCCGAAAGTCATGAATGGCGCGAGAAAGTTCGAAACGGTAGGCTGCACTGGCTGCCACTCACCGCAATTCAAAACGGGCAACACTGCAATGTCGCCTGCGCTAAGTGGTGTCGTGATTTATCCGTTCAGTGATGGATTGCTTCACGACATGGGTGAAGAACTGGCCGATGGCCGACGCGATCACGACGCCGACGGACGCGAGTGGAAAACCCGCCCGCTCTGGGGGATCGGTAAAACGCAAACTATCAATCCACATGCCGGCTTTCTGCACGATGGACGCGCGCGTACATTGGAGGAAGCGGTGCTTTATCACGGTGGAGAAGCCGCCGCGTCTCGTACGCGCTACGCAAACTTGACCGAAAGTGACCGGAACGACGTCATTTCGTTCCTGCGCTCTCTCTAGGCGCTGGACGAACTTTGGACCTTCGAGCTAAACCATTAGCCATGATCATCGTGACCGGTGCGACAGGATTTATTGGTTCAGCCATGATTTGGCAGCTCAATGGCCGAGGCTACGGCGATATCGTCGCCGTCGACACGGTTCCGCCGGCGATGCGTCCCGACGTTCTCGCAAAAAGACGTTACGATCGATTTCTTGGCAAAGACGAACTTTGGAGTTTCCTGGAAACAAGCGAAGCCAAAGAAAAAGTCGAAGCCGTCGTTCACATGGGTGCATGTTCTTCGACCACCGAGATGGATGTCGCGTTCCTCACCGAAAACAATTTTGAATATACGAAACGTCTTTGGAACTGGTGCACCCAGTTCCAGAAGCCGTTGATTTATGCTTCGAGTGGCGCCGTTTACGGCGACGGCTCGCAAGGTTTCGACGATGCGTCGCCATCAAAGATTTTTAAACCTCTGAATCCGTATGGCGAATCGAAAGCTCAGTTCGATCGGTTCGTGGAAGAATCGATCGAAGCCCGCGAGCATCATCCACCAAACTGGTACGGGCTTCGCTTTTTCAATGTCTACGGTCCGAACGAGTATCTGAAAGGCGACATGGCCAGTGTCGTTTTCAAGGCTTCGAATCAAATTCGCGAGACGGGTCGATTGAAGCTTTTTAAATCTCATCGTCCCGATTTCAAAGATGGCGAGCAGCTTCGCGATTTCGTTTACGTGAAAGACATCGTTCGCTGGATGGACGAATTGATTACCGACGCTCCTGCCAATGGCATTTACAATATGGGTTTTGGAATAGCGCGAACGTGGAAAGACTTAGCAACGGCGACTTTCAAACCGCTCGGAAAACCGTTCACCGTGGATTTCATCGACATCCCCGTTGAAATGCGTCCGCGTTACCAATATTTTACTGAAGCAAAAATGAAGCGACTTATGTCACTCGGACTTTCGAAACCTCAATGGTCGCTCGAGGCCGGCGTCAGCGATTATGTTTCGAACCACCTTATCGCCGATTCACAGTCTGGAATTCGATGGCTGTAGAGGCGCTTCCGAAACACCTCGAACGCTATGCGGTCGAACAAGATTATTCGCGCTATACGCCCGTCGATCAGGCCGTGTGGCGGCACATCATGCGTCAGCTGCGATCGTTTCTTTCGACACATGCTCACGAGTGTTACCTCGACGGTCTATTGAAAACCGGAATTGAAGTCGATTCGATTCCGCGGATCGAAGTCATGAATGAAAAGCTCGATAAATTCGGCTGGCGCGCACTTCCCGTCAGCGGCTTTATTCCGCCAGCTGCATTCATGGAACTTCAGTCGCTCGGCATTTTACCAATCGCCTGCGACATGCGTTCGCTCGATCATTTGCTATACACACCAGCGCCCGACATTGTTCACGAAGCTGCTGGCCATGCTCCGATTCTCGTGGACCCAGCGTTCGCACATTATTTGAAGTCCTACGCACAGGTCGCGCGCAAAGCGATTCTCTCGCGCGAAGATATAGATCAATACGAAGCGATTCGCGTTCTATCTGACATCAAAGAAAATCCGGGCTCGACGACGTCACAAATTAAACAGGCCGAGGCAAACCTCGCCAGCGTGACCGAGTCGATGTCGAATACTTCCGAAGCCGCAATTCTTGGACGCATGAACTGGTGGACCGCGGAATACGGTTTGATCGGCGACCTTAAGAGCCCCAAGATTTTCGGCGCGGGTTTGCTTTCTTCCGTCGGCGAATCGCGCTCGGCGATGAGTCCCGTGGTAAAAAAACTTCCGCTGACGATTGAGTGCATCAACTATACTTACGACATCACGGAACAACAGCCACAACTCTTCGTCGTTCAGAAGTTTGAAGATCTCGGCAAAGTCCTCGAAGAACTCACCGGACAAATGGCGTTCCGACGTGGCGGCGATGAGTCACTCGAAAAAGCATTCCGCTCGGAAACCGTCAATACGATCGAACTCGACACTGGCATTCAAATTTCAGGATCTTTGAAATCGTACAAAGGTTCGTACCTCTCGTTTAACGGACCCGCACAGTTGGCTATGGAAGGTCAAGAACTCGAAGGTCAGGGAGTCGAACACCATCGACACGGATTCGGAACTCCGACCGGACGAGCCGCAGTTGAAGCTGGCGGTCGGCGATCATCCGTTTTGGATTTAGGCGCGATGCCGCAAACCGAACTTGATCGCACGGGTCTTAAAATCGGCGCGTCGATATCCTTGCACTTCGAAAGTGGCGTGGTTGTTACAGGAAAAGTCACGGGAATGACCTATGCGGAAAAATCGAAACGGCTCGTCATACTAACACTCGCAGAAGCACGTGCCGCACGAGGCAGCGAAGTTTTGTTCGATCCGTCGTGGGGAACTTACGATATGGCGATCGGTGCAAAAGTCGCCAGCGTTTACGGTGGACCCGCAGATCGTCCCGCCTTCGGTGAGACAGAAGACTTCACAAAGAAAGCTCTGCCGCCACGAACTTACGAAGATAAAGTTTTGAAGCGACATGCTCTCTACGACTCAGTTGGGCGTTTGCGAAAACTTGTCGCAAATACACCGACATTACCGTCGATCATGCCGATGCTGAACGATCTCGTCACATCCGCGGCATCGGTTGCTCCGAACGATTGGTTGATTCATAGCGAACTTTTGGAAATCGCCGAAGATGTAAAGTTGGAAAGCCCAAAGTCCTTCGACCCTTCCCAAGTCATTCATGATCTGCTCGGGCATCTTCAAACTATTGCTCGCGTCGATGGGTCCGCCGCTCAACACATCGCCGACGCACGCAAAACCTTTCATGCGACACCCTGATTATGAACTCTGACTCGCCTCCTGTACTTTCGCGCACGGCCGTTTTTCTTCATCGCCCGATCTATCCGCGAAACATTGGGATGTGCGCACGGGCTATGGGGAACCTCGCTTGCCATGAACTTCATTTGATTGCTCCACGCTGCGAATGGAACTCGACCGACGTACAACACGTCGCGCGCCAGGGAGCCACTCATAGCGGAGATATTTTGACGAACGCGACAGTTCACGAATCCGAAGCGGCGTTCCTCGCAGCGAACGGTCAGGGCGTAAAGATCGCATTCAGCGCACGTGACGGACAAGGAAAGCGTGTACTGGAGTTTTCAGAACTACTCGCCAAGTTTCGAGAACAGAAATCTCATCCTGTCTGGAATCCTCAAACCCATCTTCAACTACATTTCGGCACCGAAGATGATGGGCTAACTCTCGAAGAACTCGAGCCGATGAATTTCATTTGTTCGCTTCCTACCCGCGGAACTCACACAAGCTATAATCTTTCGCACGCGGTTTTGCTCGCGCTTCATATGATCGATAGCGAAATGGGCGAACCCCTTCAGACTTTGGAACCTGGCGAAGAGCCGGTCGCTCTGCCCGCTGGTCGACTCGAATATCCCCGTAAGGCGATTCGCCAATGGCTGGAAGCGCTCGGGTTCGATCTCGGTGAGCGCAAAATCACCATCGAAACCTCGTTGAATCGGGTGATACTGTCGCATTGTCCATCTCCGGATGACGTTCGTTTACTCGAAAAGGTATTATTTCAGACGATCGAAAAGCTAAAGAATCAGCCAGCTAAAAAAGGACAGCCGAATGAGTGATCGGACAAAATTCATGCAACGTGCGATCGAACTCTCGCGTACCAACATGAACGCGGGCAATGGCGGACCTTTTGGCGCCGTTGTCGTTCGCAACGGTAAAATTGTTGGCGAGGGATGGAACAAAGTTACGAGTACGAATGACCCGACCGCGCACGCCGAAGTCGAAGCGATCCGCGATGCTTGTAAAAATCTAGCGAACTTCGAGCTCAAAGGCTGCGAAATCTATACGAGCTGCGAACCTTGTCCGATGTGCCTCGCCGCGATTTATTGGGCGAGAATCGGTCGCATTTATTACGGCAACTCGCGTGACGATGCCGCGGCCATTGGTTTTGACGATGAGTTTTTGTATCGAGAAATTGTAAAGCCGATGCCTCAGCGCTCGGTGCCAATCGAGCCGCTTTTGCGAAATGAAGCGCTCGTTGTTTTCACAGAGTGGACCGCGAAGATCGATCGCACTCCCTACTAACAATCGGCGCTCGCAGGAACGCCGTTTGAACTAGCGCAGTGTGCCTTTTCGCAACTGAGTACTCGGATTCGTGTACTGCTTCCAGAAGGTCGCGAGAGCTTCTTCGTTCGAAGTCGATCGCACGAACTCAGTCTTTTTCGCCGGTGTGTTAAATCGTACGCTCATTCGAGAAAGAACAAACGAAGTCTTCCCGTCGAACTGCGGAACAATGCCCGCGTTCAGCATATCGGAAGTCGTTCGCGCTGCCGGGCCAGCGATCTCTTCGTTGATCCGTTGCAAGACTGCAGGTCCAACGGTTTTTTCTGCGAGATCAATATTGAGTTTCCAAACGAGTCTCCAAAGTTGGCCCATGGTGCCGCTCTCGCTGAGGTTCGTCGTCGCGCCCAGAAGTCCGTAGACGAACATGTTGTAACGAGTTTGCAGCAACTGCTCGACTCTGCGAGGGTTTCCCAAAACTTCTTTGATGTAGCTGGGGCCTGGCGGCAAAACAATTTGTCCGCTGTCGATGTAAGGTTTCATCTCGAGTGCTGTGATGATGAGATCGTAAACCGACATCGGCCGACCGTAGGCTGGGTCCGGAAGCTGCTGACGATTTGTTTTGTGAAGTGCGAATGCGATCGCATTAAATGCCGAAGTTCTGTTTTCGACATCGTCTTCCAGGTTTGGTTTCGCCGCTGGATCTATTTCTCCAAATTTCGGAGCGAGCTCTTCGATTTTAAGAAAAAATTCGAGCATCGCCTGGTGATACAAAACTTCTCTGAAACGAGGCTCGCTGTCGCGACCAACGTTCCCCAACACCTGAAATTCGAAACCTTGCAGATACAATCCAGCTTCTGCAAGTCGACCTTGCAGCGTCGTCTGTTTCAACAGTTCGCTTATTCCAACTCGGCGAAGGCCCGACGTGTCGCCTTGTCTCATGACATCGAAGAGTGAACCCATGCCGTTACTCATCTGAGTGATGCGTTCGATCAGCTGCTCGCGAGTCAGCGTCAGAAGATCCTTCATTTGATCGTTCATTTCGCCGGTCGTCTTGCCCATCTTGTCGAGGCCGTTCTTCATCTCGCCGGTTTTCTCGGACAGATCTTTCGTTGTTTGGCGCATGTCGGCCGTGTTGTCTTTCATCTCGTCGACTTTTTTCATCTCGCTACAAGCGAGTGATGAAGTAACAAGAGCAGCCAAGACCGGTGCGAAACATGGATTTTTGAGCATGAGATCCCCCCTAGGAAGCGACAGATAGACTGTCATTCAGGGGTAAGATCAAGACCGTTACTAGAACAGCAAGATTTTCACGGCGCTTTGAGATCTAAACGGCCCGTAATATGGAGGTCAGGACCGATTAATTTCACTCGTTGCCGCATCAATTTCCACGATTCAGCGAGTGTTGCAACGCCACATGAATCTGACCATCCCGTCGCATGTTTGCCACCGATGACTGCTGTCGACATAAATAAATGCAGACGATTCACGAGTCCTTCATCTAAGAATGGGCCTACTGTGCCAGCGCCACCTTCGACGTACACTCCGTTGATGCCGAGTTGCCGAACTTTTTTGAGCATCGCCTTCAAGTCGACGATTCCCTCTTTG
>JAYSYF010000249.1:0-3913 GCA_043716655.1 Bdellovibrionales bacterium | reverse complement strand
CACTTTATTTCTATCTCTGTCACATCTCGGAATTGCTTCTTGGACGCAGTATCGATTCGTTTCGCGTCATGAATGCCGTGCTGGCTGTTCTCGTCGTTTTTGCCGTCTATCAGTTTCGACGTTTCAATGGTCGAGCGGCAACGATCGCCGCCTGGATTATAGGACTAAGCCCGGCGTTCACTTTTTACGGACGATACGCCATTCACGAGACTCTGTTTATTCTTGGGCAGTTACTTTTCGTCTATGGCCGATTCTCGTGGATGGGCCGACCGACCCGCGCTTCGATTTGGTGGATGGCTTCAGGTATTGTTATTTTGGTCTCGACCAAAGAAACATTTTTTATCTTCCTGGGTACTTGGATCATAGCAGAAGTCTCGATCTGGTTTCTCGAACGTCTCGAGAAAGCGAAAAGTTCATGGAGTACCTTCAGTCAGTTGAGCACCACTGAGAAGCGGGACATTTATTTCGCGGCCGGATGGATATCGGGCGTTGCCGTACTTGTTTTAGTCGCTCTGTACACGGGATTTTTTGAACGCCCCTCGGGACTTCGCGACTTTTTTCGCGCCTTCGCGTTTTGGTCGAAGACCGGAGCCGGTCAAACAGGTCATGAGAAACCATTTTTTTATTGGATTCAACTTTTGGCGCGCTATGAGTGGCCACTGCTGATCGGCTTGTGGGTTTCAGCTTACGCGACAATCACATTAACTGTTGAAGATCGGAAGCAGCGTGTCCTGTTGCTGACCGGGTTCGGTACGTGGCTCGCTTACTCATTGATTCCCTACAAAACTCCGTGGCTGATACTGAGTTTTTGGCCTCTCGCATTTTTCGTTTTGCCGGCATTCGTTACTCGTCGTGCGCTCTCGCGAACGCTTTGGTCTCTTTTGACGACTGGATTAGTCCTCTTGCTTGGAATTTCGACTTACAAAGCTTGGGACATCAGTTTCAATAATCCGACTGATTCGACTGAACCCTATGTTTATGTACAGACGACGAACGACTATTTAGCGGTCATGCAAGTGCTTCGCAAAAAAGTCGCGAAAAATCCGGAAGCCCGAAATACCTCGATCGTTGTGATGATCAAAGATCCATGGCCATTGCCTTTTGATCTTAGCCTTTACCCGAAGATGCGATATGCGCGACTCGAGGAGATCGATAAAGACGCGAGTCTGATGGCAAACGCCGGTATGATGTTAGTCGACGGTTCGGCACTTCCAGGATTGCGAAATGTTTTTCCGAAACGATTCGCAAAGATGAAGTTCCAACTTCGCGATGCTTACGATGCTGGTTGGGCACTCTTCGATGCCGAATTATTCCAGGGAGTATTACCCGAGGATGTCGAATATGAAGGGCCGTAGCTTAAGCTTCGCACTTTTTTTCGTAGCCCACTCGGTTTCTGCAACAGCGACCGCCTTTGTGCTTTCTTGGATTTTTGGCGGACTGAATCCGGCTATTGCGGGAGTAAGTCTCGCTTTTTCTTTTTTGCGCGCGCGTCGGTTCGTTCGGGCGATGAGAAACTCGCTCGAGTGGCGTGCTCCTGAAGCCATTCGAAGTTGGTCCGCGATTGAACTGGCACTTCTTTCGTTCGTGCTATTTGCCAGCTATAAACATTTCTCGTGGCTCTTGGCATATATGCCAGGGGCGACACTTAAGACGATGTCGACCACGAACTATGGTGACCTGCCTCTGCATTTGAATTTCATTCGCGCGCTTGCGAGTGGAATCGATTTTCTTCCTGTGAATCCGATCTTTGCGCTTGAGCCACTTCGTTATCCGTTCGGTCCGGATCTTTATAACGCACTTTGGGAATGTCTCGGAGTTCAGACTTCGGGACATTTGTTTCTGACAGGAATAGCCGCTACGTTCGCCTCGCTCGTTTTACTTCGCGAATTAGGCGGTCCGTGGGCGATGGCGGCGTTCTTCTTGGCCGGAGGAAGTGTCGTCGCCGATACGCCCGCGTCGGTCGACTGGAAAAGTTTTTTTCTCGCTATTTGGATCACACAGCGAGGCATGCTTTGGGCGCTGCCTATGGGCGTAACGCTGTTGTTGTACCTGCGTTCGCACTTGTCGAACGAGACTCGGCTTCCGCGAAAAGCGGTGAGTGGACTTGGAAGAATGTGGGGCGCGTTTCCATTGTTTCACGCCCATTCTTTTGTCATCGTCAGTCTGCTTTTGTTCTTCCTTACTTGGCGCGATTTCGGAATTAAACGCACTCGAGATTTCTTCTGGCGCTTTTTCATCGAGAATCGCGCGCTCGCGTGGGCCGTGTTGCCTGCGACCTTTTTAATTAATCACACCTCGGCCGGATTTTCGAAAGCATCGATCGTTCACTGGCGCACGCTTTGGCTCGCGCCAGAAAATGGGACGACAGTCGATACACTCATCTGGCTCTGGCGAAATTTCGGACTGCCGCTGACGACTCTGGCGGTCGTCGGTTCACTGATTCTTTTTGCAAAACGATTTTGGCTTAAAGATGAACTCGCGCAGCGCCCCACGAGATCCTCCTATGACGAACTTATAATTTTATTGTCGTTCTTCATCGTTTTCCTTTTTGTGATGTTGGCGCCTTGGGAGTGGGACAATATTAAAGTTTTGCTCTGGCCATGGCTTCTGATTTTCGCTTTAGCCGGACGATCCATTGGCCGCCTTGCTACTTTGCGGCCGGCAGTGCCGTGGTCGGTTATCACATGTGTTGCGCTGACCGCGGCGTTCAGTCCGGGTATTGTTGTCATCGCGCGTTCGTGGGTTCGACCGCAAGAACACGCAACGACGATGTGGACGATCGAGCAACTCGCTTATGGAGAAGCCGTGTTGATGCGAGTTCCTAAAAAAGCGGTCTTTGCTGCGGCACCAACACCGGTTCACGTGCTCGCATACTTCGGTCGAGTTCGCGCTCTCGGCTATCCTGGTCACCTTTGGTCGCATGCGATCGACTATCGAGACACCGAAAGCGCGCTCGAGAATTTAATGAACGGCACTGAAGGCTGGGTCGAGGCTGCCAAGCGGCTAAAAGTAACGCATATTTATTGGGGCCCCGAAGAGCGTTCGCGCTGGGGTGTCGAACCTACGCCGAAATCTTGGCAGTCGCGTCTTCCGCTGATTGCCAAGGCTGGCAATCATGAAGTGTACGAGTTTAAGGAGACGCGATGAGTTTTCAATTTTTCCGTGCGGTCGTTTGTTTCGCGATTCTCTCGAGTCTTCCGCTGGATGTTTGGGGCGAGACTGCTTCTGCGCAATCGATCACATTAAACCTTTCTGAAAGCTACACGTCGACGTCGCCTTCGATCGTGCGTTTGAAAGAGATGCGCACGCAATTTGAATCTGGAAAGTTCGATGCATGTTTGAAGAGTGCAGCAGCAGCCAAAAAGTCCGCGAAGGGTCTCGAGCCGTGGATCATGGCGCTCGAGCTCGATTGCGCAATGAAACTTCCTCCACAAAAGGCATCGAGCGATTCGCTGGACCGTGTGCTGGCGGCTGCAGATCTGAAAACAAACTTGATGGCGTTCGGTCCATGGGCGACACGACTTCGATCGTCGTGGGCGAAAGCACGACTCGCGGCGATCGAATTGGACATGAAATTTAATCGCACTCGTGCTTGGTCGCACGTCGAGAAACTTTCGCGAGCGCTAGGGACATCGACAGGACCAAATGCGATTCTCGATGACGTCTCGCGAGCAAAACTTTGGCGCATGGCCGGAGAACTCGTGTTTCTCGTTCAGAAAACCGAAGCCGCACGTGAATTCTTTCGGCGCAGTCTCGCTGAACAAGATCAACCCGAAATTCGCGAACGAATGAAGCTTCTCGATCAACAGATCGCTGCTGAAGCCAATGCGATTCCGGCACCACCGCTCACGGCCAAATTGCCGGAAGGCAGCGCTTCTGAAATCGAACTCGCAGATCGCATTTCGACCGCGCT
>JAYSYF010000248.1:0-3928 GCA_043716655.1 Bdellovibrionales bacterium | reverse complement strand
ACTCCGAACGCGGATTCACGACGTTTGTAAAAACCATTGAAGGACCGCAGAATACGTCGTCTTCGAGAGTGACGCCGTCGTAGACTGAGACGTTGTTTTGAAGTTTACAATTCTTGCCCATCTTAACTCGAGACGAGACGAAAACATTTTGGCCGAGAACACAGTTCTCACCGATCTGCGCTCCGCTTGAAACGTGCACCCAGTGCCAAACTTTTGTTCCGGCTCCGATTTTAGCGCCTTGATCGACGATAGCGGTTTCGTGTTTGAAATATTCCATTACATATTCCTCAGACGTTCGACGATGGCGATCGAGGCGCGCGCATCTTTGAGACCGTAACCACGACCCTCGAGAATGTCCGTGTAAACGCGGTTGTGAAGTTCCGTAAAACCTTCGGAAAACTCGAACTCGGTTCCGTCGATTTTCAAAGATCTATAGGTGGTTTTGCCACTTTTCAAACTCGCCGCAGGCAGCGCCTCGCGGGAAATTGAGAGGTCCCAGCGGACGTTCGCACGCTCAAGTTTCAAGGTCCCTGCCTCTTCAGTCGAACTTTTCTTCGAAAGCTCGGCTGACTTCACTGCTCCGAAAATCCAAGTGAGCATATCGAAAAAATGTACGCCGATGTTCGTTGAAAGCCCGCCGGATTTTTCGACGTTTGCCTTCCACGACTCCTGGTACCAGTGGCCACGCGACGTGACGTAGTGAAGGTCGATTTCGTGCACTTTTGCGGGTTCGGCATCGATTTTCTTCTTCAAAGCGATGATCGCATCATGAACCCGCAATTGCAGGATCGTGAAAACTCGTCGACCGAACTTCTTCTCGGCCTCTTCGAGCTGATCGACTTCTTTTAAAGTCAGCACGATCGGTTTTTCACAAATGGCGTCGGCCCCTAGGCGAAATGCCATTTCAATGTGCTTCGCGTGCAGGTAGTTCGGCGAACAAACCGAGACGAAATCGATTTTAAGCGACGATTGCTCGACGAACAGTTCGAGTTTGTCAGTGTCTGTGAAGAAACGTGCGTCTGGAAAATAGCGGTCGAGGATTCCGACAGAATCGTTGGCGTCGACAGCTGCCACGAGATTGTGACCAAGACTTTTGATTGCTTCCAAGTGCCGTGGAGCAATGTATCCGCCGGCACCGATCAAAACAAAATTCTTCTGCGGCTTCATTAGGCCTTCACCACGTTTTTATGCTCGCCGCGGAATTTGCCGCGCGTGTCGATGATGAGGCGCGAGTGTTTTAAGATCATGTCGTAGTCGAACGACTTGTGTGCGGTCGCAAGCACCACGGCATCGAAAGTCTCGAGCATGCTAGGAGAAAGCTCCTGATGCTTGAGATCGAAACGATGATTTTCTTCCCGCAACTTCGGCATCACACGCACATGCGGATCACTGTAAGCCAGGATTGCACCCGACTGGCGCAACATATCCATCAAGAACAACGATGGCGATTCGCGCATATCATCGATGTCTTCTTTGTACGCGACTCCGAGAATGAGAACTCGCGAACCCTTCAAAGATTTTTCATTGCTGTTCAGGCCGTACGCGATTTTTTCGAGAACGTATTCCGGCATGCCTGCGTTGATTTCTCCGGCGAGCTCGATAAATCGGGTGTGTACGTTGTACTCGCGCGCTTTCCACGTCAGATAAAACGGATCGATCGGAATGCAATGTCCGCCAAGACCAGGTCCCGGATAATACGGAACGAAACCGAACGGTTTTGTCGCCGCTGCGTCGATCACTTCGTGAACGTCGATGCCCATTTTATCGCAGACGATTTTGATTTCGTTCACGAGACCAATGTTCACGGCGCGGTGGATATTCTCTAGCAATTTCGTCATCTCCGCCGCCCGAGTCGAGCTGACCGGAACGACCTTGTCTATGACTCCGCTATAGAGCGCGACGCCTACTTCTAAACATTCTTTCGTGCACCCTCCGACAACTTTTGGAATTGTCTTTGTACTGAAGTCCTTGCGACCCGGATCTTCGCGCTCGGGAGAAAATACGACGAACAGGTCTTGGCCCACTTTGAAACCGCGCGCTTCGATTCGCGGTTTCAATTCTTCGTCGGTCGTACCTGGATACGTTGTCGACTCGAGCGAAACGACTTGGCCCTTGCGTAAATGTGGCAAGATCGCTTCGACCGTGTTCAATACGTAAGAAAGATCGGGTTCGCGGTGTTTATTCAGCGGCGTCGGAACGGCGAGAATGATTGCGTCGACTTCGCCGATGCGATTGAAATCAGCTGTGGCGGATAGCTTTTGGCTCACCGCCGTCGCAATTCGGTCTGCGGTGATGTGCTCGATATAACTCTCGGAATTCGAGATCTTGGTGATCTTCGACTGATCAATGTCAAAACCGAGGACCGTGTAGCCCTCTTCCGAAAATCGAAGGGCCAAAGGCAGACCCACGTAACCGAGTCCGACGATTCCGATGACCGCTTGTTTGTCGCGCAATTTACCAATGAGATTTTGATGCACGCACTACCGTTATCGCAGCAGCGTCCTAGGAACAAGCCTCTAGGTCTAAGGACATCGGCCCAAACGCTCGTCGACACGGCGCGGCGGTCGCCCTATGAATCAATGCCTAAACCGTGAGTGTTCGCTAGAAAAATAGCGAGGTTATTACCAATGCGTTCGAACGACTTTCTCAGTCAAAACGAGAGTGTTCTGATCGTCGTTGCTCGGGCGATTGACGCTGGAGCCGTGGCTCTCGTTGGCGCGTTCGCTTACTTCTGGACGCATCAAACTTGGGATCTTCCGGCGTTCTATCAAGTCGCCCTCGTCATTTCGTTTTTCTTCACCGTTTTTCTATTTCCCTCGTTCGATCTTTATAGCTCGTGGCGCGGTCGACCAGCTTTGGAACACATTCGCGTAATTGCGGCGGCAGTTTTCACACTCATGATCTGCCTGGTTATCATGTCCGCACTTTCGAAAACCACCGCTTGGTTTTCGCGAGCTTGGTTCGGTCTCTGGGCCGTTTCCTGCGTCGCTGTTATTTTTGGTTTGAAGCGAGTCTTGATGATTGTGCTGCGTGAACTCCGCGGACGCGGATGGAATCAACGCAATATCGTCATCTATGGAGCCGGTCGCCTTGGCTGCATGGTTGCTGCGCGTTTGAAAGAAGCCGACTGGGCTGGTTTCCGCATCGTTTCGTTTTTTGACGACGACGATAAAGCTGCTGTGGAAAATTTGAAATTGGCAGGCCTCACCGGCGAAGTTCAGGGACCGCAAGTCGATCTCGATAATTACCTGCGCGACAATGATGTTCGTGAACTTTGGTTGGCACTTCCGCTTCGCGCTGAAGAGCGCGTGCGCGATTTGCTTTTCTCACTGAGGCACTCGACCGTCAGCATTCGTTTCATTCCTAACCTTTTCAGTTTCAAACTCTTCCTAGGTCTGTCGATCACAGACGTCGCCGGCGTTCCCGTCGTGAATGTGAATTCGAGTCCAATGTCGGGTTTAAACCGCGTGATCAAAGATCTCGAAGATCGCGTCCTCGCATTTCTCATTCTCGTTTTTGTAAGCCCCATCATGGCCGCCATCGCAGTTGCGATTCGTCTCGAGTCGAAAGGCCCGATCATCTACAAGCAGGAGCGCCACGGCTGGGACGGCAAGATCATCAAGGTTTATAAATTCCGGTCGATGTCGGTGACGGATGGTTCCTCGTCTGTCCGTCAGGCAACCAAGGGTGATTTGCGTGTCACACGCGTCGGTGCATTCATTCGCCGGACTTCACTTGATGAGCTTCCGCAGTTCTTCAACGTCCTACAGGGACGCATGTCGATCGTCGGCCCACGTCCGCACGCGCTCTCGCATAACGAGTACTACAAAGATAAAGTAGAAAATTATTTTCAGCGGCACAAAGTTAAACCAGGAATCACGGGTCTCGCGCAGATCAACGGTTTCCGCGGTGAAACGGATACACTTGA
>JAYSYF010000247.1:0-11822 GCA_043716655.1 Bdellovibrionales bacterium | reverse complement strand
CCTTCCTCATCTGGTAAATCATAAACCGGAATTTTGTATTGAAGGATTGAACCCGAATAAAGCCGCGGGTTAGTTTCTTTCGAAAACGCGACCGCGATTTCATCGACACGTTCGTTACCTGCAACGCCGATGTGACCGCGCACGTAGCGCCACTTAATGGCTCCGTGATCTTTTCGGTACATCACTTCTTTAGCGAGTTCCTGCCAAAGTTCTTTGTTAGCTACGTCTTTGCCTTCGGCGTTCTTCCAACCATTTTTCTGCCAGCCCCAAATCCACTGCGTAATTCCGCGAATAACATAAGTCGAATCTGTGCAGATCGTGACGGCGTGATCGGCGTCGCGAATTTCTCGCAGCGCCATGATCGTGCCGAGCATCTCCATCTGGTTGTTGGTCGTTTGCTCTTCGTGCCCACCGAGTTCACGCACGCGTCCGTCAGGACGAACGACGATGGCTCCCCAACCGCCTGGTCCGGGATTTCCCGAACAAGCGCCGTCAGTGTAGATCAAGATTCCACGCACTAGCTCTTTGTCATCCATGTTCAAGACCCTAAGACTTCTCGACCTCGTGAACAAGTAAACCCGTGGTGCCGTTGACGCACGGGGTTCGCTTGGTCTAGTGGAAAACGCCTCGTTCTGAAGCGTGAAAAAGCCGATGAATTCAATGATGAGTCGTTGTGGAAATTTTTTAAACCGTCAGAAGAACGGACGTGCGCCGACTTGGGCCACGTTACTCTTCGCGCTATGTTTTCTCGCTCCGCTTCAGGCGGATGCGAAGGAAGTGCTTTTACCCAGCAAAAGCACAGCCGCAAAATGCGCGAATTGGTTTAGCGGCATCCGCGAACGGCTTTTTCTGCATTACAACTACACGATCAATCCAGATGGACTAAATGCGGTTTCAGCTGCCGAGTACAACAAAGCATGGCTTCGAACGACTGCGCTCGATCTTCGCAAGAACCGGAAATTTTTGAAAAACGCAATTCGTGACGAACATCCGCAAATCCCATTTCTTGAGAGACTCGGTTTTAAATTTGACGAGAAAAACGGACACGTGATTCCAGTCATGAATGAAATCGCCGTCCGTCACGAAGTCATTATCAAAGAACTCATTACGGCGGGTAAAGTCGAAGAGCGTGACATCCTTCGCCCTGCACGAATGTTTGAAATTACCGACGGCGGAAAACGTAAGATTATACCGGTTGCACTGTCCGCTGATCCACCAGCGGGTGCGAAACCTGTGGTCGAAATAGTCGGTTCCGAAGAATTTTTCAATTTTATCGCCGGTGGCTACTGGCCCATAGGTGAAATCATGCCCGTGAATCGAACCGATATCTCGTTTGCGTTTCACGATCTTGGACACCTCGGTGCGTTCGAACGGAATCCCGATTTCATGAAAGCCGTGAAGGACTTTGCGCGCACTCGCGTCGCTGAAGGGCGATTCGAAATCGACGGGCCCAAAACAAATTTAATTTTTGAGAGTCTGACACTTGGTCGTATGGATGCGCGTTCAAGTTTCGATGCGGGGCTTTCCCGGCTTGGGATCAGCGGGCGAGCAGAAGCTGAACCATGGACAGAAACAGAATTTAGAAATGCGCTCTCTAACGTTTCTGGTGACGGAATTTCTAAGGAAGTTGCGGAGGCTTACGCAATTCGTCACAAGACGATCGAAGATCTTGGCGGAGCAAGGGCCGATGGAATTAGCTCGGAACGTGCGCGATTTCCGCTGACTGTTCCCTATCCAAACTTGATCGAGAATCCGAAGTCGCTTTTAGAATTGGCTTATGATGCGAAGACACCCAAAGCGAAGCGAGTGGCTTTTTCAAAGTATCTTGCAGCGATGGATCACACGACACGTATGAAGCCGTCGGACTGGCTCACGGAACTGACGTTCAGTGATAAGCTGAACGTCGACTCAAAAATTTATCGCTATATTTGCCTGTCTGGAATTTTCGCGCGGAAAACTTCGTTCTACGAAGGGTTTTGCCGCATCAGCGGTAGCCACTAAAGGCCGCCGCCCAAAAGGTATGCTTCGTGGTCACACCGATGCCTAGTGGTTGTGTCCACCTGGTCCATGCGCGTGACCATGCTGAAGTTCTTCTTTCGTCGCTTCGCGAGTCGAATCGATTTCAACTTCGAAAGTGAGCTCTTCGCCAGCAAGCGGATGATTTCCATCGATCGTGACGTGAGTATCTGAAACCTTTGTCACTTGAACGACCTGTGCGTGGCCATCGCCAGCGTCAGCATGAAAACGGTCGCCGACAGCAACGTCAGGTTTAGGCAATTTTTCTTTCGGAACTTCGACGATCATGTCTGCTTCAATTTCGCCGTACGCATCAGCGGCCGGAACGGTGATGACTTTTTTGTCGCCAGCTTTCAAGTCTTTGATCGCCTGTTCGAGGCCGGGAATGATTTGTCCCGAACCTTCCAAGAACATCAGCGGTTCTGAGCCGAACGAGCTTTCAAGCTGTTCGCCCGCCTTGTTTTTCAGGGTGTAATGGAAAGAAACAACGCGTGGGTTCAGGTTTAAGACCATGGACGCTCCCGTCGCACCCAGGGTGCGCTTATTTGAGGTTACTAAAAACCTCGGGAACGTCCCTCGGTCTTAGAGAATGTTAGCCGCAAGCTCTGCTAATTCGGAACGTTCACCTTTAGAGAGCGAAACGTGAGCCGAAAGTCGCTGCCCCTTCATGCGCTCGACCGAATAGGTCAAACCTGAAGTGGCGCTGTCGACGTAAGGGTTGTCGATCTGATAGGCGTCGCCCGTCAAGACGACTTTTGTTCCCTGCCCAGCTCGCGTCACAATTGTCTTAATTTCGTGTGGCGTGAGGTTCTGCGCTTCATCGACAATCAGATATTGGTTCGGGATCGAGCGGCCGCGAATATAAGTGAGCGGCTCGATATTGAGCATTCCCTGATTGATCAATTCTTGAGCTCGGCCAGCCGCTTTTTTGTCGGCTCCCATCAGGAATTCGACGTTGTCGAAAATCGGCTGCATCCAAGGATTCAGCTTCTGCTCGACGTCGCCTGGCAGGTAACCGATATCGCGACCCATCGGGAAAATCGGACGGCTGACGAGCAGACGTTGGAAACGTCCTTCATCGAGGGTCTTGAAAAGACCTGCGGCGAGAGCCATCAGTGTTTTTCCGGTTCCGGCTTTGCCGACGAGCGAAACGAAAAGAATTTCATCGTTGAGGAGACAATCCATCGCGAATGTCTGTTCGACGTTGCGTGGATGAATTCCCCAGATTGATTCGTTGGGAACCATGATTGGCACGATGCCATTATCTTTTTCGCTGAATCGACCGATCGCCGAATGGTTCGGATTCGAAAGATCTTTCATGACAACGTACTGGTTTGCTTTAAGTGCGAACGTATTACTCGTGATGATTTTCTCTGCATAGAATTCTTCGATGATGCCAGGCTCGACATCGATTTCGCGATGGCCCTGATACATTTCATCGATTTCAACTCGCTCGGGCTCGTAGTCTTTTGCGAAGACCGCATAGACGTCGGCTCGAATTCGAAGATTGATATCTTTGGTAACGAGCTCGACAGCCGCCTCTTTGTACTGCGCCTGAAGAGCGAGTGCTGTTGCCAAGATTCTGTTGTCGGCTTTGTCTGGATCAAGTTCGCGCGGCATCGCCTGCCAATTGACGTCGACGTTGACGAAGATGGTTGAGTTCGATGACTCGAGTTTTACACCCTTCGCCAGCGGTCCGAGATCGCGCATCTCGTCGATGAATCGACTGAATTGACGAGCGTTGCGGCCGTTTTCGCCGAGATCGCGTTTGAAACGATCCACTTCCTCGATAACCGAGATCGGAATATGAATATCTGCGTCGCGAAACTTTTTGAGCGCCAAAGCGTCGAAAAGAATCACGTTCGTATCGATGACGATTTTGCGATTGCGGGATCCGCTCTGGATCGGCGGACGGTCGTTCAGAACTTTTGGATCTACAGCCACGGTGGGTCCCTCCATTGGCCTCGCGAACGGCCACAAATTCAATTGCAGACCAATCCTTTGGCCTTGTCGAACCAAATTGTGTCCGTGGAGAGAACGCAGGCATTTTGAGTAGCAGCGCGTTAGCCAGCTGAGTTAGCGACTGCCGAGTCCCGAGACCATGACGTCGCCGTGATCAGTGCGCAGCGAGGCGCTGACCGTTTCGATGAAGCTGACGAAGTGGCGAAGAGCATCTTCGTTCACAGTCGCTTTCATGAAACCACAACCGTGGCGAGTGACTCCTTCATTTGCAATGACCCGCACGTTTGAAATCTGAACAACGAAGGGGAAGTAGGTAAACTGGTTGAGGTAGACGCGCATCGCGACTTCTTCACCCTCTTCAAGATTTCCGCTCGCCATATCGAGATCGAAACCGATTCCATCAGCCGAGATATCGTAGATCGAAACTTTCTGTAATCCCTTTTCAGGAACCAGAATGAAAGCAGCGATAAACTCGGACAAGATTGTACGCTTCACCTGACGACGTTCGCTCGAAAGGATGGCCTCGCGACGCTCGGTCATGTCGACCACTGCCGCGGCCTCGGTTTTCTCTGCTTCTGGTCCCTTGGCTTTGCCATCTCGAGCTTTGCGGCGCTTCGAAATGTCGATCACATTGGACGTGCCATTTAACCTGTCAGACATGAAAATCCCCCCTACCCTATGTCTTCTTTTCGGTAAAAAAACGTTCTAACTTGAGTCATTCGACTCGGCCTGACGCTGTCCCTCGACAAACGGCGAGTAGGTGTGTATCGTTATGAGAATCTGTCGTGTTTACGGTAGGTTAGATGGAGAACGTGCTGAAGCAGAATGAGCAACATCGGAAAACAGCAGAAGCCGTGAGTCGAGAAGAGCGCTCGCTCTTCATCGCACGCGTTTTTCTCGGCTGCAGCCTCAGTGTTCTCATTCACGTGATCATTTCTGTCGCGACCTACGAGATGGGCGTGTACATCGAACCCCGTTCGCGGCAGCGAGAATCGGCGCTGATGGAGTGGATCGAACCTTCCGATTTCGAGAAAGCTCTAGCCGAGAAAAATGGCCAGATCGTTCGCCAAACTGTGGCTCCGAGTGAAGTTCTCGATCTGAATCCAAAAGCAAAACGTCGCTTCGTGTCCGAAGAAGTACAGACGGTCAAAGAAGAAACCCAGGCTCGAAACGTCGGCCTGACGGAGAATCGAGTTCAGCAAGCGCCTGCCTCTTCGGAACGTTCGACATCAGTGGAAAAATCTGGAGAACGTGCGCAGAAGCGACAACTGACCCGCGGTTTGAACATCAATCGCGAAGAAATCATTCCCAACTCGATTTTCGAAGAAGGTCTTGGCGACATCACCGCGGAAATTAAAAAGCCGCAAACTGGCGGCGGTGGAACAAGTCGAACCCTGTTCCTCCCTAGCGATCCACGTGTAAATCCAGGGACGTCGACGATCGGCGAACGTGTGCCCGAAGACATTCGAATCGGAGATTTCACAGCTCTCAACACCGATCGATTTGTGTTCTACACATTCTACGCACGGATCGATGAACAGATTCGAAATCGATGGGTTCGTTACATGCGCGCAGTCAATTACGGTGGCGGCGATATTCCGCCGGGAACAACTCCACTGACGACAAATTTGGAAATGGTTTTGAATCGCGAAGGCGAATTTATTCGCGCGATCATTCACGAAGGCTCTGGATCCCGCGATGTCGACAATGCTCCGATTCTTGCGTTTCGAGAAGCGCGCATTTTCCCGCACCCACCGCGCGAGATGGTTAAAGACGATGGGACGATCCGACTGCTTTATTCTTTCACAGTGCTTCGCGACTCACGTCCGCTTGCACGATCTCAGTCCACGAAGGCCGACGCTCCTTAAGTGAACTCTCGCAATTGACGTTCGAAAACTCGACTTCGGACCAGCTAGTCACTATGACTTGCGCCTCCCTTTCATCTCCTCAATCTGGACCCCCGTCTCCCTATGAGACGCTGTATTCTTAGGTCTATGGCTACGGACCGATTTCTAGCGATCAAAACCCGTCTCTTCGTGCTCAGCTTTTTAACATCTATCTTTTTCGCGAGCGATTTCGCGCACGCGGGGTACGTCGAAGTCGGTGCGTCGGGAAGTTACAAACGATCCAACATCGGCACGAACTCGTTCGACGAGTCGCAGTCGATCACCGCATCGCTCTCTTATTATTTCGACGAGAGCTCAGCATTGGAATTGAGTTACACGGATGGCATCAACCGTCGCCGCATCGGAGTCGATCAACCCGACGGACAGCTGACAAATATGTACTACAAAATGGCGGGTCTCGATCTCGTCTTGACGTTAGGTGATCGCGAATCGACGATACGCCCCTATATGAAAATCGGCGGCGTCTACATTATGGATAAACGTTTCGAAACGCAGTATTGGCAGGCGACGAATGTGTTTCCCGTTTCGACTCGTGAAGATCCACCGGCGCTCGTTCCGAGTGCTGGTGTCGGATTCAAACTCGCCCTGACAAAAGCGTGGTCTCTGAAAGTCGGCGTTGAAGCGTGGTCGAGCCGATCGGTTTCTGAATCGCCAGTCACGATCGATTATTCGGGACGCGTCGGCCTTTCGTGGATTTTCTAGCTCGTTCACTGATCCTTTGTTTCGCCTTCGCGCTGACCGGGTGCCAAGCGCCGTACCTAATTAAAAGTGCTTGGTCGCAGGCCGATCTCTTGATGAGCCGTCGATCGCTTGAACGCACTCTCAAAGATGAAAACGTGAAGCCGGAAGATCGTCGAAAGCTTGAACTCGCGCGAAGTGCGAAAGCTTTTGGCGAACGCGTGTTGGGTCTAAAGAATACCAAGAACTACGATTCGTTTGTTCAACTCGATCGACCCTACGTATCGTACGTCGTGAGCGCCGCAGAACGCGATCGCTTGGAACAACATCTTTGGAGTTTCCCAATTGTCGGTGAAGTACCATACAAAGGTTTTTTCAATCCCGACGACGCGAAGTACGAAGCCAAGAAGATGAGCGCAAAAGGCTTAGATACCTTTGTTCGCGGCGTCTCCGCTTTTTCAACTCTGGGGTGGTTCGACGATCCAATTTTATCTAGCATGCTTCGCTATACCGATTACGACTTGGTGAATACGATCATTCACGAGTCCGTTCACGCGACGTTGTATATAAAATCAAAGGCCGACTTCAACGAACGGCTTGCTACTTATATTGGGAACGTCGGCGCAGATTTGTTTTTCCTGGAAGCAGAAGGTGCCGCGAGCCCAACTCTGGCTAGTGCAAAGATCGAGAACGAAGACCAAGAAAAGTTTTCGAAGTTCATCTCGGGCGAAATCGATTCGCTAAAAAAATGGTACGACGAGCAGGCGACGGTCTTAGCGAGCGATGACTTAAAAATACGTGGAACGTTTCTCGAGAAACGAGCCGCCCGACTTGCTGAAATCCCCCAGCGTTTTGAAATTGTCCTTCGCCCGCAGATCAAGAGCGAGCGTTATGCAAAGATGATCGCGCGCGACCTCGATGCGTCCAACTTGAACAATGCCCGATTGTTAGCTTGGAAATTATACGTATATGATCTTTCCGATTTCGAGCGCATTTATACCAAGCTCGGTCGGGATCCGAAGAAGCTGATCGAATTCGCGAAGTCGCTCGAAAAAGAAAGCGACCCCGAAGCCACGTTGAAAGCCGCAGCCGGCCCGACAAATTAGAACAAGACGCGCGACTTAACATCGCGCAAGTTCATTCGCATCACTTATAAGTGACAAAACACGTGCGTTTTCGCGAGCACTCGCGGAGTGCGCCACTTATAAGTGGTCAGAGTGGAAGATGCTCTGCTGAATCACGGGAATTTGTCACATATAAGTGGTCAGAGTAGAGAATGCCCTGCGAGAAACTACGGGCACGACGCGACTATATTTTCCCACGCCGCTGTCGTTCCTTTTTCCGCGCACGTCGCGCTCAAGTTTCCAACTCCACCCAAGTTCGCATCCGATTTACCCGTGAAAGATTGGGCAGCCTGCGTTTGTGGCCAGCTAAATGTGCAAGACGGTCCACCGCCCGCTGATGGAACTGTTCCGGCGCAACCGGGACAAACTTTAACTTCTGGATCGGCGCACTGATATGAGAATGACCCGGATGGCGCCTTCTGGAATTTCATCGGGTCGCCAGTCGAGACGAGCTGTTCCCAAAGCGCCAATCGAAATCACAGATCCGAATTCGCGGCCTGTGACATCCTTTAATGCGATCACGTAACGTTTCCCAGCTGGGCCAGTTGCGAAAACCGGTGCTGCGACGTCGTCCAGAATGAATCGCGAAAATTCCACGCCCGCGTCGGAGTAGGTTTTTGCGAGTTCCCATTGCACTACGCTCGGAACGATAATCGCCGGTGATCTCGCACCCCGCCATGTTCGTTCGCGGCACGGTTGCCATCGCCGATGCAATACTGGATTGCGAACGTAGCCACAAATTCTCGGCCGCAGTACCTGCTTGGGCGCCCGAGAGCTCAAGCGCTCCAACCGAATTGTTTTTATCTGAGTCGATCGAAAACTGACTGCAGTTATTGAACACGAGGGCCAAACCCAAAAAGCCGAAAGTCATCGCGACATACTTATTGTTCAATTTCACTGCATCCCCCCGGGAATCTTCATCTGAGGGAAATTGTGATAAAAACGTCTGATTTTAATTTCGCAAAATCTTGTGCTTCGGTGTTGCCGTACTTTTGATCGCATGAATCGAAGTTACTCAGCGTGATAAATGTTGGTCGCACTATTTCAACTGGAAAATGCGGTTCGGTTCAGCGCTGAGTACTCCGGGAGTACTTTTGATTTTCGCGATCGCTGCGAGCACGGTCGAACCGTCTTTGCTTGAGGGAATCTTCAATTGGTAGCAGTTACCGATTTCGGAAAATCGTCCGACGACTTTCCCGCTGATCGCATTCGCCAAAGTGAGTATTTTTTCATAGGCGACCTTGCGATCGAAGCACACGTGAACCATGTCGGCGGTGAACTTGGCGCCGGTCTTTGGATCCCGAGCGACATTGTTCAGTCCTGAATCGCCAACGGCGCGAACAGGAGCGCCCTTCGGCAAGACTGCCAATTCGAAAACTGGCGACTGCACGGTATTCCCGGAAATTTTAGCCGACGCACGAAGGTTTACGAATCGAGTTTTCTTTTCCTCAATCAAAATAGTCGTCGAGAAAATTCTATCGCCTGCGCTTACATCGCCGCCCTGTCCGTCATCTCTAAGTTCGCCTAGTATCTGCGGATCAGACTTTGTTTCGAGACGTTCGAGCACGACTGAAATATCTTTGCTTGCGGTTGCGATGGTGACCGATACCCTCACAGACGTCGCTGCAAACCGCTGCGGAAGCGACACGCGTCATTCCGGTTCGTGCGAACGGAACGGTCGTCTGCTTAAACTTGTTCACTTTGTCTCGGTTGTTTTGGGCGTGGGAGATTTCGGTGCTTCTTTTTTTCCACTACCGCTCGCTTCGCCCACGGAGAGTGCGGTCAGTTTTTCGGCCATCACTGATTTCGCGACAAGATAGCGGCCCAGTTTTTCGGGGCCGAGAATGGCGCGAAGACGCGAAACTTCTCGTAAGGGAAGCGCACCGTACTGGCGCCAAGCGCTTTCATAGAGTTTCACAGCTTTTTCGATTTCTTTTTTCGATTTGGCCCGATCCGAATTTTGTGCTTTGTCGATGGCGTTCAAAGCCTCGGCAACAGCGACGTTCGCTTTCGCTTTTTCTCGATTGAGAGAACGAATCGCCTCGGCGAACGAACCTTCGGTCTCAACCGGAAGTTTCAACTCTTCCGACATTTTCCAGATGAAGAGTTCTTCGAGTCGTCGTTTTTCTCGCGCGACGAGTTCTTCGTCGGAAGCTGCAGGCGAGATCTTCGCCGCAGAAGTCGACGCAGAAGTCGACGCAGAAGTCGGCGCATCAGCCGGCAGTTTTGGAGGGCCCGAGGTGGCCGCGCCTGCGAAGGGTACAAAAAAGAAAACAGCACTGGTTGTGACCAGTGCTGTTCGTAGCTTTGTAGAGATCGAGATCAAGGGCTTAAGAAAATTCACTTACTCTTATGGTAAGCAACCAATCTTCGAGCGGCAATCTCAAGAGCAAGATCGTCCTTTGATTCGTGACTCATGACGGTACCCGTTAGGACTTTTGGTGCCGCTGCGTGCGTCGCACGAAGTGTCGACCGCGCCGAAGTGGCACGCGCCAAGTTTTGGCTGCGCGCGAAGGCTTTTGTCGTGGTCGGCTTTCCGCTCGTCGGTGCAATCAGCCATTTTCCAGTCATAACCAATGCAACCGCAACGAACATGACCGTTTGGCCAGCGCGGATCGCAGCGGCCCGGCGACCGGCGGCACGTTTAGCAACCATTGAATTGATGATTTCTACGGCGGCTGGTTCGCGGCTATCGCGATCTTCAACTTCGCCTGCGTCGATGGCCGCGTCGAGTGCGCCCATGATTCGCGCTTCGAGCGCGTCGAAATAAATGCCGCTCTCGGGAAGAGCGACGTCGTCTGTATTTTTCAGAGCAGAGAAAAACAAATCGAATTCTTCAGAGTCTTCGTTAATGAAGCTTTCTTCTTCGCTTACGTAAAGCTCCTCCAGAGATCGTGGGACAAGAACGTTTTGTTTCGCGTTCTGCACATCATTTAGCGGATGCTTGGGCCAAAGTTCATCTCGGTTCTGTTCGTTGCTCATTGTTCAACCTCCATGTTTGCAATTCGAGTTGTCGGACTCGAATCACCATCCATGCTGTAAAGAGTATTCCAGTTTTCCAAGTCACCGCCCTTGCCCATCTGAAGCTCGAACGTATCGCGCAATTTCAGAAGTGCATGACGGTAGTTTGCTTTGGCAGTGTCATAGGGACAGTTCATGATCTGAGCGATTTCTTTGAAGCTCAGATCCTCGAACACCCGAAGTGTAATCGCAACTCGCTGTCGCTCAGGCAAAAGATCAACCTGTGCGCGCAGCGAACGTGCGACGTCACCTTTAACAAGATCGCTTTCAGAACTCGCGGCAACTCCACCTTGAAGAATATCTGTCGAGAATTCTTCTGGAGGGCGCGAGCGAAAGCGATTTTTCGCTGTGTTAAGTCCGACCTGGTACAACCAGCTCTTGAAGCTCGATCGACCTTCGAACATATCCATTTTTTCGTAAGCTTTAATAAACGTCTCTTGCACGATGTCCTCCGCTAGCGGAAGTTCGCGCGTCAGTCTTAAGACGATGCGCAAAAGTCCGCGTTGATGACGGCGTACAAGTTCTGTGAATGCGGAACGACTTCCCGCTTTCACTTCACTCACGAGCTCAACGTCTGTTTTCACAACCGACTCGGCCGCAGCCTTGTTGGCAACCGCAACATCCGTCGCAGTTTCGTTGTTCTTCGCAAGACCCTTCGTACTTAGACTCCGCAGGCTTGCGCTCATCACGCCCCCCTTTGGACCGCCGTCTCGTTGCATGAGACACAGCCGGTCGTGTACTCGGTTAAAGTCCAGGTCGATTATTTCGAACCGTCTGGACTTTGGGGGTGGAGCAGATCGCCACTGCTCGCCTCCCCGCTTATTCCTTAAGCACCGAAAGTGCCAATTTGGGTCTTTTCCCGAAAACCGGATTTCCGAGTGCCAGCTCATCCGAGATGCGGAACTGCGGCTTTCTGCAGCACATAATTAAGAATTTGCGATGAAGTCACTAGTGTCACTTCGTGAAAGTAAGACATGAAACGCACAGCAGATCGCCATCACAGTTGGGGGAAGTGGGCGCGTTTCGCCTCCGGCGAACTTCGCAAGCAGTGACATTAGGCAAACGATTTCGAATTAAGGAAACGCGCTCGTTTGCACGCCCCTCATTCAGTGTT
>JAYSYF010000246.1:0-11851 GCA_043716655.1 Bdellovibrionales bacterium | reverse complement strand
TTCGTGTAGTTGATTTGCAAACGATGCTTACCCGTCAAGGAACCACTTCTTCCCTCGACCGAACTCGTTTCGGGTACCATCTCGTACACAGCGGCTGGACAGAAGTGGTTGCACGGCGACCGGTACTTCTCATAACAAACGTCGCGGCAGTGATTGGTATTCGCCACAATCAGATGGTTCGGAGAATGCTCGTCGTGCATTGTCCCCGTCAGGTAGACACTCGAAAGCTTATCAAAGAACAAGACGCCGTCTGGCTTCGGCAGCTGAGCGTCCGGATGCTCCCACCCTTTAGCCCCCCACATTTCAACGAGCGACTCGGTTGTCGTCCAATCGGGATGAGACAGCATGTTATCGACAAGCCCACGGCCGCCGGTGATTTCTTGGATCGCCAAAAGCGGACCCGACTTCACGAGCCCCATCGAGAGCGTTTGATGGAAGTTTCGTGTCGCCCAAAGTTCTTTCTTAACGAAGCTATTTTCGATTCGCTCCGAGTATTTTGAAAGTGTCGCTGTCGTGAAGTCTTTGCGAGCTAACGCTTCAAGCGCCGTCTCGGCCGCAAGCATCCCAGACTTCATCGCCAAGTGAATGCCCTTGAGCTTCTTCACATCGACCATCATCGCCGAGTCGCCGACGACCATCATGCCGTCATGATAAAGCTTCGGCATCGAGAACCAGCCACCGGCCGGAAGCGTCTTGCCTCCGTAGGCGATGACTTTTCCGCCTTTGATCATATTGAAAACAAATGGATGCGTTTTCAGGCGCTGCAACTCTTTGTGCGGATCAAACAGCGGATCGTGCGTGTCCATGTAACCCACAAGGCCCACGATGATCTGATCGTTCGGAAGCGTATAAATGAATGTCCCACCGATAGTTTTATCCAGCGGAAATCCAAGCGTGTGAATGACCTGTCCAGGCTTCACCGTCCCCGGCGGGCACTGAATGATTTCCTTCACGCCTTCTTCGTACGTATCGGGATTCTTACCTTCGAAAAGGCCGAGCTTCTTCGCAACGTTTTTGAAGAGCGATCCGCGCGTACCTTCAGCAAAGATCGTGATCTTTGCTTTTAACAACATGCCCGGCTCGAAGTTTGGTTTGCGACTTCCGTCTTTATCCAAACCCTTATCGCCGGTGCGAACACCGACGACTTCGCCGTTCGGTCCGTACAACGCTTCAACGGCCGCGAAGCCAGCGAAGATATTAACGCCCGCCGCTTCCGCCTGCTGCGCCATCCATCGATTCAGTTTCGAAAGTGAAACTAGGAAATGACCTTCGTTTTTAAATGGTGGCGGAGTAATCGGCGCCTTCACGTTGAACGTGCGCCCTAGGTAGTGAACTTCGTCGTGCTCGACGACACATTCGATCGGGCAGCCTTTGTCGCGGAAATCAGGAATGAGCTCCATCAACGCCGATGGATTTAGAACTGCACCCGACAATGCATGCGCACCCACTTCGGACGCCTTGTCGATCACGGCGACCATCAAATCGCCGAGCGGCTCGCCCTGCTTGGTGCCTGCAGCAATATCTGCATCGTGTTTTGCAATGAGGTTTCGCAAATGTAATGCCGCTGAAATACCGGCAGCACCGCCGCCAACAATCAGAACATCGAGTTCCATTTCTTCTCGTTGAATCTCGTCACTCACAAATCACCTCTAGTCGTTCGCAGGCGGGGGAGCCTGACCTTCTTCCGACTCACCACTGGCCATCGTCACTGCAGATCCATCGAGCGTTCGCGATGGAAGCGGAAGTGTCGCTTGCACTTGAAGGTCATCTTCGTCGGCCCCACCTGGATATCGTTTTCTCGAAACGGCGTTGCTTGGTGCTGCCGCAGGAGCACGGACGCCGCCAACCGTATCACCCGTCTTTTGAACGTCTTCGGCCATGACAGACAGCGAAGTGAAAAGTGAAAACGCGAACGGGGCAGCGAACAAGGTCCGCATGACTGCCGGTTTAAATACCGTTACTGATTTCATCGTTCCACTCCTTTGGGACAACCGAGACTTCTAAGAAGTCCTACTTCAACTCGTCTTGATTCAAAAGTCGCCGATGATCTTTCATCGGAATCTGTACCCGTACTTTCGTGATCTCATCGCGACTCATCTCGGCCGTCAAAATCTCTGTGCCGGAACGCTCTGCTTGCGCAGCGGCTAAGATCCGGCCCCATGGGTCAATGATCATGGAGCGTCCGTAGGTCTTGCGAACTCCTGTCGCCGTGCCCGTTTGATCCGCATGATCGCCAGACTGCGCTGGAGCCAGCATATAAGCCTGAGATTCAATTGCTCGAGCCCGGACCAATATTTCCCAATGCTGCCGCCCCGTTGGAACTAAGAAAGCGCTTGGCAAAAATAACGCGTCGACTTCCTTCTCTGCATAACGTGAGAAAAGTTCTGCGAATCGGACGTCGTAACAAATGGCGCAGCCAAACTTCCAACCTCGATATTCCCAAACTCGGGCGCCTTGCCCGGGTTCAAGATGATCGGACTCTCGAACAGGCTTGTGTCCGGTGACATCAACATCGAACAAATGAACTTTAGTATAGGGAACATGCCACTTCCGGCCCGGCTCAAAAATCGCCGTCGCAGAAAATGGTTTACCGCCCTCTTTGCGAGTGACTGGTACCGCGCCGAACACGACAGCACATTTTTTTCGTTCGACCCACTTTTGAATTTCTTCATGAAAAGCTGAAGCATTAGAAAAATCCGGAAGCTGCTCGCCATCGACAAGTCGCAAGAACCAAACGTTCTCGGGAAAAACCACGAGATCGATTTGGGTTTCGGCAGACTTTTTTTCGATATCTTCCAGTGCCCTACGGACCGTCGCTTCGTTGGTCTCGCGATGATTCACAGACGTCATCTGGACAACGGCAACGTTCAACGGATCAGGTGTTTTTTCAGCGGCTTTTGGCACTGGCGTCGCTTTCTTAGCGAATGACTGATTCTTCTTTCACTGTAGGAGCACGAGCGTCGATCATCGCCTCGCTCGCTTCCGCAGCGCTCGATCTCATTACCGCCATAGGGCCGGCTCGACGGCAACTCCAGTTTGAAGCTTCTAGATTCTTTTGAATTCCATTGAGAATCGATTGGCACTGCTGAAGCTGCCGACTCGTCCCAACAGTCTGTTCGACATTCGTTTTTGTATATGTCGCGCGGCAACCGTCTGCCGATTCGCCATTCTCGTTCTTTTCTTTGGTTTCATATATTCGAAGAGTGCGAACCGCGCGTCCAGCAGTGCTGGTCTTCCCGTTTTCTTTAGCGGGACTCTTACAGATCACGATGTCTTGCACTTTCAAAGTCGGCTCTGCTGCAGAGGAAACCGAACTGAAAAGCACGCTGAAACAGACTGAAACTGAGAAGGTTATTAATCGCAATGCCATTTAAAATCCCCCGTGTTTCCGAGTATCCTTATAAATTCCGGTGGTCAAAAAAAAGGAGGCCTACGCCCCCTCTTGATTCGTTGCTCAGATCGCTCAGCGATTCCAGAGCTCTAGTCGAAACGATTATGCCGACTTTGACGCCGACTTAGCCGCTTTCGCTTTTGGCTTTTTGCCAGCTGACTTTTCTTTCTTAGCTGCTTTTTCAACAAGCTTTACGTTCGAATAATCGATGAAGCCTTCGTTTTTCAACAGGCCATCTTTTTTCGAGTGCTTAGTCTGAACTTTTACGCCCTGAACGCGAACACGAAGCTTAGTAGGATCGACATCGAGAACGACGCCGCGCTTACCTTTATCCGAACCAGTGATAACTTCGACAGTTGCGCCTTTAGTTACTTTCAATTTCATGGGCTACGCCTTTCCTGCTGCAGCGCCATTGAGAGAAGCAGAAGCTTTCGCCTCGCCTGGCTTGCGCGTCAGTTTGCGAACGATGCTGCGTTTAACGTCGAGCGCTCGTTTTGATAACTTGTGCTCGTCTTGACGAAGGATGAAACGGTCGAGACCGCCAACGTGCTCCATATCGCGAATCGCGCTCGTCGCAACACGAAGAGTGACGAGGTCACCCAATGCTGCGCTGAAAAGACGCTTCTTCTGCACGTTTGGCTGCGCGATTTTCTTAGTTTTGATATTCGAGTGGCTTACCAGGTTTTTTACGACCGGGCGCTTGCCAGTCAGTTCGCAGATCGACATTGCGTGTCTCCAAAGCATTAGAAGAAGATTAAGAGGGCGTAGGAATAGTGAAAATCAACCTTGTTGGCAACCACTATCTAGTGTAGTTTGGCGCCTCCGTACTTGGATTCGATTTGGAGATGCTTATATGAAAAAAATGGTTCGTTCTAAATACCGCCCCGAGTTCCCTGGCGACTACTTCTTTGATTACAAAGACGCCTTAACTTTGGGCCGTTTCATCTCCGAGGGTGGCAAAATCACTCCAGCTCGAATCAGCAAGCTCTCGCTGGGTCAGCAAAAAAAGGTAGCTGCGGCTGTTAAAAAGGCCCGCAACCTCGGCTTACTCCCGCAGGGCAATGAATCGTTCGACTTCTTCGAGCGACCAGAGGCGATTTCACCAAAGCCGTTCTCGCTGTAAGCCACGGTTAGGACGTGAGAATTTCGCTATATCCCGTAGCGACGATGTCAACGTTTCAAGAAACTGTAAAGAGCGAGCATTAGGGATTGTAGTCAAACCGCACTTCTACCGTTTTTCCGCTGCGAACTGCTTCCCTTAACTTTCCGCCATCGGCGGTCGAGACCATCGCGGCCGGGAAATCAAATTTCGCGCTGCCGGGTCCCGCCAAAACCGGAAATGGATTTCCCGGAAACATTTCGTTATTCGCAATTATGACGCCTGCAGCACCGGCTTCCTTTGCGTTCGCGAGCTTAATCGCAAATGCCACTTCACCACGATCGACCAATGCGAATTGCCCTCTGACCGCACCCGCCAACAAAGGATCAATTTTTTCTTTTGCGAGACCGAGATGGATCAACTTTTTGCGCTCTTCACCTGGTTTCAAGTCACTGAATAATTTCGTATTTGAGACCATTCCGAGGTCTCGAATTTCGATACTCTCCCCATCGATGAATACCGTGAGTCGTTCAGCTCGCAAAGCGCGACCTGTCCGGCCGGAAATTTTTTGCCAAATTTTCGCCTCTTCTGCAAAACCGAGCCGCCCGCGATCAGCAACCCTCGTCACCGAAGACTGCCGGTGGTTCAAACGTCTCAACGAAGTACTGGGATACGAAGATAAATAGTCTCGGTCGGGTAAGTAGATCGAGTAGCCGAAATTAGGATTGCGGTCCAGTCCGTTTCGAATGTCAGCCGCCAGCAGGAAGTTTTCCGCAGCGACTTGCTCTAACAAGTCATCTGAATCCTTGTTCGAATAAACTTGTCTCAAGAAGTCACAATCGCTTACGGGAAGTTTGTCCTTTAAATCGACGCCCGACTTTTCGACAATTCTCTCGGCTGCATCGCACTCTCGATCAATGCTTGGGCGTCGATCTCTGAATTTCAGGTCCTGTCGAAGTGATGCAATTCGGGAAAGCGCGAGGCCCGGCATTCCAAAGAAGTACCCAACGAGAGCCTTGTTGTTTGAGAAGTTCGGAAAGCTGTTGGCTGCAAAATCGGACCAAAACTTATTGTTGAGCGAAAGATCCGGATTCAACAAACAAACATCGTCGGGACACTTTTCATAACCCGTTGTCAGAATTCTGTTGAGGCGACTCCATGTCTTCTCATCGTTAAGCATCGTTCTTTGAATGAGTGAAAGCACGGCTGCTCCGCAGATCTTAGTGCCGGTATCGATGTCGAAGCACTTATCGGGGGTCAACAGTGTTTTCAATTTCAACAGGGCAGGCTTTGAATCCGGGAAAAACCCAAAAAATGTGGCTTGCACCCTAACCTGTGACAACATCGCACTCGCCAATTTTTTTGAAAAGCTACCTTCCGAGATCCCGCCGTAGCTAGAGGCGGATTCGAGGGAGTGCGGGTACATCGCGATGTACCGTTCGACCACGCCTCCGCCAGAACCGTGGCCGAAAACGGGCCACATCGACTTCTTGCCGAACAGATGTCTTCGAAGCACTTCAAGATCTCGAACGACATTCACGCTTGAATACAGAGATGCTCTTTTAGCGGACTGGAGGCTGATCGTGGCCGGTACCTGACTCGAACATCCTGTTCCTCGTTGATCGAGGTAAACGAACCCCAAATCATACCGGTCTTCAATCGCTTCGAGCGCGACTGGGGAGCGGCTCGAAGTCGCATCGGACTCATCCCTAACAAAGGCGACGGGTTTTTGCGTCGGTTTCATACGGGTATAATAGAACAAACTGATTTGCCGGCCAGACGGATTCGCATAGTTCTCGGGCACGTTGATTGTGCCCGTCTTGTATTGATCTGAAAGCTCGCTTTTGAATTTTGCGCACTCGAACATCTTTTCAGATTCGTACTGCACGTTCAGACGCACTTTGCTCGATAGAAGTTTTTCCATGACTCGAACTCGTTTTGGCATTTCTGAGTTCAGAACAAACTTTGTCGGGTGCGCATATTGTGTTGGTTGTACTCTCTCGAACAACATCAAGTTTTCATCGTTGTTTCGCTCGGTCGCGTTGTGGCAACCAATGCACGTGTTCGCGACAAAACCCGCTCGGGCGAGCCGAATCTCTGTGTCTGGATTTTTTATGTCTTCCGGAAGTAATCGTTCGAGGTTGCGAGTAAAGCGTCCTTGCGACCCCTGCATATCAAGCGGAAGTGCGTTTGCGATTCCTCCAATGTACGACCCAATGTTTTGTTTAAACCAAGTCGAAAGCGAAGGATTGCCAGAATCTTGAAATTTCGTCTGTAGCATCATCTTCGACACGCACGGCTCAATGCGCCCGACTGGATCAAAGCAAAATGCGCCGAAGTCGATATTGAATTGATCCAAGAAGTCCATCGAGTTGATATTTACTTTCGACGACGGATCTTTTTTCCAGGCTGATATCCAAGCATGCACCAAATCTATGAGCTTGCGCTCGACCTCTGCTTGAGAGAGGCGAGTGTCGCTAAGTGTCGCCCAGCGCTGGGCAAAATCCCTTAAAACTTCATCCTTTGCCACACTTTTTGCCAGGGGTATCTCGACTATATAGAGGGCCTGGTAAAACGGTCGCTCATTTGGCCGGCCGACTTGCGGCACATTCATTAACTGAAATTCGAGTCGCAATTGCGGTTCGTAATTCGTTGTGAAGTCGTCGACACCGTCGAGTCGATTGATGACTGCGTTCAATACGAAATTTCTTTGATTAAGATTCAGTCTGCCATTCGGTTGCTTCGGCCAGCTCGAAACGAGATTCACATAATTTGCGAGCGGAATCGCGCCAGGAAGCGTGCCTCCCTGCCCATATTTGCTCAACCATTCTTCAATGATTTTTTCCGGATCAGGTTTTGGACGAGCGGTTGTAAGCTCTGACAGAAGCGAACTCAAACTAAGTTTATACGCGGGGCTAAACGAATTATTCAGTACGGCGATATCGTTAAAAATAAAGGATCGATACGTATCGAGCCTCACCTCCGCCTGAGCCGCAAAGCAAGGCGTTGTCACTATTTGCTGAGCCAGGAATAAGAATAGCGCCGCCATGACGAATTTTGTCTTCATAATGCCCCTCTGTTGAGCTTTCGCAGCCAAGCTATACCGTACGGAAATTCGATCGACAATTGCGCCATAGAGCTCGATTAAAGAACTGAGCCAAATGCAACTGACCCACTTCCGTCAGGGCGTAAGGGAGGTTTCTAGGACGAAGATCCGGAAGGGTTCTTTTTTCGTTCAAACCACCACGCAAATGCCGTGACGATCATCCAAAGACCGTAAAGCCGAGTTGAAATTGTGTGGAATGCGGGACCCGACATCCCCCACACAGCGACGCTTCCAAATGGCTCATCCCATTTCAAGAGGCGAAAGCCGAGCATCGGAGCCGCAACGCCTACCAGATGAATGAATGCCAGTCCGCCGACGGCCGCGGTGATAGGACGATTCCTACGATCTCTCCAACCGACGAGTATTCCATAAATGCCGAGTGTCACAAAGACCGCGCCGGCAATCAGACCGGCGATACGCGGATCAAGTCCGAATCGAAAGATAACGGCAGCGAAAACGACTCCGACAACTTCTGCAAAAAACAACCGCTTCACAACACCCTTTCAGGTACCTGCTTCCTTTTTGCGTAATTCGGCCGAATTCCGCAAAAAGGAAGCAGGTACCTTGGCCGATAAGTCTCAGCCCTGAGAATTGAATTACTAGATTCTGGACAACTAAGCACCGACAACGCCACCGTATTTCTGTAACTATACGAAATCTTTGAAATCGCCATTCGGCGCAAACCTTCATCGTCCGCGCCTCAATCTTGCTCTGATGACCGGCACTCGGGAGCCACGGTGGTCGTGACCTCCAAGCCTTGTGTTTCGTTACGGAGGTCCTATGCACACTCAACCACTCGTCACCATCAGCTTTTCTTCGCCGTCGTTGTCGCTGATCAAAAATGAATTGAAAACTTTCGGGCTAAACCCAAGAGACTGGGACGCCGTCGAAATGATTGACCAAGACGAATCCCTATTGATTCTAGTTCATCGAGAAGATGACGAAGTAAGACTTTCGGTTCGCCTGAGCGCGGTCCCGCGGACCTCGGCATTAGCGATTCAGAATGTAGAGTGGCTAATCACAGGAACTTGAAAAAATCGAGCGCGACCATTTTTGTTCGCGCGACATTTGATCTGATCCGGGCAAACTCGAAATTAAACTCTCACGAAATTCACTGAAGCCGTCTTCGCCATAAAATCGAACGCCCATGGCCTTCAGTCGACAAAACAAACGAAAGTCCGCAGCATCAAGCCAGCTATGTTTTTTCGAGACATAGACGACACCCGTGGAGTCGCCCCATGCGATCTGTGTAATCAGGGTCAATGACTTCAACAACCAAGTCTTAATGAGCTTGTCGCTCGCCACTGTTGAAGCGCATTTTTTTGGAATGCGCTCGAGCCCGTCGACCATGCTTTTCGCGTTGAGGAAAAAGTCGAAGCAACCTCCAGGGCCGTTGTCCGATTTGCAGAGCTCAAAAAGTTCGTCGGCCACGGATCGCGTGATTTTCGATGACGATTTGTCCAAGAATGCTTTTTGAGAAAGTTTGAATACGTCGAGCTGCTCGTCACACACGGTACGCGGCGGATTGAATCCGATGATCAACGCGTAAGCGATGCCAATCGCGACGATTGCCAAGAGCGTTCTCGGTGCTCTTCGAAGTAACTCATCCATTAGGGCGCCCGCAATGCGCATTCGCGCTCGCCGTTATCGACAAAGGGATATCGCCCCGCTGGCTTCCTTTGAATCCACGTCATCTTGTCGCGCGCACAGAAGAAAATTTTAAAGCGCGCATCCACACTGTAGACGCGAACGAGATTAGCCATCGTATTAAATATATCGGCAATGCGCTCACGTCGATCCGTGTGCCCGCTGTTTCTTGCGGCACCGACACTTGCCTCGATGGATTCTAGATTCTTCATCAAGTGCGTACGTTCGTGCGGCTTCAGACGCGCTGAGACGCTCATGGTTCGTCGCGTGGCGAGTTCGATGTCCCGCAGCGACACATCGATTTGCTCGTCGTCTTGCTTAATTAGATTCGAATGAAGGTCATCACCGGCACTCAGCATCACCGTCAGCTCAGCCATCGTCTTGGATTCAAGTTCGATCCGCTCGATGCGTCGGGCATCGGCGTGATCGCAAACTAACAAAAGCAGGAGGGCGGCAAGCGCCGTTCGAAGTTCCACAACTGTCTCATCGGAAGAATTCGCGACAGAGCGGAAATAAAAAAAGGACTGGTTTAACCCAGTCCTTCCTCGGGCCCGACTTTCATCGAGCCGATAGTCAAACCCAAGACGGGTTTGCTACGCGTTTAATCCCAGAGGGATTAGAACGTCATCGTGCCGGCTAAGAGAACCTGCATGATTGTAGCTTCTTTTTTCGCATTTGTTGCCGTAACGGTTGCGTCTTTGAAAGCCGCGCCTGGCATGAATGCGCCAAGGTGTGCGTCGATCTGGAATGCAGTACCGTATTTTTTCGCTGCGTAAACATCAATTTCCATACCGAGATCAGACTTGTTCCCGAGAGTCGTTGACGTTGACGAGTTCCAAACAGCCTGACGGTGGTTCGCGCCAGTGTTTACAGTTCCAGTCTCTTTGGTCTTTGTGAAACCAAAAACCGAGATTCCAACTTCGAGGTCCTCAGCTGGGACAACGGCTGCGCCGATGTTCCAGTAAGTGAGGTTACCCCAGTTGAACATGTCCATCGCGCCGCCGTACTTGTGTGAGTCGTAGTACAATGGGTTGTATTCGCTGTTCTTGTCATCAGCTGGAGCATCGTCGCCCGAATCGCTGTGGTAGTTAGCCCAGAGCTTGAGACCCATTGTTGCTGGGAGGCCGTATCCAACAGTTACGTCGAACATGCTGCCCGCAGCTTTGAGTTCAGTCGCAGCAGTTTTAGACTGGATACCCATCTGCATGCCGTAAACACCTTTGTAAGTGAAACCAGCAGCTTCGCCACCAACAGTTAAGCCGAGGTGCTGAGCATTTGCAGAACCGGCAGCCGCAGTTTCGCTGCGGTTAACCTGAACGACAGTGATGTTCGCGTTCTTGATCACTTCTGGCATGTTCTTGAGTTCAGCCGAGACGATCAGGTTGTGCTGTTCTGGATCCGAGTCTGGGTTACCTGGCGAAGTAAGTTCTTTATCCGCAATCAGGTAGCCGTTGATCATCGCGAAGCCAGTGTCGTAACCGACCTGGAAACCTTCGTGTGCGATCGGAACTGCGCGCCAGTGATCAGCCGAGAAGAACTCGCCCTGACCGATTTCAACCTGGAAACGACCAGCCTTCATAGTCAGGCCTTCCGCCGCTTTCCACCAACCGTAAGCTTGGTTCACGAGAACAGTGTTGTTCAACGCGAGCGTGCTGTACGGAGTTGGGTTCGTGAGCGCAGTGTTTCCACCTTGATCGCTACCGAACATGCTGTTGTGCAAGAGGGTGACGTGTCCCTGAAGGGATTCACCTTTGCGCATCGTAACACCAAGTTTCAGACGTCCGACGACGTCCGACTTGTTAAGCGGCGTGTCCTTAACACCTGATGGGGTCATATCGTTGTAGTAACGGACGCGGAATTCGCCGTTGTGCTTCACTTCGCTATCTTGTGCTTGTGCAGTCGACGACAGCATAAGTGCCGCGCCTGCGAGGAGTACTAATCTTTTCATTCTATTGCTCCTTGTAGAACAATGTGTTGTTGAACCTAATGCTGAACTCTGAAAACTCAGAACTCTTCATTTTAAACCCGACTGTCAGTTCCCGCTTCGAGTCACCGCAGCCCCGTCTAAGGGCTGGCGGTAGTGGTTGCTTGGAGTATTTACCCTCCAACGCAGGACACCACTCATGATCCCGACTCATCGTCATGGTAGAAAGCCTTTAAATTGGAAGGCAAATGCTTTTAATTCGAGTTGGCAAACTTGGCTCATCGCATTAGAAAGTGATGAACAGGTTAAGCACCTGAAACGTTGTGTGTTTTTCTGGCGACACCATCAGGATCCTTGGCGTGGACACAACAGTCCGCTACAGTGTCGCTTCTTGCGATGCATCCGTTTCCACTAAGGTCGGTGTTTCGCTTATGTCGGGGAGTAGCGCAGTCTGGTAGCGCATCTGGTTTGGGACCAGAGGGTCGCAGGTTCGAATCCTGTCTCCCCGACCAATTTATTTTTCAAGAAAACGATTCACGTTTGTTTTAATGCCTTCAAAAACTGACAGCTTCACAGCATCTGTCTTAACACTGACATACAGATCGCGAAATACAGGTTCAATATCTTTTGGCCGCAACAAGCGCAGTGTTCCGCTTTCAACTTGCGAGGCGACCAGAAGCCGCG
>JAYSYF010000245.1:0-3952 GCA_043716655.1 Bdellovibrionales bacterium | reverse complement strand
CGATATCTCGCAACGCTGCTTTGTCAGCAACGTTCACACTTTGAACAGGGACCTGTGCCATCGATGCGACGACACGTTCGATATCGGCGACCCGAATTGTTTTTCGTTTTTCATCTCCGGATTGAATTCGCATACGAGCGCCGGCTTCATCGAGAACGTCGATGGCTTTGTCGGGAAGATGTCGTGCCTGAATGTAACGAGACGATAATTCTGCCGCCGCTTTCAACGCACCTTCCGAGTAGTGAACGTTGTGGTGCATCTCGTAGCGATCGCGCAATCCTTTGAGAATCTCAATCGTCTCTTCAACCGTTGGTTCCTTCACATCGATCTTTTGGAAACGACGAGCAAGCGCACGATCTTTTTCGAAATGCTGACGGAACTCTTTGTAAGTCGTCGAACCGATGCAGCTGAGACTTCCATTTGCCAGACCTGGCTTCAGTAAATTCGAAGCGTCCATCGAACCACTCGAAGTTGCACCTGCGCCAACGAGCGTATGAATTTCGTCCACAAACAGAACGCCGTGCTTTTCATTTTCTAGAGCTTTGACGACAGCCTTCAATCGTTCTTCGAAATCGCCGCGGAATTTTGTGCCCGCCAGCAACGCACCCATATCGAGAGAATAGATCACGGCGTCTTTCAATACGGCCGGTACTTCGCCGTCTTCGATCCTTAACGCGAGTCCATCGGCAATTGCCGTTTTACCGACGCCTGGTTCACCGATCAGCAATGGATTGTTCTTTGTTCGTCGTGCCAAGACTTGAATGACTCGTTCAAGAACGTCGTCGCGACCCACGAGTGGATCTATTTTCCCCTGGCGCGCGCGTTCGTTGAGATTCACGCAGAACAGAGCGAGTGGACTTTGTTTACCTTGCTTCGAAGCATCCTTCGGCATTCCGTCGATATCGGGTTCTGCACCGCGATCGCTCGTCGATTCACCTTTGTCAGGAGACCTCGAGGCTCCAGATTTCGATCCGCGCGAGAAGATCTCGCTCTCGCTTGGTCCAAGCTTCGCCACGCCATGCGCGATGTAGTTAACGACGTCGAACTGATTCACGCCTTGCTTCTCGAGAAAGTGTACAGCGTGCGATTCGGTTTCGTTGAAGAGCGCAATCAGCACGTTTCCAGGGAGAACCTGTTCGCGTCCTGCGCTTTGAACTTGCACGACGGCGCGCTGAAGAAGTCTATGGCACGCCAATGTAAATTCGGGCTTCCAGCCAACCGGAACCGACATCGCTTCGGTTTCGCTACCAGCCTGCGCTTTTAACAACCGCATCCTTGGTGCATGACGTTCGAGGAAGACCTCGAGTTCACGGCGAAGGGATCCGGTGTCGCAGCCGACGGCCCGTAACACTTCGATCACTTCGTCATCCTGCGCGAAGGCGAGCAGTATGTGTTCGAGGCTCACAAACTCGTGACGAGCGTCTCGGGCGAGTCGAACGGCCGAATTCAAAAGTCGTTCTAGGCTTGAACTCAACATTTATGCCTCCGCTTTTTCCATGGTGCACTTCAATGGGAACCTATTTTGTTTCGCGTAAGTGTTCACGATGTGAACCTTTGTCTCCGCGATTTCATGAGAAAACACGCCGCAAGTACCTGCGCCCTTGTGATGAACTTCGAGCATGATGCGAGTCGCTTCGTCTGATGCTTTGCTAAAAAACTTTTGCAGAATGTGAATGACAAAATCCATGGGCGTAAAATCATCGTTCATCAGAAGCACGCGATAGAGTGACGGAGTCTTAAGCGCAGGCTTGGCGTCCGCAGTCGCAACGCTGCCATCGCTCGAACGATCCGTAATGGTGTCTGAATTCTCATCGGGGAGAGTCACGATTAGCCGTCTCCTGCTGCCTCCAGTATATAGAGATGTTCCATCCTGAGGCAAACAGCGCCGACATTCGCACGACTGTCCTTAGGTCGACTTCAACAATTGCTAGACTGTTTTGTCACAAAACGAGATTTGTCTCGATACTGTACATAATGGTGATGACCTTTCGAGCGCAAAAGGGCGCACACCACTCGCCATTCTTTGGTCTGCATTAGAAAAATCTGGACTATTCATGCAGTTAGCATCCGTCAAACTTCCATACACCGGCGAATATCAGTCGCGCGTTTCTGGACACTGTCTCGAGTTGATTCGGGAATGTCTCGCGATTGTTTGAACGCGCGATTCGTATCGGGACACTTTGGAGACGCGCAGTTGAAAAGTGTCTCGCAGTGATTCGAAAAGGTGGCACGAAGGGTGAACGACATAAGGGGAGTGAGTCGGATTTCGAAGAAACAGAACTTTCAAAAGATCGTTTAGAAGAGATCGGGTCGTACCGATAACGAACGGTCCTTAAAAGCTCTGACTAGATTTGAGTACAAAGTTTTTAGGCACAAAATTTAAAACTGAGAATTGAAACTCAGAACTTTTCCTAGGGGGAAAAATGAAAGCAGTACGTACATTGAAGAATCAAGCAGGTTTCTCGCTGATCGAGCTCATGATCGTTGTTGCCATCATTGGTATCTTGGCTACTGTTGCGATTCCGAACTTCGCGAAGTTCCAAGCAAAAGCACGTGCGTCTGAATCACGTTCTCAGCTTGCAGCTTTGTTCACAGCACAGAAAGCCTTCCAAGCCGAGTACAACGCTTATACTACTGATATCGTGACGTCTGGTTACCTGCCACAGGGAAGCCTCCGTTATCTAACTGGTTTCGGTACAGCGTCGACTCACACAATCGCTCCGCCACCTCCGGGACACACGCCAGCTAACATGAACTGCTCGGTAGCAGCAGTCGTGACAGCAGCGGGTTGTGCGAACAACGCGGTAACTGTAGCCGGCGCAGCCGTCACTACACTTGCGGGTGCAGCGACTGCAACTGCGACAACTGCAGCCTTCCTTGCTAACGCAGAAGGTTTCGTTGGCGGAACTCAGAACGACATCTGGACGATCAACGCCAACAAAACTGTAATCAACTCACAGTTGGGCGGATACTAAGCTTAGACGAAGCGTCTAGACCCAAGGGTCTATACAGCTGATGAAGGCTCCTCGAAAGAGGGGCCTTTATTTTTTCTGGCGTTCGTCAGTTTCAATTTGAGAAACTTGACGAACGGCACACGGACCAAAGACCAACCAACGCCAAAATTGCGCTTTAAACCGACAAAAGTTTTGTCGCCGTTAATAATCACTCCATCATTCGCGTGTTTAGCTCTGTCCAACTTGTCATCGAAATCCGAATTCAAGCGCGTGTGGACGTCACCGTCTTGCGATGAAACGAAAAGCGTTTCGGAGTGATTCGAACGTGCGACTCGAGTCGAGACATTTCGGAAATCGGAAGTGAAAAGTGTCTCGCAGTGATTCGAAAACGTGGCACGAACAGTGAAACAGTTATTCCGTGAGCGACGCATTTTGCATCGCGAAGATTTTGAACTTTTCCTAGGGGGGAAATGTGAAAGCAGTACGTATGTTGAAAACCCAATCCGGTTTCTCTTTGATCGAGCTCATGATCGTCGTTGCCATCATTGGTATCTTGGCTACTGTTGCGATTCCGAACTTCGCGAAGTTCCAAGCAAAGGCGCGTGCTTCTGAATCACGTTCTCAGCTTGCAGCTCTCTTTACATCACAGAAAGCCTTCCAAGCCGAGTACAACGCTTATACGACTGATATCCTTACGGCAGGATATCGACCACAGGGAAGCCTTCGTTATCTAACTGGTTTCGGTACAGCGTCGACTCACACAATCGCTCCGGCACCTCCGGGACACACGCCTGCTAACATGAACTGCTCGGTAGCAGCCGTCGTGACAACAGCGGGTTGTGCGAACAACGCGGTAACTGTAGCCGGTGCAGCAGTAACTACACTTGCGGGTGCAGCGACTGCAACTGCAACAACTGCGGCCTTCCTTGCTAACGCAGAAGGTTTCGTGGGCGGAACTCAGAACGACATCTGGACGATCAACGCCAACAAAACTGTAA
>JAYSYF010000244.1:0-11892 GCA_043716655.1 Bdellovibrionales bacterium | reverse complement strand
GCGACTTTATCTTTCATGCCGATACCAAACGCGAGTTGGCGCGCTTGGAACGGTTGAAGACCGACGGCGGGATCCACCTGAACCTTGATCAGCTTTTCTGGGTGATGTTCAGCGACTTCTTCGATGTTCACGCCACCTTCAGCAGACGCCATGACAACAACTCGGCCCGTAACACGATCGAGTAGTACAGCAACGTAGTACTCTTTCTTAATGTTGCAGCCTTGCTCGATGTAAACCTTCTGAACTTCTTTGCCCTGTGGTCCCGTCTGATGCGTGACGAGAGTCATGCCGAGCATTTTCGCAGTGTACGCGCGCACTTCCTCGAGGGACTTCGCGACCTTCACGCCGCCGCCTTTGCCGCGGCCACCAGCGTGAATTTGTGCTTTTACAACGTGGATCGATCCGCCCAAAGACTTCGCGGCTTCCACCGCTTTGTCCGGAGACTCAACCATCACACCTTTAAGTGTCGCGACACCATATTTGCGAAGCAAATCCTTCGCCTGATATTCGTGTATGTTCACAACCTAGAATTCCAGTTTCTTGAGTGCTTCAACGAGTTCAGTGACGGCTTTGATCGAGTTATCGAGGCCTTTTTGTTCTTCGTCGTTCAGTTTCAGCTCGATAATTTGTTCGAGACCGTTGCCGCCGAGTTTGCAAAGAACGCCGACGAACAAACCTTTCACGCCATACTGACCTTCAAGGTAAGCCGCGCATGGAAGAATACGTTTTTGATCTTTTAAAATTGCTTCTGCCATTTGAACAGCCGATGCCGCAGGAGCGTAGTAAGCTGAACCAGTTTTCAAAAGACCTACGATTTCAGCGCCGCCGTTACGTGTGCGTGTAACAATCGCGTCGACTTTTTCTTTTGGCAGGATTTCGAGAAGCGGAATGCCGCCAACCGAGCAATGACGTGGCATTGGAACCATTGTGTCGCCGTGCCCGCCAAGAACGAAAGCGTTGATGTCTTTTACAGAAACTTTCAATTCTTCAGCGATGAACGTCTTCATACGAGCGCCGTCGAGAACGCCGGCCATACCGAGAACGCGATTCGCTGGGAAGCCGAGAACGTCTTTCGCAACGAATGCCATAGCGTCCAACGGATTCGATACGACGATAACAACCGACTGAGGTGCGTGTTGTTTTACTCCGAGGCAAACTTCTTTCATGATCTTCGCGTTTGTCGCCAAAAGATCGTCGCGGCTCATGCCGGGTTTACGTGGCAGACCTGCAGTGATGATGACGACGTCAGATCCCGCGATATCCGCGTAGTTATTAGTGCCAGTGATGCGCGAATCGAAAAGTTCAACCGGAGACGATTCGTAAAGATCGAGTGCCTTTCCTTTTGCAACGCCGTCGTTCACATCGAGAAGAACGACGTCACCGAGTTCTTTTGCAGCAGCCCAGTGCGCACATGTTGAACCGACAAAACCTGCACCGATAACAGCGATCTTTTTACGTTGATGAGTAGTAGCCATGGGGATCTCCTTAAATTTTCAGAACCAAATATTAAAAATTAAATAAATAGGGCGACCGAAGCCGCCCGAAAACTACATTTTGCTGATAATCTCTTTGCCGAATTCAGAACACTTGAGCAACGTCGCGCCCTGCATCTGGCGTTCGAAATCGTAAGTGACGCGTTTGCCTTTGATGGCCGCCGCAATACCTTTTTCGATCAAGACCGCTGCTTCTTTCCAACCCATATATTCGAGCATCATGGCGCCAGAAAGAATAACCGAACCAGGGTTCACCTTGTCTTGGCCAGTATACTTCGGTGCTGTGCCGTGTGTTGCTTCGAAGACTGCGAAACCGTCGCCGACGTTTCCACCTGGAGCAATGCCGAGTCCGCCGACTTGCGCCGCCAGAGCATCAGACATGTAATCGCCGTTGAGGTTTGGCAACGCCAGGACAGAATAGTCTTCAGGGCGCAAAAGCGCTTGCTGGAACATGCTGTCTGCAATGCGATCTTTCACGATGATTTTGCCGGCTGGAGCTTTGCCGTCGTACTTCGCCCACAACTCTTCTTCGCTGATTGAAACGTCGCCGAATTCTGCTTTCGCGAGTTCGTAGCCCCAATCTTTGAAAGCGCCTTCAGTGAACTTCATGATGTTGCCCTTGTGCACGAGCGTGACGCTTGGACATTTGTTGGCAACGGCGTATTCCATAGCTTTACGGACAAGGCGTTTAGTTCCGAACGCTGACATTGGCTTCACGCCAATCGCGCTGCCTTCACGAATCTTTTTTCCGTGTTTAGCCGCGAGAGTGATGAACTCGTTCGCTTCAGGAGTACCCGCAGCGAATTCAACCCCTGCGTAAACGTCTTCGATGTTTTCACGGAAGATTGTCATATTCACTTTGCCCGGATCTTTTACCGGTGCAGGAACGCCTTCGTACCATTTCACTGGGCGAACGCATGAATAGAGATCGAGCTCTTTGCGAAGTGCAACGTTCAAAGAACGAATGCCTTTTCCAACTGGAGTTTCCAGTGGACCTTTGATCGACACGACGAATTCTTTGATCGCCGTCAAAGTTTCATCCGGAAAATAGTTGCCGTTATAAACTTGAGTCGCTTTCGCGCCAGCGTAAACTTCGCACCAGTGGATCTTCCGTTTTCCGCCGTAAGCTTTTTGAACAGCGGCATCGAAAACTCCGACGGATGCTTTCCAAATATCTGGTCCGACTCCATCGCCTTCGATGAACGTGACGATCGGTTGATCCGGGCATTCGATTTTGCTACCGGCGCCGATTTTAATTTTCTGACCAGACGAAGGAACTTTAATTTTGTCGTATGTCGACACAGGGACCTCACTTGGATTGCGCGCAATTTCATTGGAGCTAGGACGCGTTCGAATATAGTGTTCAATGTGAATAGAACAGCCATAGCTTACGGGCAAAAGGTAATTCGTAGAACATGGTTAGCACCAACGAGACTTTCATCGAATCCGAAGGGAAATCTGCTGGTAACTCGCCGAGTGCAGCCATGGTTGAACTCTCGGGTGTTTCGCTTTCCATAGCGGGCGCGCAACTATTACGCGACGTTCATCTTGCGGTGGGTCGTGGCGAAATTCTCGCGATTATGGGTCCAAGTGGCGAAGGAAAATCGCTTTTGCTTAAGATCATAGCGGGATTGATAGAACCAACGTCGGGTTCTGTCGCAGTTCACGGTCAAATTCGGTCCGAACTCTCTCAGAAAGATCGACTCAAGCTCGGGCGCGAAACCGGAATGCTCTTTCAACGGAACGCACTTTTTGATTCGCTGACAGCACTCGAGAACGTAAGTTTCCCGCAAATCGAGACTTTGGGTCGATCGGTCGAAGCTTCTAACGTCCTGAGTCACGGGTTGCTCGAATCGGTCGGTCTCGAGACCGCCGCAGAACGTTATCCTGTCGAAATTAGCGGAGGAATGCAGAAACGACTCGGCATCGCCCGAGCCCTGGCGCTGAAACCAAAACTCATTCTTTACGACGATCCAACAGCGGGTCTTGATCCGATCACGAGTCGAAAAATTATCCGGCTCATCAAAGATTTACAGTCGCGCGATCAGTCCACCGTGATTTTTGTGACGAACGAAATTGCGCGAGCGTTTCAAATCGCCGATCGAGTTGCATTCGTTTTCAAGGGCGAACTCGTTGTGACGGGCACGGTCGCTGAAACCCGCGCGCACACTGACGTTCGCGTCGCCAAGTTTTTGCGAGGACAATCGTGAGTGTCCACGCAACATCGCCGTTCATGATTGAATTCAAAGATCTTGTGAAAAGATTTGGCGATCGAACGGTTTTGAAAGGGTTGAGCTTAAAAATCTCGGCAGGAGAAATCGTTTTTATCTTAGGAACCTCCGGCACCGGAAAATCGGTTTTATTAAAAACACTCGTTGGACTGCTGCGCGCCGACGAGGGACGCATACATATAGACGGGCAAGACGTCACCGATCTGACCGAAGAAGAATATCTTCCAGTCCGTCGACGCTGCGGAATGGTTTTTCAACATCCGGCACTTTTTGATTCGCTCACCATCGCCGAAAACGTTTCGTACGGACTGATGAAACACGAAAAACTGACGCTCGAACAAGCCAAGCCGCGCGCTCGCGAATGTTTAGCGATGGTGGGCCTCGGCGGCACAGACGAAGAAGTGGACGCGCTCGAAGCGAAATTACCAGCGCAAATCTCCTATGGAATGCAGAAGCGAGTGAGCCTCGCCCGAACGGTTGCAGTTGGCCCTGCGATTTTGCTGTTCGACGAACCAACGACTGGACTCGATCCGGTCACAACCCGGCAGATCAACTTGTTGATTCGCGATCTTTCAAGAAAACTAAAAACGACGGCGGTTGTCGTCAGCCACGATATGGATTGCGCCCTCGAAATCGCAGATCGAATTGTAGTCCTTGATCAAGGAAACATCGTCGAGCAGGGAACCGTGCAAGAAATTTTGCGATCAAAAAAACCGCTCGTGGTCGATTTCCTTGAAGAGGCAAAAGCGCGAGGGGTGGAAGCATGACCGGCTCGCCTTTCGCGGTGTTTTTCGGCGCATTATATAGACTGGTCGAGGAAATCGGCGGATGCGTCTCGTTTTGTGGCGAAGCATTTGGCGTTTTCAGGCGTCACGGAGTCTCTCGTCGCGAAGTTTTCAACCAAGTGCTGCGAGTGACGACCCAAAGTCTGCCGACCACAGCGATGGCTGGATTTTTTGTCGGCGCCATCATGACTGTCCAGTTCACGATGCAGGTAACAGCGTATGGTGCCCTCGGATATCTCGGCGCACTTTCAACCAGCGCAACAATTCGACAGGTGGGACCGCTGTTGATTGCATTTATGCTCAGCGGAAAAGTTGGCGCGTTCACGGCGGCCGAACTCGGAACAATGCGGGTGACCGAACAAATCGATGCCATCCGATGTCTCGGCGCAAATCCTTTTCAAGAACTGATCCTGCCGCGAATGATTGCGATTATTATTTCGAGCTTTGCGCTGCTTGCGGCGGGCCTGCTGATGTCGATCGCCGGCGGAGTCTTAATGGGCGTGCTTTTCTCGGGAATCAATCCCGACGAATATCTTCGCCACGTTCCAACCATCGTGACTTTGCCATCTATTGCGACCGGCCTTTTTAAATGCATCGTTTTTGCGATCGTGCTCGCGGCGATTTGTACTTACAAAGGATTCAACGCCAGCGGCGGGGCGCGCGGAGTCGGCCGTGCCGTGGTTGAGACAGCCGTTGCGACAATGGTCGCGCTCGTCGCCGCCGATTGGGGCACGAGCATGATCGCTGACACGATTATTCAAATCGCAATATCGATGAAAGGTGTGGGCGCATGAGCATTGAAGCTCGCACCGCAGGTACTTTCAGTAACATGTTCGATCATGTTTTCGGTTTCGCGTATCTGGCGGCACGAAGTATCGCAGCGTCCTTTATCCCTCCATTCCGCGTTCGCGACGTCATTAAGCAGATTCATTTCGTCGCCGGAGAAAGCCTTTGGATCATCGTGCTCTGCGTTTGCGCCGCGGCCATGGTCACAATTCTCGAAGCGTCATTCCACATGAAGCTCGTAATTCAGAACGACTCGATGGTGCCTGGCTTCGCAGCGATGCTGATCTTACGAGAACTCGGTGCTGTCGTGATGGCGTTGCTGGTGACGTCGCGAGCCGGCGCAGGCATGGCTGCCGAAGTCGGTTCGATGAAGGTGACAGAACAAATCGAAGCGCTGCAAATGCTCGGTCTCGACCCGATCCGTTTCCTTGTGGCTCCGAGACTTGTCGCATGTATTATTTCGGGCGCGATCATGAGTTTGATCGCAAACATCGTATGTCTGATGGCTGCGATGGTCGTGTCGGTCTTGAAGCTCGGGTACACGCCGGGACTTTTCATGACGATGAGCCGGCCATTCGTTTCCGGACAGGATTTGCTTTTCGCCGTCATCAAAGGTGCGGTTTTCGGTTCCGTAATCCCGCTTTTCGCATGTTACTGCGGTTTACGATGCAAACCGGGCGCTGAAGGCGTCGGTCTTGCGACGACCAACGCCGTTGTCTCAACTTCGGTCGCAATTATTGTGCTCGATTTCGTTCTCTCGTATTTGTTCAGTTTGTTTTATTAAGGTTCAATGATTCGATCACTGATTCCGGCAAAGGATGGTCCCCGTGGCTGGCTTACAAACGAAACCGCTTTCTCCTGAAATTAAAGTCGGGGGGCTCTTTCTTCTCGCTCTGGCGTTCATCGTCGGCTTCATTTGGTATCTGGGACTTCTGAATCCGTTCGCATCTGCGCACGAGATCAGAGCTGGATACAATTATGCAGGCGGCGTCGAAGTCGGTTCACCCGTTCGCGTGATGGGAATCAAGGTCGGCAAGGTCAAAGCGATCGAATTCACTCCGAATCAAAAGACGACAAGCGGAGAAGAGGTCAAATTGACCGTCGTTTTGACGATCAGCCGCGAAGCGTGGCCAACAGTTCGCGCGGATTCGAAGTTTTTCATCAATTTGGCGGGAGTCATCGGCGAAAAATTCGTTGAAGTGAGTCCCGGATCGACTTCCGCGCCAGAAATCGTGCCAGGAAGCTTCGTTCGCGGCGAAGATCCGCCGAGAATCGATCAATTGATCTCACAAAGTTACGGTTTGGCCGGAAAAATTCTCGATATGGTCGAAAAAAACGAGGGATCCATCGTCGATACGATCGAAAAGATGAATTCTCTCGTCAACAATCTCAACAAGACCCTGGTCTTGTTAGAAAAGACGTCGAAGAACAAACAATTTACTCACATCGTGTCCAACATCGCGCAAATTACCGACGATGCGCTGATTCTGACCTCGAAGCTCCGCGGACCGGAAGCCGAGAAGACTCTCGAACTTTTGCATCGCTTGGTGTGGCGTCTCGAGAAACTCGACGACAAAGCGATCTCTAACTTCCTCCAGAAAGAGGGAATCAAAGCCAAACTATTCTAGTTTGGTTTGATTCGCTCTTTCTTCCGTTGTCGCTTCGCCGGGTCCCCACCCGGCTGCGCTGCTCCTCGCACGTCTGCGAGGAGATTAAGACCGTTCCACCGAGTGTCGGACAAATACGAAATGCATTTCTCGTGGTGGCTGGAATGGGGCTGTGGGGGCGGTGTTGCGGGCTTTGCAGGTTTGTCGCGGAATGAGAATTCGCGATGAGCGTGGGGCAAAAAAAAACCCTCGATCGCTCGAGGGTTTCCGAAGTTAGACTTCTAAAAAGCTACTACTTCTTCGCTTTTTTAGTCGTTTTCTTCTTCGCAGCTTTCTTTGTAGTTTTCTTCGCTGCTTTCTTAGTTGCTTTCTTCTTAGCCATGTCTCGCTCCTTTGGGATGAGTTCTCTATTTTTGATCACACCGTGCGACTCACTTTGTGATCTGAAGACTTCCTTATGAAAAGGATAACCGCACGAGTTTTATCGTCAATAGAAAAAATAAACTTGAGTGCAATCTTTCGATCTTTTCTTTCGATCGAAATCAGATTGTCCGCATCTTGCGACGGGAAATGCGGAGGTGATGAGTGAGAAGTGTGTTTGAGATGATCATTCTCGCGTGTTCCGTCGTCGGATTGTTGTCCGCAGCTCGTCTCGCAACACTTTTGGTGCGCGATCGTGTCGTGACTGCGCTCGACATGGCGAAAATTGTCACCGGGGTGCTCGCGGTGACTTCTTTGTCTCTGATTTTCCAAAGGCCAAATAATCTTTTGCGGTTTTGGTTTCAAGTTGAAACACCTTTCGCACTCGGCATCGCAAGTGCGTTTCTCCTAGCTAAATACAGAGATCGCGCAGTTGAAGAATCGCTCGACGATTTGCTTTCACGTCTTATGATGAGAATGAAAGAAGGGCGTTCGCTTTCTGTCGCGCTCGAACTTGTCGCGAGCGAAACGCGGTCTTCAATTCGTCTTCGATGGATCGAGATCGCGCGTTCTGTGTCTTTTTCACCACAAAAAAACACATCTGCTCAACCGAAGTCGTTCAAGCTCGGCGAAATTTCGCGAGAATTTCGGCGCATCGATCATCTTTCGCGTTCGCAAATTGCAGAGCTCGAGCGTTGGCGGCTTCGCGTTCGCACCGAACGCATTTTTCGACGTAGGTCTGTGCAGGCGATGGCACAAGTTCGCGCTCAATCACTTATTTTGGCGACGATCTTCACTTTGCTTTCACTTTTTTCGATTAGCGCCTTCGGTTGGAGCGCCACTCGCGGACCATTTCAGCTTTCGTTTCCGCTCTTCATCGGCGGACTCGCGCTCATTTGGCGCGGGGGAAGGAGAGTGAAGTGGTCGGTCTGAATCCCGTACTGCGATGTTTGATGTCGATAGAGGACTCGCTGATACGCGGAGACGCTGTCCGGGACGCCGTCATGCAGTGGCTTGATGGCGAGAGTCGCAGATCGAGTCAGCGTAAAGTCTCGAGCGATCAATTGTTCCAGCGGGAAGTACTGGATTTTTTACGCAAGACAGAGGGACCGACTTCTTTCGACGCCACAGACGTTCGCTATCGAACCCTTTATCGGGAATCGCTCTTTGTGATCTTGCTGGACGGAATTCGCGGCAATTCCATCCTTCCAACGCTTCGCGAGCTGCGAACTGAAATCGAAGCACAGCTCGAGCTCGACATGAAATCTCATGTCGATAGTTTGCCCTTAAAGATGTTGGTGCCGCTTCTGCTGTGTATGTTCCCGGCGTTTCTCATTTTACTTTTTGGTCCGATAACTCAGAATTTTGTGGAGGCTTTGAGATGAAGATAGCAATTCAATGGTCGATCATCGCGTCTTCCGTCGTGTTTTCCACGCACGCGTATGCCGCCTCGCCTAATGTTGCTTTAACAAATCAGGCTGTCGCGATCTTTCGCGCGCAAAACGTCACCGAGCTTAAGGAAGTTGCTGGCGCCGCGAAGTCGAAGCAGATTCGTGAACGGGCCTGCGAAATTCAACGCCGCAGCCACCTTCCGCCAACCTTTTGTTATTCAGATGACGTAAAAGATCCGAGCGAACTCGATTCACTTTGCGTGAGCTCGAGTGCGAAAGCGTCGCGGTTGCCGAGAGTGGATCGCTACACTTCAAAAGCGTGCCGAGATGCGATTCAGCGTCGCGGGAAAGATTTAGCGTACGCCACCGGCGAAAATGACCTGAGGGATGCTTTGCGTTAGCCTTGAGTCTGGGATTCCAAGCGGGCTACAGTTTTCCTGATGAAGCCAAAAGCAACGGTGTCCAAAGAATCAAAGCAAGCGACTGAGATGACTGCGGCACACCTCGCAGCATTAGAACCGATCATCGATCAGCTCCTCGCGGGTTCGGCAAATCCGAAAGAAGTTGCCGCGCGCCTAGCGGAACTGGGCCATCCCTCGGTGCTCGATCAGACTGAACAACTCCGACTTGCGCTTCGACTTTTAGAATGTCATGACGACTCCGTTAACTTAGTAAAAAAACGGCAGAAACCGACTCGATCTCCTGAGGCGGACCTCGCCTGAACAGCTAGGATCGGCAGTCGATGGAATTTCACGGCAAAGTTCACGAAAATGTTCTTTCGGCGATCGGCAATACGCCCATCGTGCGTCTCAATAAGTGCGTTCCGAAAGGAAAACACGAGTTCTTTGGCAAGATTGAATTCTTCAATCCCGGCGGAAGCGTTAAAGACCGCATCGCGATGTCTATTATTGAAGACGCCGAACGCTCGGGCGAACTGAAGCCAGGCGGAACAATTGTCGAGGCCACTTCGGGAAATACCGGCGTCGGACTTGGACTTGTCGGCCTCTTAAAAGGTTACAAGTGCGTTTTCGTAATGCCCGAGAAGATCAGCGAAGAAAAACGTGCGGTACTTCGCGCTTACGGCGCAAAAGTCGTCATGACTCCGACCGGACTTGGTCCTGAAGATCCAAATTCGCATTATGGAGTCGCGAAAAGAATCGTCGCAGAGACTCCAGGCGCGTATCTCGCAAACCAGTACCACAATCCAGCCAACGTTAAAGTTCACTACGAAACCACAGCTCCAGAGATGTGGAAGCAGATGGACGGCAAGATCGATGTTTTCGTCGCGGGAATCGGAACCGGCGGAACGCTTTCGGGCGTTGGTCGCTATTTCAAAGAAAAGAATCCGGCAGTGAAGATCGTCTGCGCGGATCCGCACGGAAGCATTCTTTACGACATGTTTTATCACAAAGAAGTCCGAACGCCGCCGGCGAGCTATTTAGTAGAAGGCATCGGCGAAGATATGATGCCGGACAACGTTCACTTCCAATATATGGACGATATCGTTCAGGTGAGTGACCAGGAATCCTTCAAGGCATGTCGAGATTTAGCGGCAACTGAAGGTCTGCTTGTAGGTCCGTCTTGTGGTTCCGCTCTTGCGGCAGCCATTAAGTATTCCGAGAAGCTGGCAAAACCATCAAAAATTCTCGTCATGTTCCCCGACGGAGGACGCTCGTATCTAAGCAAAGCGTTCAACGACGATTGGTTGAAGAACCAAAAGCTCAATTAAGGAGCCCGTATGGCACTGGAAAAAGATTGGTCTCAGAAGAATTACAAGTTTGAAACTCGTGCGATTCACGCAGGCCAAGCGCCGGATCCAACGACGGGCGCGATTATGACTCCTGTCTATATGTCTTCGACATATGTGCAGAGTTCGCCGGGCGTTCATAGCGGGTTCGAGTACAGCCGAACACATAATCCGACTCGTAAAGCATATGAAGCGTGCATCGCGAATCTCGAAAACGGGAAGCATGGATTCGCCTTCGCATCCGGTTGCGCCGCTTCGACAACGATCATGCATCTTTTGAAAGCGGGGGATCATGTCGTCGCTGGCGACGATATGTACGGCGGTTCATTCCGCTTGATGGACAAAGTCATCCGTCACAATGGAATCGATTTTAGCTTCGTCGATCTGACGAACCCAGAAAATCTCGCGCGAGCGATCAAACCGAACACGAAGATGTTGTGGCTTGAAACTCCGACGAATCCGATGCTTAAGCTTGTCGATATTCGAAAGCTCAGCGCGATGGCGACGGCAAAAGGCATGATCACCGTTGTCGACAACACGTTCATGAGCCCATATTTCCAGCGCCCGCTGGACCTTGGTGCAACGATCGTCGTTCACTCGACAACAAAATATATCAACGGGCATAGCGACATCGTCGGCGGAGCTTTGGCTACTTCCGATGACAGGCTCGCCGAGAAAATTCAGTTCCTGACGAACTCAATGGGCGGCATTCAAGGCGCGTTCGATTCTTTCTTAGCGATGCGCTCGCTGAAAACGCTCGCGGTTCGTATGAAACAACATGAGTTGGGAGCGGCTGCGGCTGCGAAATTTCTCGAGAAGCACCCAAAAATCGACCGAGTGATTTACCCAGGTTTAGCTTCGCACCCTCAGCATGCGCTCGCGAAAGAGCAGATGTCGGGATTCGGCGGAATGATCACGTTCTACATAAAGGGTGGAATGAGCAGCGCTCGTACTCTGCTAGAAAGCGTGAAAATCTTTGCACTTGCTGAGAGTTTAGGCGGCGTGGAGTCGCTAATCGAACATCCGGCAATTATGACGCACGCCTCTGTTCCCGCTGAAACTCGAAAGATTTTGGGAATTGACGATGGCCTCGTTCGCCTTAGCGTCGGGATCGAAGACATCGATGATTTGCTTCGAGATCTCGATCAAGCGTTGGCAAAAGCGTAGTCTTCGAGTCCTTTAGATCGTTTGACAGGGTGTTGCGGGCCGCGATACCCCTGTCCCTCCTCGCGTGTTACAATTCTTGCGCGGCCAGGTAGCTCAGTCGGTAGAGCAATGGATTGAAAATCCATGTGTCGGCGGTTCGATTCCGTCCCTGGCCACCACTTATTTCTTATTGCGATTTCCGTTTGCCCGACGTGCTTCGGTTCTACTCACTCGATGGTGGAACTTCGTTCAAATCCCAATACCTTCAAAGACTTAGCAATCGAAG
>JAYSYF010000243.1:0-11919 GCA_043716655.1 Bdellovibrionales bacterium | reverse complement strand
CGGCACACCAGGCGGAATCACGATCATCGAAGATTTTGCGCATCACCCGACCGCAGTTCGAGAAACGATCCGCACTGTTCAAATGCAGTATCCGAAATCGCATGTGTTTTCTATTTTCGAAGCGCGCTCAGCCACTTCACGTCGAAACGTCTTTCAAAAAGAATATGCCGCCGCATTTATCGACGCCGGTACACACACGCTGTTGCTTCCTCCACCGTTCAATCTTGCAGGTCTACCTGAAGATCAAAGATTTTCGATGGACCTTTTGATGTCACAATTGGCAGATGCAAAGATCGACGCGAAAGTCATCGACGGCGTCGACAACATCGTGGCCGAAGTAAAAAAGCGCGCGAAGCCCGGCGACGTCGTACTGGTCATGTCCAACGGTGCCTTCGACGGCATCTATGGAAAACTACTTACGTCGCTCGCAACTTAGGACCATATCTACTTTCTTCCCCAACCCACGCTCATCCGTATCGGAAGAGTTCTACAATCTTTCGCCAAGACTTACCTTTGCGCATAGATTTTCGCGGAGGCACTACTCCCGCCGCTTCCAACTGATTGAGCGTAATATAGTCGTTCAGTTGATTAAAATCTCGGCCCGGCCAAACCACCCGAGAATGTGGCCTCGCACTCCAGAACGCTCGACCCACGGTCATCGTGCCGTCGGAATTGTGCATTGTACGCCGATATCCAACGGCGCGGACAATTCCGCCCATCAGACCTGAAATGAATCCCTTCCACAAAATGCGTCTTCGAATCCGCAAGTGGATGTGAATGTGATTACCGGCGTTGGCCATTTTATAGATGTGAACTCCGTGAGAGATCGCAATCGCCTTGATCAGCGTATTCAATCTGCGTTCGTGCCGATAAAGATTGAATCGCCCTTTCGCCACATCACTTCGCATCGTGATGTGCATGGATTGATTCATCATTACCGGCCGTGACTTACGCGAGGCCACCGTGGTCCTGCCGCGCGGATTAAAAACGCGATCCGGGTTCGAGCGTCCCTGCGCGCATTGCGCACGGTCATTCTTTTTGGATTTCAAAAACCTTTTCGTCTTCACCATGACCGTGGGTCTAGCAAAATACGGGAGGTGGTGCCGGTTGAGGTGGATACAGCCTTGCCTGAAAAGTTCCGAGTTGCGAACGGTAAGGAGCGCCGAGAGTTTAGAGTGCGTCGACAACCATCGTATGAAGTGCAGGTCGTAGCTTCACGAAACGTGCGTTCTTCCGTGTCGGATGAACGCGGTTTGATAAAATCGTCACAAGCAAATCACGTTTCGGGTCGTACCAGAGCGAGGTTCCTGTGAAACCCGTGTGACCTATGCTCGAAAGCGAAAATTTGGGACCACACGACGCACTTCCTTTGGTCGGCATCATGAATCCGAGCGCCCAGTCACCGCGGGAACGAGGAACCGAGCGACGTAAAAACCGAGCTCCCGCTTCAGGCAATCGCGATTTGTCTCTGCGAGCGAGCTTTCTAAGTTCGAGTCCATAACGACTCAAATCTCCGATCGGTCCGAAAAGTCCTGCGTGCGGAGCAAAACCAAAGAGCGATGATGAATTTTCGTCGTGCACTTCTCCGGTCAGCATTCGACCCCGCCACTCGGTATCGCGCTCGGTCGACGCTGTTCTGTCGCGGCGATCGCGATGCCAAACGACGCCCGGCTGTGCAGATTCACGCGCGCCCGTACCACTTTTGAGGTCACGCTTAGACAGCGCATGAAAAAAGGTACCCGCAAGATCAAGTCGATCTTGAACGCGTGCGTACTGATCCGGTATCGAGAGCATGCTCGAGCGACGCAAAACCTCGCCGAGTAAAAAGAAATCGAGATCGGAATAAATCGCTGGTCCTTTACGAGCCTTCGCAATTTCACCGTTAAGCATTCGATTACGAACATCGCGAATCACGAGATCGCTTAAAATGGCCCACGCTTCTTCGTGATCGCGCGGCGCAAGCTTTGAAACCGATTTATAAAACGGCTTCCACCACGTCATGCCGGCCGAATGGCTCAAGACATCGCGAACGGTGAGCGGCTTTCCAAAGCGACTTAACTGCGCGTCTGTCATGTCTTCAGCAATTTCTGGCAACCAAGCGGTCAGCTGATCTTGCAAAGAGAGATCGCCCTCACCTACCTCGATCATCGCATTCGAAACTGAGAGCACGATTTTTGTGAGCGAAGCCCAGTCATAAATGTCTTCAGTTTTTCCGCAAGCAACGTCGATCTTCAAACGTCCCGATTGCCATGCCTGAAGTCGAAATCCCTGAGTCGCGTCTTGCCAGTAAGACGCATCGTCGGGGTGCTGCCACTGATCCAGCGTGCCGAGAAACTTTCGCTCACTAACATTAGCCGAGCGCAACGAACGAGCTGAACGTACGGTCACGTGATGCCTTGTCGCGCTGAAGTGCGCGCATGTTGAACGGCGGTGTCGACCTCGAGTGAACCCGAATAAAGATCCAATACTGCATGAGTCCCCAGAGGAACCACGCGTTGGTTTTGTCCGTGACCGCTTGAGACGCCAGTCAGAACCGGAACTCCATTGGCGATTGCCCAGGTACGTGCAAACCGGTCGATAACGTCACCGACTCGGTTAGTTCCGTCACTCTCGTTGCCCGCAATGAATTCTCCGAACACGATAGCCTTTGTCTTTCCGGTAACGACTTTCGATTGCACAAGTTGCTCGAGCAATCGGTCGATGCGATAGCCGCGTTCACCGATGTCCTCGAAAAATAAAATTTGATCAGCTGAGTTCGGATGAATCGAAGTACCGATGGCCGAAGCATAGGTAACCAAGTTCCCGCCACCCATTGTTCCCCGAATCAAAGCTTTCGCGTGGGTTTTAGGAACAGTCGCACCAGAGTGTTCACGAAGACCTTCGTAAAGTACCGTTGAAGTTTCACCAAAAACTATTCGGCGAAGTTCTTCAACTTGAGCGTCGATGGGCCGTGGTCGGCCTTCGCGCACGAGCGACTCGTTCACCGTTCGACCAAGTCTGTCGAGCAACGGCGCCTGAAGCGACGGCCACTTCCATTTAAGATTGAGCCATAACTGAATCGTCGTGACGTCGCTGAGTCCCAACAAAATTTTTGTACGCGCTGGTTTTTTTAATTTCAAAAGACCAGGGACAAGGCGAATAGCTCCGTACCCACCGCGCAAACACCAAACAGCACTCGAATCTTTCGCAAGCAACGCGTGCGAAAGATGTTTCAGTCGTTTCTCATCGGTGTTCGAAGCAATGACATCGGCGCCGAATAAATCGTGCGGAAGCCGAGGGACCAAATCCCAGCTCTCGAGAAACTGAACGCCCGCCTCGACTTCGTCATCCGTGGGACAAAATCCAGGCGCGATAACATCAACGATATCGCCTTTTTTCAAAGCAGCCCAAGTTCCAACGACCGCAGCTTTGCGAACGGACGTCCTTGCCGGAGCGCGTTTGCTGCCAGTCTTGCCGCCGGATTTTTTCGCAGTTTTCTTTTTAGAGGCCACGCACGTTTCCTTTCGGAATCAGATCGAGACCATAGAGTGGAGTCGGATACTTTCCACCAAAGCAAGCGGCACAGAATCCGCCTTTTTCGCCGTTCACGGCCTTCATTAGACCTTCCATACTCAAGTATCGAAGCGTATCAGCACCGATGAATTCACGAATTTCTTCAACGGATTGACGGGAAGCGATCAACTGCGATTTCTCGGGAGTATCGACGCCATAATAACAAGGTCCCACAGTTGGCGGAGCTGCAATGCGAAGATGAACCTCTAAAGCACCTGCGGCACGAACGAGTGCGATAATTTTTTTCGAAGTGGTTCCTCGAACAAGCGAGTCGTCGAGCACGACAACACGTTTGCCTTTAAGCACGGCCTGCTGCGGATTAAGTTTAATTTTTACGCCCATGTCGCGGACGGTTTGATGCGGTTGAATGAACGTTCGACCTATGTAGTGGTTTCGAATGATTCCGAGTTCAAACGGTTTACCGCTTGCGACACTGTATCCCAGTGCGGAAGGAACTCCGCTGTCAGGCACCGGAATAACAACGTCGAATTCGATTTTGCCTTCGAGACGATCCTCTTCGGCGAGCAGACGGCCCGCTCTCTTGCGGACCTCATAAACACTTTCACCAAACACGATCGAATCCGGACGAGCGAAATAGACGTGCTCAAACACACATGCGGAACGTGGTTTTTTCTGACCAAATTTAATCGAGTGTTCACCGGCCTCATCGACCCACCAAATTTCGCCCGGTTCGATTTCACGAACGTATTTCGCGCCGATAAGATCGAACGCGCACGTCTCGCTCGCAACACAGTACGATTCTTTACCTTCAGGATCGGTCAAACGACCAAGAACAAGCGGTCTAAAGCCCTGCGGATCGCGGGCCGCGATCAAAGCTTTGTGTGACATGACTGTCAGACTAAAAGCACCTTCAAGTTCCGAAAGACTCGACTTCAAACACTCAATAAGATCCGTTGAAGGATTCCGAGCAATCAAATGCAAGATGACTTCAGTGTCGTTAGTTCCTTGAAAAATCGAACCTTCAGCTTTCAATCGATCGCGAAGCGGCCCGGCGTTGACGATGTTTCCATTGTGCGCAAGCGCGATGGGACCATTCGAGAGGTTAGCTTGCAACGGCTGGAAGTTCGCCATTTGATTGATACCGGTGGTTGCATAACGAACGTGACCAATCGCTGCGCGACCAGTGAGTCCGTCGAGAATCTTGTCGTTAAAAACTTCAGAGACAAGGCCGGGTCCTTTGTGAACTTTTTGAACGCCATTCTCGAGCGTTACAATTCCCGCAGATTCCTGACCCCGATGTTGAATCGCAAAAAGCGACAAGTATGCAAGGCGACTCGCGTGCATATGATTCCATATGCCGACGACACCGCACTCATCCTTAAAAGACTTGTCACTCATTCCTGTTTACCCTCGTGCTGGGAGGTGCGCGAAAGCCCCTGTCCATCCACTCTCGTACTTTTCTTTCAATGTTACTGCACTGACATCAAACTCGTCACCTAACGCCAGACTCGACCCGCCGACAGTACCCAACAAGTGTAGAGCGGAAGCCAAGCCCCCGTGTTTCACCCAACGGTCGCGAATCGCAGTTTCGCTTTCGCGACTGACGATGATGACCTCGTAACTAACTTCGGTGAAAAGCGACGTCGCAGTCGAGAGACTAGCAAGCTCGGGTCGCGCACTTTTGAGCCGTGCTTCCTCGATCTTGAGACCAAGACCTTTTGGCATCACCATTCGTGCGAGAGTATACGCCAATCCAAACTTTCCGACCATTCTGGATGCCGATATACAATCTTTTGAACCGTCGGCTCCGTCTGCTAACAACCGAAGTGAAGTTGCAAAGTTCGCAATCGCAGCGCCACTCAAAGTGCCGATCGCTCGCGGCTCGTTTTTCGCGATTTCAGCCAGTACACCGTTTTGAGTCAGTTGCGGAAGGCGAAGGAGATAAACATTATCACCGGCGCGAGTAAAATGACCCTTCGCTAGGTGATCGACCGATGGACGAAGCCCAACAATTCCGGTCGAAGGTGTCGGAGTAATTCCCCGGCCCTCAGTCTCATTATAAAAGCTGACGTTTCCGCTAATGATCGGCGCAACAAGTGCCGCGCAAATTTCGTTCATGCCGCTGAGAGATGCGACGAACGAACTCATCACTGGCACGCGCTCCGGATTTCCAAAGTTCAGGCAGTCTGTGACGGCCAACGGTTCGAAACCTTTCATCGCGAGTTCAAGCGAAGGAAACGCAACAGCATCGAGTCCGCCCTCACGTGCATCAAGTCGCATTAATTGCGGTCGGCAACCGAGAACGATTCCGAGTCCGCGACCGCTGTCTTTCAAGCGAATGACGCCGACCGCTTCGTGACAGTCCGCCGCTGTCGCAGCACCTACGTGTCCGTCATACTGTCGATAGATAAACTCACGCGAACATCCTTGAGGCGAAGAAAGTGCCGTCATCAATCGATCTTTCGCAGATTCCGATCCCTTGAGCTCCAATTCACCGACAGACGTCACGCGGTTCTTAGGCGACCACTTTTCGAACGGTCGTTCATAAAGAGGTGCGTGTTCCGTGAGAAGCTCGGGATCGATCTCGGACAAGAGATCGCCTTTCCAGAAGAGCTTCATGGTTTTCTTCAAAGTCACATCACCAACGGCAACGGCTTCGAGTCCCCATCTTTTAAAGACAGCTTCGACTTTCGAAAGCTGAGCAGGCTCAACGACCATCAACATGCGCTCTTGGCTTTCGCTGAGCAAAATATCTTCTGGTTCAAGCGTCGCTTCACGAAGCGGCACACGATCGAGGTGCAGGTTGAAACCAACGCCACCTTTCGAAGCCATTTCAAAAGATGAACTTGTAAGTCCCGCAGCACCCATATCTTGGATCGCGACCACAAGATCTTGGTCCATGACTTCAAGGCAGGCTTCGATCAGGAGCTTTTCGAAAAACGGATCGCCGATTTGAATCGTCGGACGTTTTTGCTCGGAATCTTTTCCGAAACTTTCAGACGCCATGCTGGCGCCGTGAACTCCGTCGCGACCCGTTTTTGCTCCGGCATAAACCACGAGGTTCCCGACGCCTTTTGCTTTCGAGAGAAAGACTTTTTCGCCTTTGCGGAAAAGTCCGACGGCCATCGCGTTAACGAGGACGTTTTTGTCATAACTCTCATCGAATTCGGTTTGTCCTGTGATCGTCGGAACTCCAACCGGATTTCCGTAACCGCCGATGCCGCGTACAACGCCATCGACAATCTTTTCCATTCGTTCCGCTTGAGGCACGCCGAAGCAGAGGTAATCGGCGATCGCGATTGGACGTGCGCCCATCGTGAAGATGTCGCGCAAGATTCCGCCGACGCCAGTCGCAGCACCCTGATACGGTTCGATGAAACTTGGGTGATTGTGACTTTCGATTTTGAACGCAATTCTTTCGCCATCGCCAAGATCGACGACGCCAGCGTTTTCTCCGAAGCTCTCGAGCACTCGCGGAGATTTGTTAAAGAGACCTTTTAAGTGAATCCGAGAGCTCTTGTAAGAGCAGTGTTCGCTCCACATTGCCGAAAATAACGCCCACTCGACACCTTGAGGCTCACGACCCAAGAGGCCTGCGATCCGTTTGTGTTCGGCTGCGTTCAATCGGTAATGCTTTAGTTTTGCTTCGAGGCTTTCATTGGCTCGTTGATCTTGTCCCACCGTTTACGTCCAAATCTCGAGAAGTTTTCGACCATCGACCCCACCCATCCACTCGTGGAAGGCGCGCTCGGGATGCGGCATTAGACCCGCAACGTTACCAGCTTCGTTTGTAATACCAGCGATGTCGGCAATCGAACCGTTCGGGTTCTCTTTGTACTCGAGCCAAACTTGATCGCGATCGCGCGCCGCTTTCAATGCATCGTCAGCGATAACAAACCGGCCGTCTGCATGTGCAATTGGTATTCGTAAAGATGCACCTTTTGAAACGCCGCCGCCAAAAATCGTTCTGCTGCCCACCTTTTTCAAGTCGACCCAAGTATCGACGAAGCGAAGACCGCGGTTTCGAGTGAGTGCGCCGGGCAAAAGCCCCGCTTCACAGAGAATCTGAAAGCCGTTGCAGATTCCAAGAACAGGAACGCCAGCCGTCGCAGCTTCACGAACTGACTTCATCGCAACAGCCCGAGCCGCAAGTGCTCCGCTTCGCAAATAATCGCCGTAGGAAAATCCGCCCGGAAGTATGAGCGCTTTAAAATCTTTCGCATTGAACAGGTCCTCGTGCCAAAGCCAAACAGCTTCTGCACCGGCCTGACCAACCGCTTCGAATACGTCGCGGTCGCAGTTCGTGCCTGGGAATCGAACGACTCCGACTCGTGCTTTAGCCACGCTTATCTCCCGACATCGATTTCAACTCGAAGGTTTCAATCAGTGAGTTTGCAAGCAAACCTTCCGAAACTTTTTTCGCCAAAGCATCAGCTTCTTTTTGCGACGAAGCGTTCACCTTTAATTCGACAAATCGACCGACTCGGCAAGACACGACGGGCTCGCCTTCACGGCGAAGCGTTTCTTCAACGGCTCGACCTTGAGTATCGAGCACTTCTTTGCGTGGCATGACCGTGACACCGAAAACAAATTCTTGCTGGCTCATTTTTTCCCCAATACTTTTGTGAGTCGGTTACAAACTTCGCGATAGGCCTCTTCAACCCCGCCAAGATCGCGGCGAAAACGGTCTTTATCCATTTTTTCGCCAGTCTTTTTATCCCACAGCCGACAGCAGTCGGGCGAAATCTCGTCCGCGAGATAGAGCAGTCCATTCGAATCGCGCCCTACTTCTATCTTGAAATCGATCAAGGTTAAATCAGCCTTATCCATAATCGCCTTTAATGCGGCATTCACTTGCAGACCGAATTCGCGAAGCTCTTCGAGCTCGGACTTCTGTCGCACAGTTTTTAGGAACATCGCTTGCTCATCACTGACGAATGGATCGCCGAGCGCATCGTCCTTATAATAAAATTCGACGAGTGGCTGGCTCATCGGCGTGCCTTCTTCGATTCCAAATTTTTTTGCTGTCGAACCGGCGAGAACGTTGCGAACAACGACCTCGAGTTTAATCATCTCGAGTTTCTTTGTAACGACGACCGTCGGTGGGAGCTCTTGAACTCGATGAGTTCGAATTCCTTTACTTTCAAGTTCTTCAAATAGGAGCGCGCAGATCTGACTGTTCAGTGCACCTTTTTCGGGAAAACTTCCCAACTTCTGTGCATTGAACGCTGTCAGCGAATCTTTGAACTCTTGCCACACAAGGTCAGCTCGTCCTTCGACAGAGTAGAGCCGCTTTGCTTTTCCTTCGTAGATCATCTCGCCGCGTTCGTATTTCACAGTTTCCTCACACTTTGACGAATGTTACTTCCAAAGACCTGCGCGCTCGAGCGTCGCGCGAACCGATGCCTTATGTCTTTTGCCCGAAAACACTTCGTTCAATACTTTTACAGGCACCAGCTTCGAAACTTTTTCGTCCCGACTTGCCACTTCGAGCAACGTCTCGCCTGGTTTCAATTGATGGCTCAATCGCTGAACTTCTTTGTAAGCCTCTTCGCGCGAGAGTCCACCTTCGACGACAGCAAGAAGCAGGTGTGAACTGAACAGCATGCCTTGAGAATAGTCCATGTTCGCTAACATCTGATCGCGATTGACTTCGAGACCCTGAACAAGGTCTCGCATCCGTTCGCAAGCATAGTGCGCTAGCAGAAAAGCGTCGGGCACAATTACTCGCTCGACCGACGAATGACTGATATCGCGTTCGTGCCAAAGCGCCATGTTCTCGAACGAAGCGGAAGCATACGAACGGAGCAAGCGAGCGACGCCCGTCAAATTCTCGGCGGCAATCGGGTTTTTCTTGTGCGGCATCGCACTCGAACCTTTTTGTCCTTTGCCGAATGCCTCGATCGCTTCAGACAATTCAGTTCGTTGAAGATGTCGAAGTTCGACCGACAATCGTTCGATGCCTCCGCCGAAAAGTGCGAGTGCGCTAAAAACTTCGGCCGCGCGATCTCGTGGAATAACTTGGGTCGCAATTGTTTCGGCGGTCAAACCGAGCTTTTTAGCAACGCCCGCTTCGATATCAGGATTTAAGGTCGAATATGTACCGACAGCACCCGAAAGTTTGCAGATCGCCACACGCTTCTCGGCTAACGCGAGTCTCTCATCATGTCTTTTAAACTCTGCCCAAAAGCCTGCGAGTTTCATTCCGAAAGTTGTCGGCTCTGCGTGCATGCCGTGAGTTCGGCCCGCGCACAACGTGTCGGCTTCTTCGCGAGCTTTGTCGCGCACAACTTCGATTAATTTTGCAAGCGAGCCGCGCAATACGCCAATCGCTTCCAGCATCTGCAAGCTCAGTGCTGTGTCGAGCACATCGCTCGACGTCAGGCCGAAATGGATCCAGCGGCCTTCGGGTCCGACGTTTTCTGCAACGTTTGAAACGAAGGCGATGACGTCGTGTCGCGTCGTCTTCTCGATTTCTTCGATGCGTGCGACGCTGAACTTTCCTTTTTCTCGGATGGCTTTCGCAGCTTCTTTCGGAATCAAACCTGCCTCGGCCTGAACTTCAGCGACAGCGGTCTCAACCTTGAGCATCCAATCGAATCGACGCTCGGGAAGAAAAACGGCTTCCATTTCTGGTCGGGTGTATCTTGCAATCATGGTGAAGTCTCTTTCAATGAAGCTTGGTTTCGCTTCGTCTCTCTAGATGAATCCCTGCTTCGCACGAGATTCCTAAAAACATATTTCATTTTTTGCACGCGACTCGCCTGCATACGCGCGACCGGATCCCACTGAATTCGCATGATCTCGAGCAATTGCATCCACGAGTCTTCGATCGGGCGCAGCCCTCGAAGGCCTATCGCGGGCCAAGTTTCGGGTCCCGCGAAACAAATATTCTCGAGTCGCCCCCGCGCAGGCACGGAATCTTCCGAATAAATGATATGTGGAAGTCGTACCGCCGGATCTGTCAGTGCGAGCGGTGACGGAGTTACCCAGATCAGTTCGCAGCCAACAAATCGATCGGCCAACAAGTGTTGGGCGAGCAAACGCTGTTCATCGCGATAGACGTGATCGGCTCGCGCCCAATATGGAATTCGAGTCCAGACGTCGAAGACTCTCATGTCTGTCGTCTCTTCGACGACATCCAAGAGCAGAAGATTGTCATGGGTCCAAGGCCGCTCAACCGAACCGATCACAATCACATGCGGAGGCGTCACCGGAACACGAGTCAACGCGCGGGTCTGCGATCGTTTCAATCCGCGGACAGCCAATCGGCTTCTCCACCACCCCATGAGCGGTTCGATTTTTCCCGGAATGAAGATCTTTTCGAGAGGAACTTCGGGCCCAACGAATTCAACGCGTTTCGATTCTTCTTCCGACAACATCCAAACGAGCGATCTTGTTCGTTCAGTTAAAACGCCTTCGCGTGTTTTAAATTCGACGCGATCGATGCGACCATCGCTCAAACGAACTGCACTGACTTGCTCGGCTTCAAGAATTCGAACGCCTGCTGCGACGGCCGCTTCACGACGAGCTCGCGAAACTGCGTCGGCACTCACTTTTGTTTTGACTGGTTCTTCAAGCGGAAGTCTTGGTGTCGTGTCGAACTTTGACAATGCGCTCGCCAGATAGGATTCGCGACGCGCCAGTCGCGCCGTTACCAAATTTCTCGCAAGTGCCTCGGGCCAGCCCTGTTCAAGCGTCTGGGCTTTGCCCGACTTCCCGGTGATTCCATAACGCAATTCCAAATGTGCCGCGCCGACCTTCGCGGTTCGACCGCCGAAAGCAACGGGGCCACTCGGAAGCCACAGCGATGAGTACTCTGTTCGCAGCGGTTTACCTTGGCTATCGATCGGCTCGGTGCCCTCAAGTTCCCACGCTAAAAAGGGACCGAGGCGATCCGACCACTCACGCTCGGTGAATGTCGATCCGCTGAGTTCGATGACAACCGTCTTCCAACCTTGCAGGGCCAGGCGTTTTGCGATGTTGAATCCGCGCGTATCGACAGACACGACGACGGCGTCAGCAACTTGAAGTGAAACGTCATTGTTAGAAGCGTTTACGCTCGCCATACGTCGACAACCTCCTTCACGATTCGCTGTTCGTCGATGTGCACGAAAGTTTCAGTTTGGTTTAACGAGCAATCGGACCCTCGTGGCTTACTTCGACGTGAAATCAATATCGGCCCGGCATCGACTGCTGCCACGACTTCGTGAACGGTGCATCCGACGTCGTCGCCCGCCTCGATGGCGCGTTCAATACTTCGAAGCCCTGGATGCAGCGGCAAAAGCGAAGGATGTAAATTCAAAATCTTCCCCGCCCATTGGTTCACGAATGACGGCGGCACGATGCGCATAAATCCGAGAAGGAAGATAGCGTCGATCGAACGCGCTTTGAGTTCGCTGTCGA
>JAYSYF010000242.1:0-3968 GCA_043716655.1 Bdellovibrionales bacterium | reverse complement strand
TGTCTTGCAGCGATTTGCATTTTTGCTGAAGCTGCGATTGCCAAGGTTACTTCTATAGAAAGTACGCTGAGTTTTGATATTAGCCACACGGCTGCAGTGACGTGGCAAAAGCGATCGAAGTTTCGTCACTCGCTGAAGTGTTATCCTGCTGCAAAAAGCGACCACCTCGACGCAGCGGTGCCCGAGAACATTAGTGCGAAATCGGTCGTATCGGGCGTCGGAAAAGTCTCGGCTGCTGTCACTTCTGCCCATTATGGTGGAATCGGATCGTTGGCGGCCGTTGCAGTGACGACGCCTGGAGCAGAGGCCGGTCAGTTCAATGTCTCGATCGGTTTTTCTGATCTTATTCAGCGAAATTCGTATCGCAATATCGGTGATTCTGAGTGTGTGATTCGCGAATTTCATTGGAGCGTTAGCGCGGTCCAGCTCGACGGCATGTTCACCTATAGCTTCAGAATGCCGGAAAATACTTGGCTCGTCGAAGTTTTATTCGACGACGTAGCGGCCAATCTGCAGGCAAATATCACCGGTGATTTGCACGGAGCAAAACGAGAAAAGTCGATGTTCATCTGGGCGCGGCCCGGAAGTCAGGTTTCTATTCCGGTTAAAATCAGTACTCAGTCTGGAAGCGGAACTGTAGCTGCGTTCAAACTTAAAATCGACACCTTGCAGACTTCGCATTCGCGTCCTCCGTTTGAACGATGGAAAGAGATTCGGGAAAACTTCTTGAAGACCCAGGGAAGTTTGAAGTCTGAACAAATGGACAAGACTCTGCGTGAACTGCTTCGAGCGGGTAGTGAGGTCTTATCTAAAGAATCGGTGTCGATAGAAATTTCGAAGTCCATTGGTACTCAGCCAAATCGCCAATTGGTGGACTGGTTATTTCAAATCGCAAATAGCTCGGATCAGTTCTCGGCGAAATACGACAACCACGTGAAGGCCATGTCGGCCGCAGTCGGATACAAGCTTGCTCTCGCATTACTATCGGATATGAGCGAATTCTGCAAAGACGTCGATGTTTACCTTCCAATGTCGAACCGCACAATTCGTACTTCGGGATTTATTGCGGCTGGTTACTTCATGAATCGAGATATTCGTCGAATCGAAGAAATCCGATATCCTGAAATTCGTGTCTATGTGGAAGGACTCATGAAGTTCGAATCTTCGGGCTCGCTTTATTCCGATATTGCGAACAAGGATGCGAACTACCAAAAAGTGAAGTCCGGTTATCTAAAAATCCTTCGAAGCTCGGAAATAGCGTTTGATGTTTACGACGATATCCAGCGTTCCCTCGACAAAACACTTGCTGTTTTCAAGACAAATAGCGCGAGTCTTTTACTGAACGAACAAATTCGCGCTGAGCTTGGTCGGTTAAGTCAGATTCAGGCCGGATTCCGTAAGTCGTTTAGAGAAGAGTTCGCGAAGTTCAACATGAAGAACCAAACACGAATGGAATCGAGCAAACTTTTAGCTGAACTCGACAACCTCGAAGCGCAGTCGCAGGTTCTAAGCGAAACGTTTCTTTCACAGGTAAAATTTATTTCGCTGACGCCTGAGGATACGAATTCGACCCTTGTTGGAATCATGACTTCGCTTCTCGCACACCAAGTTGGAATTTTTGATGCTCCGCTAAAATCAGAATTTGCAGAACCGCTTCGTACCGCATTTGCGAAAAGCGATGAGGCGAATCGGTTGCGGGGCTCTTATCAACAGTGCTTAGGAGGTGCGCGATGAGTCTTCGAACTTCCGCTGCATTTCTCGGAATTTTTTCGCAACTTTTCTTCGTAAACGCCTTCGCTTCGAACCCAATGGATCAAGCGCGAGCTTTAGTGACAGCTTCGTATGAGGTCGCTTCGGCACGTGCTTTAAAGGCCGCAACCGAAGATTTCAATATGGCGCTGACTCAAACTACAAACAGTCTTTTGAGTCCCAAAGACATAGCGCAGGCGAAACAATTGATTTTGACTGAACAAGGTCGTCTGCGGACTTCGTTCGATGCAATTGCGAATCTTGAGATTTCGGAAGTGAAGCTACTCGAGGCCCAGTTGGCGAAAGCTTTCGCTGATTACACGACAGCCGTCCGCGAACGGTACTCTGCATCGTTCATGGTGCGTGCGGCACGCGACGATGCTCGACAGAGTTTGTTAATGGCAAGCCGTGCCTTTCAAGTCTTCGAGACAAATTGTGCAAACGGACGCGGCGTCGGTGGATTAGGCATCGGGGCGTTTGCATATCCTGATCTTCCAAAGGCGGATTTCCAAATTTACGTTGGGTACGGAACGGGCGATAGCCAAGGTAAGTTCGAAGGAACATACACCGGTACCGGTTCTCAGTCGGAAAAAGATCGTAACACGTTCTCGAATGTAACAAATACGGCTGCCGGAATTACGACGAGCATCGCACTGACCGGCGGAAGCGGAGCGACAGTTGCCGTGGCTCAGACGTTGGCCCCGTTCGCGGTTGGCGGTGCAGTCGTGATCGCAATTGCAGTGATGTATATCAATCAGCAAGAGAGAATAAAGGCCGAGAATGAAATCGTAAAAGCAAAGCTTCACGTGTTTCATGAATCGGCTGGTGACCATACCGTGGGCCAGTACTATAAGAGTCATTGCAAATCGATGTCTGAGCAAACGAAACTGATTCGTGGTGTGCTCGACGTCGCACTTACGCAACCAGAGAAACTTAAGTGGATGGCCGCCGAAGTCCCGAATCTCGATCAGGAAGTAGCAAGCTTCCGAGCCATCGTGAAGAATCGGGAAGCTGCCTTCAAGGTAGCCTCAGAGGCGGCTGAGGATGCTTCGAGTGCTCCATCGGCCAATACGGAAGCAGCAAAAGTCGCGGCGATGACGGCCTTAAAAAAAGCGGATCTCGAACTAGGCAAGGCCGCAACGCCCGAGAAAATTGCGAATGTCATGGTTGCTTTTTTGATGGATCAGAATGCTCAAGTACAAACCCAGGTTGGAAATTTAAGTTTTCAAGCAGTCGACATTGCACAGAAACGCGCTTTCGACAAAATTCAAAAACTTGTCGGACTCGTTTTGAACAAAAATTTTCACCGTTTTCTGGCCGATGGAAGCGAGATCTCGCGCGAGACGCGATCGCTCGAACAATTTGGACGTGCACGTGCTCTTTTCAAACAAGTCTTGACCGCCCAGATTCGATTGATCTTCGAGGTCGTCGAACCGAAAGCAGTACGCGATCTTGAGAACCGCCTAGTCGCGGAAACAAATTCTCTGATCAACGCACACGCTGAAGTTCGTGAGGTTTCGGACTTCGCTCGCCAAGTGCAGGTACTGATTGGTCGGCGACTCTAGTGAAAATAAAAGCTTTTCGAAAACTGACACTGACTTTGGCGCTCGTAGGTGGCGTTACTGCGTCGTTCACGAAAGATAGTTACGCGCAGAATCGTCCGTCGGGAAGAATTTCGATCAAGACGAGGCAGAGCACCTTGCAGTCGTTCAATGAGCAGTCGATTCGTCACTGCGGTCTTCCAGGAGTGCCACAGAACTCGTGCTGGACGAAAGCGGAGTATGTCGAACACGCCCGCAAACAAGGCTGGATCGATAGCAACAACCAGATCGTCGACCATGATCAAAGCGAGGTCGCTGGTTCAGGCGGAGATTTCATCTGGGTACCAGGTGGGCAATGGAACGTGGACTTCGTGTTGCCGCCTCAACAGCCACCGAACCGAAATGCGCCGCAATCGCAGCGACCCGAAAAGCGAATCGCACTTGGGTTACAATCAAAGATTAAAGATCCATCGACCGGTGGCGAACTCAACATTGACGGTGCGACAAAGGCAGGACGCGAATTTGCTCGAGCGGCCGCCGAAGAGCGTGCGCAAGCAGCCGCAATCGCAGGTGCAGCTGCGCCGCATGTTCAGAACTTTCTAGAAAAAGAGCGGCAGTTCGAACAGCAGCGCGAGCGTTTTCAAAACCATTTGCGACAAGCGAATACCGAGTCCCAGC
>JAYSYF010000241.1:0-11938 GCA_043716655.1 Bdellovibrionales bacterium | reverse complement strand
TTGAATGGGTTGTTAAAAAACGTCAACGCCCGAGGCGCAATGATCAGCGCCGAACGTGGATTCAGAAAAGACGAAGAAATCATTCTTGAACTTGCGATCGGAAATGAAAATATTTGCAGACTCGGTTTTCAAGTCGTTTGGTCGAACACGTCAGGTATCACCGGTTTGCAAATCACAACCGATTCCGATGTCTGGATCGCATTCGTAGGTGGGCTTGACGCCGAACTTCTCAAAATAGGTTAGTGTCCATACTCGCTACGGCGTTTCGACGACGAAATTGTAGCAGTTCCCCTGCACACTCTCGTCGCGAAAAATAAAACCACACTCGAGAAGCGAGTAGCGGATTTCTTGTTGGGTGTAGGGCCGCTTGAGTATTCCTTCACGCATTCCCCACTCATTGATCCTGGTCGCGAGGCGATCAAGCGGGCCACCACCGCCCGGAAACAGCAACACGTTGCCCGCGAGGCGACCCCCCGGCTTCAAAACCCGACGAAGTTCACGAAATCCGGCGTCAACATTGGGGACACAGTGGACGGCGTTCGCGATATTCGCGGTATCGAACGACGCGCTGGCAAACGGCAAATCGGCAATGTCCGCTTTTACGAGTTCAATTCCAGGATAATGGCCAAGACGTTGTTTCGCGCCGGCAAGCATACGATCAGCATAGTCAAAGCCGGTGACGAGGCTGGGGCCTGCTCCTCGAAATTTCCTCCACTTCAGAATCATCTCGAACAGTGTACCCGTGCCGATTGCCGCTTCGAGGTGTCGTTCACCCATGTTCCGGCTGAAAAGCCGAATTTGTGAAGGCAACGTCGAGCGGTAAGCGAAAGTGAGGATCAAAAACCCGCGCACATCGTACCACCACGGCTCTGACGAATATGCGACGTCTAGTTTTTCGAGTTCTTCGAGACGGGATTGTGAATCAGCCATAACCAAACGATAGCTGAACCGATGAAGATATTGGAATCTGCGGCCGATGGTCGCAGGGAATCTGGACTCCGATTTTCAGCTGATCCAATCAAAATCGGAGTGCCGTTTTCCTACAATTTAGTTTGTGTGACCTTGTCGCAAAACTCTTGGACGGCCGGAGGACATTTCGTGCGAGCGTTGTCTTGAATGACCTCGATCTCTTTCGAATCGCTCATCTCGGGATCAAAACCAGCTTCGATATTCTTCAAAACGATTTCGTTGCGGTTTTTTTTCTTCGCAACGTATTTCCCGAATGCTTCCCAGTCATGAGCGAGAGCGACTTGCGAAATTCCCTGTACCGTTTGCGCGTACTGCCCATCGAGACAACTGCCATACTTTTTCAAGAACTTCCCGTATTTATCCCAGCGCTGTGGATCTTTTTTTGCCTTCATTTTTTCCGCGACGCCGGTCGCTTCTTTTTCGAAGGACTTCTCGCAAATATTCGTTTTCGCTTCAGATACCGAAAAAACTGCGAGGCAACATACGGCTGACAAAACGAAAAGAAGTTGTTTGATCACGGTGTGCCCCTTGAATGTGATCTAAAGCCTAAACGAAGATTTCCTATTTGAAAAGCTATCGAGAGACCTTCCGGAAGATTGCGTTCTGAAAAAATGACGGACACTCAATTGGATCCGTAGTACCGATGAGAGCCGCTTCCATTTCGCGCCAGAGCCTGAAAGTCTGTTCGCTTTTACAAGCATAACTCGCCGGCCGCTTTTTCAACTGATCCTCGACCCAGTGGTCGACCATTTTCGTATAAAACTCGCTCGCATTGATCGCAGCATAATCGGACGGAAAGTAACTGAACAATTCCTGCTTCAGCTTTCGACAATCGTAAAATGAAACTCGATCGTCTTGCGGCGGTGGATCCAGCGGTTTATCCGGAGTACAGGCCCTTAGAAGTGCGCGCGAGGACTCTTGCGTCCAGGGAATCTTTGTTCCCGTGCGTATATAACCAAGGACTTTGTCATTTGAATGCGAAGCTTCATGAGCAATACGTTTTGCGACTTCGTCGACCGAAAAATTTTTGAGCGGGCCTACAACATCAGTCGTAAACGGTCTCGCATAATCATTCGAGCCAAATTGTCCACGAACCGTTTTATCGCCTTTGAAATCTATCGTCCCGCCCGCGCCCCAAATGTGCGAGTATTCATCGACCCGAACCTCGCCAACGGCATTCCCAACGGCAACCCGAAGTCGATCGAAGCCAGCTTGCAGACGAACGAGGTCTTCCAGTTTCCAATTTCCGACAACGAGCACTCGATATTTTTTCCAGATCGCAGTTCGAATTCGAATTGAATCCCTAACTGGGTCGCTTTCAAGATTCCCTTTAATAAATTCCGCAAACCCAGGCTCGTCCATGAAGGCGGTCGCGTGGCGTCTCGCGCGCGTTAGCGTTTTTTCAGCGCTGAGATTCGATGCCTTTCGAACCGCGGCAAGTCCTGCCTCGATGCAACGCTTCTTGTTGGCTCTCGTGAATGATGAACAGACGGTGTGCACTTGCGGAACCGATGCGTGAGTCGCGAGCACCGAGAAATTTTCTTGAACGGTTGCGATCGCTATCGACGGGACAAAAAGCGCGCTAAAGCAGACTAAGGCTCGCGGTTTCAGTTGTTACCCCTTCCGATAGTTGCACGAGCCCTATGTTAGCACGGCACCCTATGGAAGGTAGATGCTTTCGATTTCAAGGATATTCCCTTGAGTTGAACCCTGCACGTCGAACGTCAGCTCCTTGCCGGACTGTTTTGCCGCGACGAGTACCGCGGACTTCAGTGCTGATTTGGTTCCGACGTTCACGAGCTCCGATCCACACCCGAGCAAGGCTTGACAGTGATCTTTCTCATCCACCAAGACTGTCCTGACGAAACATTTTAGCCCATATCGCGGACCGGCCGCCTGCGCCGGATTCGAAAAAGTTAAGATCACGATAGTTGAAATGAGCGAAGCTACCAGCGCTTTCATAGACTCTCCTCTCGGTCTCTGCTGCCAACCAGTTTGCTAACCAGACTGCAAAACAGTCGCCAGGAAGGTTGACCCTTTGCCCTAGATGATTAGAAGTACGATTAATATGTCCCGATGGATGAGTGGAAATGGATCAGATCGAACGGCTCGCAGTGAGCGATCGCAGGGTTTAGTACGCGGCGTGCTCGACTTCGAACTCGATATTGGTGTCGTCGGTGACGTCGATCCCGATCCGTTAAAACTCGGTCGCAGTCCCGTTTCCTCCGAAATCATCGACAGCCGCGCATTTGCGCTAGCGCCTGAACATTGGTTGTCGATTCAGGGTGGAGAATTTGGACAAAGTCTTTTCATCGGACACACTCGCGTTGAATTGCCGCCCGAGTGGAAAAATCCTGATTTCCCCTTCGTACGTGGACTTCCTGACGGAACTATTTTGGTCAGCGACACGACTTTCGATCGATCTCACGAAAAAAACACGTGGCTACTCTCGCGAAAAGGCGAAGTCTTGGCTCATTTCGGAATTGGCAGTGCGGCGGTCGAGATTGCTCCGCTTGAGGGTGGCTTGATTGCGGTCGCCTACCATCCGCTATCTGCTCAAAAATTCGGCCACCGTGTCGAACCGCAACAGCGTACCGCCATCGGATTTTTCGACCGCCACGGAAAACTTCTTACGACTTTCAATCACGAAGCCGGGCGGTCGAACATTTCGGCCGAGAACGTGCGCTGTATGACCCGCATTTCGCCTCTGGAGCTTGTTTTCATTCCAGAACGCCTCATAAATCGGGGCCAAGAGGTTGAAAATCCTGTAGTTTTTTACCATTGCGCGACTGGCCGCACGGTTGTTTTTTCGGCTCCTTTTGGCGGTGCAGAGGCCGTTTCGGTCGCAAGAGGCGCGGATGGCGAATCCTGGTTGCTCCTAGCGAGCCCCGAAGGGTTCGAAGACCAGGTTATCGCATTTGACCCGGCTCGGAAAATGAGCCAGTATCTCGGGGCTTTCAATGGAATCTTCCGAGGTCTCTCCGGTTTCGTTTCTACTGCTGGTTCTGGTTCACGAACTGCGGCAGGAAACGCGACAGAAAGTTTCCCGGAACTCGCGATTGTCGATAACAAACGCGGTGGTTCTAACGGTGCGGACACGTCTTTTTCGAAGGACACGTCTGCCACTGTCGCAGGAAACACGCTCGGTCTTTTATCAGGCGGATTTTTAGCGCAGGAAGTAGTGGCGGAGTACAATTGGATCCTCGCGGATTCAGAAGCACTTCCCTCGCGAGGCGTTTCAGCTTTTGACGATTCAGATCGGTCTTCCGATCTTAGTTATTCAGAAGACGAGCGCGGTCCCGATCTGTAGCGATTTAAATTTTATAGGTTTTCAATTTTAATAGTTTTCGGTTTTAAATTTTAGGAGTGCGATAAAGATGGCTCGTTTGGCAATGGTAGTAAAAGAAGTGAAGCGCAAGAAACTGGCTGCGAAATATGCTGTGAAACGCGCCGAGCTCAAAAAGAAATGCATCGACCAGTCGATCTCTGAAGAAGAGCGCGAAGCGGCTCGCACTGCGATTCAAAAACTTCCACGCAACTCGGCTCCTTCACGTCAGCGTAATCGCTGCGCACTGACAGGTCGCTCACGCGGTTATGTTGGCGATTTCGGTCTTAGCCGAAACGAATTCCGTCGCCTCGCAAGCTACGGACAAATCCCAGGCGTTACAAAAGCTAGCTGGTAGTTTTTTTTAGCGGAATTGTCGGCAGATGCCTCTGCGGACACATCTGTTTCACAAGACCCTGCTTCGAAAGAGGCGGGGTTTTTTTTATGGTGCCGTAAACGACAACGACCAGTCTCGCTATGGAAAATCGATTTTCTGACCGGACGAATGGGTAGATTATTATGTTCCTGCGCAAGTATTTGGAATTCGCACAGTGCACGTCTAGCCGAATGCAGAATTATGTTTGACGAGGCGAAACGTCACGCCGTTTTCGCGCCGGAATTCTGACACTACCCTGGCAAGAACTTCCCGCGACACAAGACCAAAACAAGTCCTGCTGGACGCCGCTCTAGGCGCGGCGATCCTGTCGTCAATGCATTCTTAGTAAATGCGCAGAACAAAATTGAAAAAAACGAATATCCATACGGTCGCTTTCGCCTCATCGGCAATGGTCGGCCTTCTAACTACGACTCTCACAGCCTGTGCTCCGGCGTTTCAGAGCACGGACACTCCTGTCGCAGGTCGTGTCGACGAATCTCTCGGATGTTCGAGCTTCGAAGATTCAATGTGGAGCGCATTCAACGCGGCTGTTGAACAAACCGGTCGACCGCCAACCGCGAACGAGATCGAAGCTTCGGTAAAAATGAAGCTCAAGTCTTCATCTCGACTGGGAAAAATTTCGGAGAGCGCGAAAGCCGAAGTCAGCAGCCTTACTTCTGACATCGCATCAACCATCAATGGACTTGGGCTAGAAGCGATTTCGAAAATGAAATCGAACGAAAGAAAAACTTCGAACGAGCCCGAAGTCGTAACTGACCTCGGCGATGAAGAAACTCGACGTGGAATTTGGTTGGAACGAATCGCGCAACTTGAAATCGGCGATCGTACCACAAAAGCAAAGTCAGATGATGTTGATCGCATCCAAGAAAAAATCGGCGATCTTAAGAAAGTCGCTGCACGTGAAGGCATGATCGGTGTTGCGTGCGCCGCGGCTACAGTTCCACCAGTAAATAATGGTCCGGTGACTTCTTCGTCTATGTTGAACGGCTGGAAGGCGACACAAGTTCCGTCTGTCTATGGCGGATTACGAGCGGTTGCGACGATTTATCAGAGCTGCGATGCTGCGACACACTCACCGCTTGGTTCTGAAACGTCGGATGTTCGCGGTATCAGCGTTACGGGTCGACATTCGAGCGGTGGCGGCAACGTTCGCGAAATCACAAATAGATCTTCATACCTTGCGAGCCATCCGTATCTAGGAAACGGAATTTATAAGCGTCCGCTTCCTACATGTCATGATGTTCAAGCCACACCTTCGATTTACGATTACGGTGGAAAACCGTATTCGACATCGGCTAACGACAAAGTTCTGAACATGTTCAGAAACGCGGGCACCGGTTCGAAAGAATTGGGAATCGACTGCTCGGCGCTTGTTTACACGGCGTATGCGACGGTCGGATTGAAGTTTAAAAAAGAAACGGGCCTTAAAGCTTCACTCGTGAATGGCATTTCTTCGACGATGCTGACCGAGCCGAAGCGTAATGGCCTCACTTGCCTCGATCACGCGACATTCACGGCGAAGAAGTCGATTGCGGCCGGCGACATCATCGCAATCAAAGGGCATGTTGTCATGGTCTCTTCCGTTGGTAACGACCCGTTTGGTATTGCATCGATCAACTCGATTTCCGATTGCCGATCTTCGAGCATGGACATCGATGACTTCAATTTCAACATTTTCCAGAGCGATCCATCGAAAGGTGGAATCGGCGTCAATCAGATGCAAGCGAGCTACTACCTTTCAAGCTGGAGCGCCATGGGACGAGGAATGATCGAACACGCGGTCAATGCCTGCAAAGCGAAGTTTCAGACGGCAGGAATCGTTTCGAAATCGTCAAGCGCTAGCGTCGTCCGGCATTTAGGTACTCCAGCCTGCTCGGACCCAGTTCCCGTGCAATTGATGAAAGAAGAATGTCTGAGCTCTTGCTCTGCGAGACCAGTCGATTCAATATAGCGGGAAATGAAGAAGGACCAAAGCCCGACCCGTCCAAAGGAAATCGCGATTAGTGCCGCCATGCGTGCGGCCGATTGGATTGCGGCGCGCTTACCAGAAACGGCACGACGACGTCACCCGGCCCTGCCTCAGGCTCGCCTCATCGCCCATCGCGGCGCTTGGAAAGAACGCGGTTGCTTAGAAAATACTTTCGCGGCCTTCGATCGCGCTCGTGAATCCGGCGTTTGGGGAATCGAATTCGACGTCCGTTTCACAAAAGACGATGTGGCCGTCGTTCATCACGATGAAACTTTATTGCGTACGTTTGGCCGACCCCTCGCAATTTCACAAATCACACTCAGCACGCTTCAACACGAGGCCCCTGCTGTTCCCACTCTTGAAGATGTCATCGGCGAATATTCGAAGTCGATGCATCTGATGATCGAGATCAAAGGTGGGCGCGACGATTTCAACGGGACACGTTTGAAGCGAATCGCCGAACTGACCGCCGGAATTAAACCTGAAGAAAATTATCACTTGATGTCACTTGAACCTGAAATGCTCGAGATCTTGGCTAACCACGTCGGTTTTTCTCGGCAAGCGTTGGTTTCGATCGGCACGACGAACGTTCAACAGATGTCGGATCTTACGCTCGACAAAGGCTACAAAGGTTTTGCCTGCCATTGGGCAACGATGACGCCGACTCTTATGCACCGACACCATTCTGTTCGCCAAGTATGTGGCGCGGGCTTTACAGCGTCACGCGCGAGCCTTCACCGCGAATGGGCACGCGGCATTGACTGGATTTTTACCGATCATGCGCACCTAGCGCCGTCGTGGCTGAGCGACATCGAGCAAGGTGTTGAAAGCACCAAGCGATGAAATCGCAGGCCACGGTCGAGACTGGCGGCTTGAAAGCGGTCAGTGGGCTGGAAAAGCTTTCGCTCTTTGCCTGTCTCTATTTTGCTCAGGGATTACCCTACGGTTTTTTTACTCTCGCACTTCCCGTCTATTTACGTGAAGCCAAAGCGTCGCTCACAGAAATTGGTGGTGCAACGCTTCTGACGTTGCCGTGGGCCTTGAAGTTTTTGTGGGCGCCGCTTGCAGATCGTCACGGATTTAGAAATTTCGGACTGCGTCGCAGTTGGATCATACCGCTGCAAGCCGCTTCAATTATTGCACTGGTGGTCGTTGGACTTCTTGACCCAGAAAGTTCTTTGATCGTCGTACTCATCGCCTTTCTCATATGTAATTTCGTCGCCGCAACTCAGGATGTTGCAACAGATGGACTCGCGGTCGATTTGCTAAAAGACAACGAGCGCGGATGGGCGAATGGGATTCAAGTTGGTGCCTACCGCATCGGAATGATCGCGGGCGGTTCGGCGATGCTGGTCGTGCTCTCGCAACTTGGCTGGCGCGCGACGATGTTCACGATGGCCGCGTGCTTAGCTGTCACAAGTCTGCCGGTTTTGTTTTTCCGCGAACGCGAAGTCTTCGGAGACTTTCGGCAAAATGCACAAATCAAACGCCGGCCACTCGAAGGTGTTCGCGAGTATCTGACGCTTTCAGGAACATGGAAGTGGCTTGGCGTACTGCTTATTTTCAAAGTATCGCATCAGGCGGCATCTAAAATGATGCAACCGTGGCTCGTCGATCATGGCTACACTCTCGACCAAATCGGAGCCCTCACTGGCCTCTTCGGTTCGGGTGCGGGTCTGATGGGAGCCGTGCTTGGCGCATGGGTCGCGAGCCGCTTTGATCGATTCAAAAGTTTGGTGTTTCTTGCGGTCTTACAGGGCTTGGCGACGGCGACATATTTATTGCCTGTGCTGACTGAACATTCGGTATGGAAAATCGCGTTGGCGACTGCAATCGATAACGGTGTCAGTGGAATTGCGACGGTCACACTCTTCGCAGCAATGATGGAACGCTGTCGACCGCACCACAGTGCGAGCGATTACACCTTGCAAGCTTCGCTGGTGGTCATTTCTCAGATGCTCGCGTCGACCTTGTCGGGATTATCCGCCGATGCGTTTGGCTACGATACTCACTTTGCAATCGTGTGCTGTTTTAGCGTCGTCATCGCTGGCTACGTCGCATGGGCCGTTCGGAATCTCGAGCATGGTACTGTTAAACCGATGGTGATCGCATGATGCGGGGAAAACTAAAACTTAGCTTCTGCGTGCTCCTCACCTCGTTAATGTTTTCTAGCTTTCTTTCACGCGCCGAGGCTGTGACCGAATTTGGTGTCGGTTTTGGACCTCTACTTCCGAGTCGCATTGGCGGCGTCCGAGAAGTGTTGAACGGCTGGGGTGGTCACGTCGGAATGCTCACGTCGAAAGGCTTTTTCGAGATCGACTATTTCAACGCTCACGGCGACGGCATCGACTACCACACTGTCTCGCTCGATTATCGACTCGACGTGATCAACAAAGACGTGATGCCCGAAATGCTGGTTCATTTTATTTTGGGATTTAATGGCGACTATTATAATCCGACGACGTCCGAGGAATATCGCCAAAGTGGCGGTTGGCATTACGGGGGCGGCGTCCGAATTCCCTTAGGTGGGATCAAGAGTCCGTTCCAATTGCGCGGGGATTTTAAGCATCGCTTTGGTCCAGGCAATTCGCTGATCGTATTGGTCGGGTTCATTTTCACGACGGGGTCTGACACCCCCCAGACTCCGTAAAACGCTAGTGAAACGGCTAGAAACTGGACACCCCAGCCGCAGGTCTAGGGCGACCCCACGGAAGCCCCACCGACTCAACTTATTCGTCACAATTGCCGATAAGGCTCTAGGGGGACCACTTATGGCCAATCTCCTTTTGGTAGAAGATAACGAAGACGTTCGAAATATGGTGACTGCACTTTTGGGTCGCGAACATCAGATTATGTGGGCACCGACGCTCGCAGACGCTCGTCGCGCGCTCGCTGAAAAGAAGAAGTTCGACCTAGTACTTCTCGATGTCGATTTGCCAGACGGCAATGGCGTCGAATTTCTTGGTTCAGGTTTACAAGAAGGTACCGCCGTAATTTTGTTAACTGCTTACGACTCGGTTAATACTCGAGTTCGCGGTTTCACTTTCGGAGCAGAAGACTTCATCGCAAAACCATTTGATCCAGTTGAATTTCAAGTTCGAGTTACAACACGTCTGAAACATCTCGCCCGTCGCGATTTGAAGATGGCGCCAGTTTCGAACCTTCGCACTGGTTTGCTCGAACTTGATCTCGAGAAGCAACGTGCATTCGATCTGCGTGCAGTTAGCGCAGGAGGATCCCCAACGGCTTCCGGAGCAACTCAGAAAAAAGAGTTGGACCTAACTCCTGTGGAGTTCCGACTTCTCTTGTTGTTTATGCGCGAGAGCGGTTCTATCGTTCCACGCGAAACTATTTTGAACCAAGTCTGGGGCGATCAGATTCACGTATCACCACGTGTTGTCGATCACCACGTCTGCGCCGTTCGTCGTAAAATCGCCGACACGGGCACTAAGATCGAATCGATCTATGGTGTTGGTTACAAGCTCGAGGCCGCGTAAGCGGCCGACCACGGAACTGGCCGCGTAAGTCACGCTGCTAACCAAGAATACCGAATGCGGCCTCACAGCCGCATTTTTTATTGGAAGAAGCTTATGTTGGCCGTAACGGAGGGATCGCTGATCCCTCGAATCGTACTTGTGATTCCATCGGCATAGTACCCGCTCGGTGGCACCGGTAGCGCGCTTGCGGACGCAAAGAGCTCTGCATCGAAAAACATGTGTGTTCGCAAGGTATTCACGAATACGTCGTGTCGAATGCCGTTTTCTTCAGGCCGTTGGCCCAAGGTGTATTCTCCGAACTCGGATTCGAAGAAATTTTGATAGCGCGAATCATTAAACGATCGGATGACGTGCGAGTCCCTTGAAAGAGCAGCGAACTCGAACGTTACGCCATAGGTACGCGCCATTTCTTTCAACAGGCTTCGAAAGTACGGCGTCGTAAAACCATAAGTACGCACTTTGATTTGGACACCCCGTGCCGCTAAAAATTTTCTGATATACCGCTCGGCACTAAACAGACTTGATCCCACCTCCGAGACATCGAGCAGAAGTATTTCTTTCGTTCCGAAGCGCAATCGTTTTAACAGGTACTCGTCAAAGTGTTGAAAAATTATCGCCTCTTCCGCTGGATTCAACGGTCGAAACGAATTCGCAATCCCTGGGCGATTGTAAGGTTCTGGAAGAGTCACTCCCAAATCAGGATGATGGCGGAAATTGGAAAGCGGAAGATTGATGGCTCGACCGGGCTCGTAATTATCTATGAATGCCGTAATAGGGGTTGGACTTCGGCCGATTCCCACTACAGTGCAGTTCCTTGGACAGCGCTCGAGTACGCGCAGTGCCGCGGTTTTGATTTCTAAGTAATCGGATCGAGGCAATTTATGCCCCACTCGAAAATCATGGTTACCTTCGTGAAGCCAAAGTGCGATGTTGCGATTCGAAGGTGTCAATTCCCTAACTGGGAACGACTTAAAGACTCCATAGGGCCGAAACAAAACTTGGCAACTGATCGTCAATTCCGACGCACGGACCCGAGAAACGCCGAGGGCAGAAACCGCTAAAATAAGTGCGATGCAATGGCGAAACACCATCTCCGGCTTATACTTGGTTTCCTACTCATCTTCAAAATGTACTTATCTGCTGAGCATCGAATTCTATCTGAAGTCGATGATTGCGATTACCGACGGATCCTCGATTTTTCGAAAACTCCTAGTTTCCAAGTTGAGCGTATACCCAGGCGGGGGCACCGGTAATGCGCTCATTGGTGCCTCGAGCGCGGTATCGAGAAACATACGTGTGCGCATTACATTCATGAATATATCGTGGCGAATTCCGTTCTCTTCGGGCTTAGTACCCAAATGAAATTCGCCTGCACGCAATAAGTTCGCGCCATGTCGTTAAACTGGCTTCGAAAAAACGTTTTGGTGAAAGCGAACGTGCGAACTTCGATGTTTAGATTTCGCTCTTTCAAAAACTTTTTTAAATGTAACTCTGCACTGAAAATACTGGCACCCACTTCAGATATGTCGAGCAGTAGGATCTCTTTCTGACCCGGCCGAAGCCGTGGCATCGGTACGTCCGGTTTTATGTGGTGGCGGAAATTGGACAGCGGCAAATTAACGGTGCGACCTGGTTCGAAGGTTTCAATAAAAGCAGTCAGCGGAGTTGGACTGCGACCAATGCCAACGACGGTACAATCGGGTCCGCAGCGCTCCATGACTCTCACTCTTAGCTTCTGGTTAAGGGCACCCCCTTTGATTATCGGTCGCGCGAGACCGGCG
>JAYSYF010000025.1:0-2409 GCA_043716655.1 Bdellovibrionales bacterium | reverse complement strand
CGGTATCCCTGACCTCAAAGCAGCTTGGCGCGCGTTTCGGTCTTCCAAGAATTCAACGATGAATTTCAACGTCTCGAGCGTCATCATGTTTCGATGCGCTTTAAGCCTGCTCGAAAAACCCATCTGCCGAATTCTCACCGAACCTCCGCCCATAGCTGAACCGGTAGGCTAGGGCTCAGCTGAAATATCAGTCAATTGTGGAGCAGTGCGGCTCTCAATTGTGTGTGTCATACTAGCTGCGCTAGGATTTTCACATGGGAAAACCCGATCGGTCCGTAAGAGTGAATGTAAATGCGGCGATAGTCCGAGACGGAAAACTTCTTCTCATCGAATTTGAAGATGAAAGTGGCATCCACTTCAATCTTCCGGGCGGCGGCATCGATGTCGGAGAATCGATTGAAGAAGGGCTCAGGCGCGAATGCCTCGAAGAAGCCTGCGTAGAAATTGAAATCGACCGCATGCTTCTCGTTTGGGAATACGTGCCGGCGAAAGTAGAGAATCGGTATGGTAAAAAGCAAAAGCTGGGGCTCGTATTCCTCTGTCGTCTCAAGGGCGATTCGCTTCCGGCTTTTCCGAACGATCCCGACAAGGATCAGACGGGCGTCGTGTGGGTGAAGCTCGAAGATCTTGAAAAAATTCCTGCAGCGACTCGCGGTCCGCTGTTTCCGGCGATTGAAGAACCGTTACTAGCTGCGATAAGATCGAACAGTGGTCCGACAGCGGTTTGGAGTGAATGTTGAGCGATAAGATTACGATTGAACCTTTTCATCCCAAGTATCGCGACGCATTTCGAGAGTTGAATGTCGAATGGATCAGTACCAACTTCGTCGTCGAACCGAAAGACGAAGAACAGCTGAACAATCCTGAAGCCTGCATTCGCGAAGGTGGTCACATCATTTTCGCCGTTCGAAACGGCGAAGCCATTGGTACGTGCGCGCTTTATAAAGTTAGCGACACCGAATTTGAATTGGCGAAGATGGCGGTGCGCCCGGATTGCAGAGGGCTTGGACTCGGCGACCTTCTGATGGTTTCGGCCCAACAGTGGGCGCGGATTTCCGGAGCTGAAACAATGATGTTGTTATCGAATACAGTCTTGGAGCCTGCCATTGCACTCTACATCAAGCATGGTTTTCAAGTTGCCAATCTTGGTCCGCACCCAGATTACGAACGCAGCAATATCGAAATGCGAAAAAAATTAATAGGCGATTAGCGTGATCACTGCCTCGATAAAAGTTCACGAAGCAAAAGTTCCGCCTGTTCTGCTTTTGCGATCTGCAGACCTCCGGCTTGGCGATAGATTTCGCGTCCCGATTGTTCCCGCACAATCCAGGTCGGAAACGCCGCGATGCGCGACGCTTGCATCAACTCGCCAGAGTCATCGGCGACGGCCTTGAGGGGTGAAAGATTGGAAGCTTCGTTCGTATTGTCGTTCGGGTTGCGCCCAGCTCCTACCACGATATTAAAACCCACATCTGGGCGATGTTCGTTAATGAATGCATTTAACAATCGAAACGATGGAATCGAAGCTTTGCAGACACCGCACCACGGAGCCACGTACGCGGTGATACACGTTTTCTTGGCTTTGCATTCGCCGAGAATGATGCTCGCATCGGCGAGTTCCACTTTCGGCTTTTCCTGTTGTTTTGCAACGACGAGATAAATAACAAGTGCGATGGCCACAGTGACGATCAGTTTTCCCATTCAGAAATTCTAACTGGCGCGCTCCCAAAAACCTATCGCGACTCGGGGCGGCATTTGGTTGCGTTTTTTGCTGCGTAGCTCCGCTGTTTGGCTCCTATGGCGGTTTTACACGAGATGACTCACCGAGCACATTGTACAAAATATATTTTAATCCAAAGATGAGCTGGGGCTTTTCTAAATTACCAGAATGACTTACTTCTCCGGCCACACCAAACACGCACGACAAATTTCTTGTCGCGCAAACCCGGGGGAATGAATGAAAAAACTAGCTCTTGCGATCTTGCTTGCTGCTCCAATGGCCGCTTCGGCAAAAACTGTAACTGTTGAAGTATGCGACGGCGGAGAGTCTGGAACTCAGTGCCGTACTGTTACTTACACAGTTCGCGCTCCAAGCAAGCCAGTTGTAGAAAAATGCGTAATGACTGTTGGCGAAGCTGGCGGCATTCCTTGCGATCGTCCATCTGGAGTTCCAAAGTGGTTGAAAGACCTCAACCAGTGGTTTGCTGACCGTGGTTTCTCGGCTCCAGACGCAGACAAAGAAGCTGATATGTACCAGCGCGCAGGCGGCTAATCTTTTTTATTAAAGATTAAGCATATGCTTGATGAGGAGCTTCGAAAGAAGTTCCTCTTTTTTTTGGGCTGGGCCAGGCCGAAACTTGTTCCCGGTTCAAGTTCTTGGCCACTAGGATTAGCAAATGAGCAAAGAAG
>JAYSYF010000240.1:0-3982 GCA_043716655.1 Bdellovibrionales bacterium | reverse complement strand
GAATTCACCGTAGCGAACTTCAGTCGGCGATGTTCAAAGCTTTGGGCTTCACGCCTGAAGATGCGAAACATCAGTTTGGTTTCTTCATCGACGCGCTTTCGTACGGAACTCCGCCGCATGCTGGAATGGCGTGGGGAGTCGATCGGCTCGTGATGATTCTGTGTAACACCGACGCAATCCGTGACGTCATCGCGTTTCCAAAAACGGCGAAGGCGACGGATCTCATGGCCGATTCGCCAAGCACAGTTTCCCGCGATCAATTGATTGAGCTCGGAATTCGCTTAGCACCAGGCGTTGGCGAAGGCGCAATTGCAGCACCAGTGGTGCCAACGGTTTAGTTCCGCCGTCGCTAAAGCTATTTTGGCGGCCGAGTCCCAGCGCCGCAGACGGATGGCGGACGGATGGCTGACAGGTCGGCGGATCACTTTCGTCAACGAAAGTGCAATTTGTCTCTAGTTCACTTTCGTCAACAAAAGTGCTGCTTTCGAGATTTCTATTTTTTTACGTCTCGGACGGCTTCGATGGCTTCCGTGCTGACGATCAGGTCAATTTCTTGGCCTGTTTTCTTGGCTTTTAGCTCGGCGAGCTGCGCCTGACTCAATTCCGATTTCTTGATGTCGTAGATAATCGCTTTTGTTTCGACGGTGTAAGTCGTGTCGGTGAAACCTTTTAGTTTTCCACGCAGCGTGAAGATGCCGGAAGCACCGGCGATCGAGGCGATGATTAAATAGAGTGCGCAAAGTACGATGAGGAACTTCACTTCGCAACTCCCGTTGGAGCGTTCGGTCCTACCTTGCGAAGTTTGAATCCTTGCGAGTCTGTCGCGACCGGAACCATTTTGTCATAGTTCTTCACCATGAAGAGAGCCGAGTGTTTGCGACGATTGTTAATGCAGTCGTTAACTCCTGGGCAATTCGGTTTACCGTCCGCAAACTTTGTTCCCATGCACTGTACTGACGTTTCCGTCCAGATCTGAGGAAGAATCCGATTCTGAATCGCTGTGATGACAGTCTGATTCATTTGATCGTCCGTAAGATCTTGCCAGTCTTCCAGTTTTTTAAATGCGCGTTCGTTGTGGAGCGCGAGGACAGCTTTCCGCACGTCAGGAGTTACTGCCGTACAAGTTGCGCTGTACATGCAGAAGATCTGAGCGTCGTTGGCGCCGATTGTTGTCTTGTCGCCGCCCGGTCCGTCTTCACATCGAACTGTGCCCGCATCTGAATAAAACGAACCACCGGCTGCGCGCGTTCCGCACGAATACATGACTGTTTTTTCAAAGGCCAATGCATCGAATGAGAAACACGCAAGAGAAGTGGAAACGACGAGCAGCGAGAGAAACTTACGCATCATAAGAGTTTGGCTCCATTATTTGTCAGGATACATTTCTACTTTAGCAGCAAGGGCGCTCGAACTTGCCTGCGAAACGCGTGGCAAAGACCTTCGGCCAGAACTCGGGACTCGACTCGTTACTGTCTCGGAATGAGCCGAAAGGAACATACGTGGGTAATCTTGCTCGCAGCATGACAGGAGGTCAGCGTGGAAAAAATAAGTGGGATTCTTCCCAGTTCATCCCGAGTAGCGTCGGTGGATTTAAAGGAGTCTGGTCCAGTACGGCCCGGGACCCCTGCATTCGGTCGAGCGGAAGGCGCTTCGGCGTTACGAGACGCAAAGATCGGACAAACGGCGAGTCGCGCCGCAAAACTAAGTGCAGAACAACTCGATTGGAGAACCAAGGATATGCAGAACGCAGCTACAGTGCGTGAGCTTTCCGACAAATTTTTCAAGGGCAACATGAAGTCGGCCGTTGATCAAACTGTCGAGAGCGTCACCGAAAAAGAAATGAACATCGGGCCACTTGCACCGGGCCGCGAGTCCGTTCCGGCAGGCTTCAACATGCCGAATATTAGTATCATGCCGACGATCAGCACAGGACCAGCAGACGAAGTAGCCCCTCAGCCAGAGGGACTTCATCCGCGCGGCAGCTTCGTCGACGTTCGCGCCTAAAACGTGCGCCGGTTTTCATCCGGCGCGCTTGTAAACAGCGCTAAAACAAAAACCTATGTCTTCGAGAGAGGCGACTTGATGAATTGAATCAAGCCGCCTCACTCCATTTGTGTCTTTGCCGACAACGACAATCGCATCGATGCTCGCATGAATCAGCGCGCGAACCGTCGAATCCGTCCATTGCGGCGCCCCCATCTGCACCAGCATCTCGAGCCTGAGAAGCGCCTCGCGCGGATTCGACGCGTGCAAGGTTCCCCAACAACCTTTGTGTCCCGTCGCAAAAGCCATCAGAAGATCTTTTGCTTCTTCGCCTCGGACTTCTCCCATCACAATGCGATCTGGCCGCATTCGTAGCGATTGTTTCAGTAAATCACCGAGGCAGAACGCACGATCCGCATCGCTGCGTGATGGCTTTGCTAACAGTTTGACGCTCACTTCGTTGGGCAGCGGCAGTTCGTCTGTGTCTTCTAAGAGCAACACGCGCTCGCAAGCATCGACTTCGCGGAGACAAGCGGCCATGACCGACGTCTTTCCGGATCCCGTTGGCCCGACGATCAATACGTTTTTTTTGTCGGTGATTAAACGAAGTAGACACTGAATACCAAACGAATCTGAAAAGTCGCGATCACTTAAATCCTGGAGCGTCCAAGGGCTCGCACGAATACGTCGAAGCGAGACGTGAGGTAAACCCTGGATCACCGGTTCGGAAACGATGTGAACACGAAACCCGCGCCAGCGACCATTTGCGAAGGGCGAGTTTTCGTCTGTATTGGTTTTCGCCTCTCGAGAAAGTCTGGCGACGAAGTTTCGGTAAGTCATTTTATCAAGAAAACGATCGTCGTGGCGCACGAGTCGTCCCGAGCGTTCAACCCAAACCTGCTCGGGCCCGAGCAAAAGAATTTCTGTAATGTCCTCGTCGGGGGTGAGGTCTTCCATCAGGCCGAAGCCAAAAAGTTCGTTGTGAATGCGCTTCACAAGAATCGCGTCGAGCTCTTTTGTTGAAAGACTGAAACACTTGTCGAGCGCCACGTCGGTTTCACGACTGACACGATCAAGAACCGGCATGTGTTTCATCGATGGGATTTCCTGAATGGCGTTTAATACGCGCGCCGCGTGTGCGGCCATCGTCGGATCGATCAGAGTGACGTTAGTCATCCGCATTTCTCCCATCGGGCACCACGACTTCAGGAGACACAAAGATTATCAGCTCAGTCAGATCTTTTCTGAAGTTATCGCTCGAAAAGAGGCTTCCTAAAATCGGGATCGACTTTAGGAAAGGAAGTCCATTCGAAGAGTTTCCCTCTTCGCGTTTCAGCAATCCACTAAGTACGATCGTTTGCGGTCCATTGAGGTTGAACTGCGTCTCGATGCGATTGACTAACATCCCTTTGATTTCGCCGACGGCAGTGGCTTCGTCGAGAGTCGAAATTTCAGTACTCAACTGAAATTTCATTCGTTTCATCCGGTCCGCTTTCGGTTGAACGTGAAGTTGAATGCCGTATTTTTTCCATTCGACTTGAGCTGTGCGCAGCGACGTCAATTTAATTGGAACTTCGCCTCCGGCATAAAACTTTGCTTCACCGCCAGAGCGACACAGCAAAGTGGGCATAGCCAAGATACGTCCTTCGCCCTCTTGCTCCATGGCCTGGAGATCGACGAGCAGTTCTGCCGTCGGTATTCGCAAAGAAGGCAGGAGCGCGGCCTGCGAGACTCCTGGCCACTTCACACCGAGCGACCTCACGCGACTGCGACGAACTTCGGCGATGACGATCTGAGTCCGAATCATGGGTTCGAGTTCAGTCAGACCCGAAGACGTTTCCAATTGCACACCAAGCGTCGTCACCGACAATCGCTGTTCAGCGCTGATGCCGGCACTGTCGGTTCCGCCAGTCAGAGTTAGTCCGTTGTCATCGATTGTGAATCGTTGGCCGGGCCATGCGAGCCGCGTGAGCTCCGCTTCAATTTTCTTCCGTACGCC
>JAYSYF010000239.1:0-4017 GCA_043716655.1 Bdellovibrionales bacterium | reverse complement strand
GCTTCTTCGCGCTATGGAAAAAGGCGATCCCGAGCGCGTCGCTGAATGGGCTCGCGTACTTTTCAATCGTGGACTCTGGGCCGAGTCCGCTCGGCTGGGAAAAGCCGCGAGTGAAAAACAAAATCCGGGGCGTTCAACAAAAACTCTCGAACTTGCACTAGATGCTGCATACGCCATCGACGATTTCAAAACAGTGAAGTCGCTGGGCGAAGAACTCATGGAAAAACACGCAGGAACTGCTTCGTCACGTACGGCGGCACTGCGTGTGGGTTTGCTCGCGTTTCGCCTGCAAGATTATGGACGATCGACGACCATATTTGAAAAACTTGTGGTGACTCCGTCAACTGACACGCTTGAACTTCAAGCGCGGTATTGGCTATGGCGCAGTCTCGAAAAAACCAAAAGTGAGCGTGCAAAAATCGAAGGCGAAGAACTCGCACGTCGATTTCCCTTTAGCTACTACGGTCTACGCGCTCGCCTCGAAACGGCTGGTGGAAAGCTCGATTGGAACAAAGAAGTGCCGAAGCCGGATCCGAAGGTTGAAAACAAGATATGGGGAACCCAAGAAGAAAAAATGGGTTTCGATCGCGCACTTATTCTGCTTTCTGCTGGATGGTTCGACGAAGCACAATCCGAAGTTGCACTTCTGCCATCGCCGGTAACTCCTGATGCGAAAGCGGTAAGGGCACGCCTCTGGGCCGCGGCAAAAGACTATCTAACTGCTTCACGGCTTGCGAACGAGGCATGGGATGCGAAGTTTGAACTTCGTCGGCCCGAGCTGATGGGTGTCGTGTGGCCAAGCGAATATAGAGAGTTGTTCGAAGCTGCAGCGAAGAAGAAAAACATCGATTCGATATTGGTGCGAAGTCTAACGAAGCAAGAAAGTGGTTACAACAAACGGGCCGTTTCGAGCTCGAATGCTTTGGGCCTCATGCAAATGATTCCTCCGACCGCACGCGAGATCGCTGACGACTTAAAGCTGGGAAAATTGACGTTGCCAGAGGATATGTTCGAACCTGGTCGAAACATAACGATGGGCACACACTACATCGCGAAGATGCTAGTGGTTTTCAAAGGTCACGTGCCACTTGCTTTGGCCGCCTACAACGCCGGCCCGACGCGCGTCGATCGCTGGATGAAGGCGCGTGCATCTTTGAAGGGCATGGAAGCGACACGCTCGTCGTCGCCTGAAAATGAACTCTGGATCGATGAGTTTCCGTTTGCTGAAACATCGTTCTATGTGAAGGCGATTTTGCGAAATCAGATGATATATCAGATCGTCGAAGGTGGCAGCCTCCATTCCAAAGAACCGCTCTGGTAGCGGTTTTCACCGTTTTTATGGTGGTTCAGAACCTGTGATTTTTTTGTGACCAGACCATGGTCCTGCTCAAGGCGGAATAATCTCGTTGTTCACGCGACCCAAGCCAAGTGACGCCGCTCTTTTGATTGCGAAGGAAGAGCCCTGCCGTTACGGTAAAAGAACGAATGAAGACACAAATAAAGCCGCCTGAAATGATACTCGAGGCCACTCGCGCGAGCGTGTGGACAAGATCAACTGCCGGAACAGCGGCTCTCCTCGTGGCGGCAATGCTTGTGCTCTCGAGTTGTGCTTCGAGCGGCGTTCGTATCGAAGGCGCGGCAGCGGCGGGTACATCGAGTTCTGGTGTCGCTGGTTCAGCGGCGGCCGCACCGAACGATCTCTCGGATAGCGGTGCCGATTTGCTTGGTATCCCATTGGAAGTAAATCGACTCGTTTTGAAGTGGATCGATTATTTTCAGGGGCCGGGCCGCGGTCACATGGAACGTTACCTTTCGCGAAGCACTCGTTATTCGCCAATTATGAAAGCAATTCTTCGTCGTGAAGGATTGCCAGAAGATCTGATTTACATCGCGTTGATTGAGTCGGGCTTCTCGTCGACGGCTCACAGTTCGGCAAGCGCTGTCGGTTATTGGCAGTTCATTAAAGGAACGGGCAAACAATATCACATGCGAATCGATTCGTTCGTCGACGAACGCCGCGATTTCGAACGCTCGACGGTCGCTGCAGCAGATTATTTCAAAGGTCTCTACAACTTGTTCGGAGCTTGGTACTTAGCTATCGCTTCTTACAACGTCGGCGAAAACCGCGTGAAGAGTTTGGTCATGCGACACAAAACCAGAGATTTCTGGCAGCTCGCTCGCGAAAACAAATTGCCGCAAGAGACTGTTAACTACGTTCCGAAATTTTTGGCAGCTCGCTTGATTGCGAAAGAGCCAGAGAAGTATGGATTCACCGATATCGAGTATATGCCTGCTCTCGATTTCGCTACGGTCACTTATTCAACTCCGATGGACATTCGTAAGCTCGCAAGCGAAGTCGGACTTGAGTACGACGACCTTCGCGATCTCAACCCGATGTACAAGCGCGGCGTCGCACCAATGCCGAAGAATTCGGACAAGCTCGTCATTCGTGTACCACGAGGTTTCGAAGCCAAAGCGTTGGCAGCGGCCGGTTCGGCAGCGGCGAACACGCAAATGCGTTACGTCGCGGAAGACGATTATTCGTATTACCGCGTTCGTCGCGGCGATACAGTTTCTTCGATCGCGAAGAAGTTCAATATCAGCCAGACAAAAATTCTTCAGTTGAATCGTCTGTCGCAGCGTTCGCTTCTTTCAGTAGGTAAGCGCCTGCGTGTTCCGAGCGAAGACGTTGCGACATTGGGCCCAAGCAAATCTTCGCAGATCGAGACACGTATGAAGCGTGATCGCGATCGCGTGCCGACCAACGAGACAGCAGATAAAAACAGCCAAGTGCCGACCACAAAAACTGCGGCACGATCGCGTCAGTTGACCGACGCAAAATCCGCTAAGAAGGCGGATGTCGCAGGGCTCTCGCAAATTTCGAGAAATCAAAAAGCTCGTGTCTCGAAGAAAGACTTCCACGTTGTAAGACGCGGTGAAAACCTCGCGGTAATCGCTCGCAAATACAGCGTGTCAGTTCGCGAACTGGCGACTTTCAATCGCCTAAAAAACCAATCCACGCTCTGGGTCGGCAAACGCCTCGCCATCCCAAAGCTGTAAGTACGGAAGCTACCCTTCAATCATACTGCGAAGCATCCACGCGGTTTTTTCGTGGATCTGCAGACGTTGGGTGAGTACATCCGCAGTTGTCTCATCGCTCGCTTTTTCGGCAAGTGGATAGATCGAACGGGCCGTACGAATGACGGCTTCCTGTGCCTGCAACAGATTTCGAATCATGTCGTTGGCTGCGGGGATAGTGTCTTCCTCTTTGATTGAAGACAACTTCACATACTGTGCGTAGGTTCCGGGCGCGTGGACTCCGAGTGCACGAATTCGTTCCGCAATTAGATCCACAGCTAGAGCGAGCTCGGTATATTGAGTTTCGAACATCAAATGCAGAGTTTGAAACTGGGGACCCGTCACGTTCCAATGGTAATTGTGGGTCTTTAGATAAAGCGTGTACGTGTCTGCCAGTAGGCGAGACAAGCCTTGCGCTAGTTCTTTTCTATCCGCTTCCGATATTCCGATGTTTATGGGCGTGTTCATGAGGTCTCCTTGAAGAATTTTGGGCAACAAATACAGTTATAACTTAATTACGCCCTCGATGAAAATCGAGTGTGTCGATTGTCTCATCGAGTGAGGCGATGATCGTGTTATTCTGAAGCGGAGGTGCCGATGCGCTATTTGAGGACAATTGTATTGACCACGCTTTATTTCACCTTATTGACCCGGCCGTCGCTTGGTAGTGGCCAAGCTCGCGTGAAGCCGCTGACGGGCTTCGAAGTGGTTGAATTCGAAATGACGAACTTCTTCGGTGAAGATGGGTATCCTGCATATCGTACGAAAGATCCGCGTGGCCCGCTGGGCGACGTCGCGATGAGCCTTCGATGCTCGGAAGGCTATGATGGAAGCGTGGTTTGGAAGTATCGCGAAATCATGGTTTTTGATGAGAAGGGGAAAGTGATCAAACGCAAGGAGCCGCGCGGAAACGTCGCGAGCGAACGTGGTTATCGGTTT
>JAYSYF010000238.1:0-4022 GCA_043716655.1 Bdellovibrionales bacterium | reverse complement strand
GCTTCGTTTGTCGTAAGTCCCTTTTTTGAGTGTCGGGAATAAAGATAAGTGCCCGATACGAAAATCAGGAAATGCATCAGCAATGTGTAAGCAATCGTTTCGTGTCTTGGCGGCGAGTCGAATCCGAGGATCGCAGTCATGATGATCGCGAGGTAAGCCGCAACGAGTGTTAAAGTGCGAGATTGAACCCAGATCGAGATTGTCGCGAACGCCAACGAGGCCAACAGAAAATAGTGGATGGTAAAGTCGCCGCTTGTTGGAAAATCTAAGATTGGAGGCGCGAGATAAGTTCCGACGGCTGCTGTCACTGCATAAATGTCGTGTTTGATTTCGGTGTAAAGCCATACACAAAGTCCCGACACAATCGCAACCGACGCGAGAGCGAGTTCGACGTTGACGAGCTGATAAAGTCGATGACCCGCAAAAGCACTGAGATACAGAACGATGATTCCCGCTGCTGGCAACAAGCTCGCGTATTCGCGATCCGATTTCATCAATCGAAAACCTACTGCTATCAGGGTAAATCCGAATAGCACGGCGATGCCAATTTGACGGGCCGGAGTTAACCACCCGGTCTCGATCGAAAGTTTGATAATGAACGCGGCGGCCAAGACGAAACAGAGAACACCGACAAGGCCTAGCCAATTTCCTGGGCGCGCTCCAAAGTCTGCTGGTCTTGCCGTCGCAGCCGCAGCCGCAGCCCCACGCGGTGGCTGCGACGGCTGAGTCAGAGCCGGTGCTGCGGGTTGTGAAGCCGCGCAATAAGATAATCGCTCATTTTAAATTCGCGCTCGAAGTGCGATACGAACGCCGATCGCTAGCAGCACTAGCGAAAGGCCGATCTCCATTATATTTTTCAGCTGTGGCATCGCCAATCCCCAGAAAAACAAAACGGATCCGCCGAACAGTGCCATCGAATTGATTTTTGGAATTCGAAAACCCAGACGGATCGGCAGCCGCGAACTTTCTGCACGAACCGATATCATCGCGACGATGCGGTTTCGCATCGCGCGCGCGATGTCGTCTTGCGGTGCCGCGACCAAAATCTGCGAATATTTTTTAGAAGAATAATTGAGAGCATTGCCATCGCGACAAGCGTTCAAGAATTTATCATGTCGGATGCGATCGTCGTAATCCTCAAGAATCTTATCCCACATCGCCGACAATTCTCGATTGCCGCCAAGTGCGATTTCTTCGTCAATTCGTTCGTCGTGAATTCGCTCGAAGACGATACCGCATCGGGCGCAATCGCTTGATGTGGCAACGTTCGAAGCGCCGCATCTTGGGCACTCACGCTCGCCGACCGCGATTTTAGCGTTCAAGGCTTTCAAAGCCGCTTGTTCTTCTGCGCCTTCAATAAAGTTCGGCATCTTGTTTAGAACGGGCTCTTGAGCAGGCTCTTGATAAATGCGTTCGATTTGCATTGCGGGAATGACGGCCATTTCTGAAAGTCCATCCGGCAGCGGCAATTGAATGGCAAAAGCCCCGTGGCAAAGTTCTCCTGTGCACGTAAATTCGGCTCGAACAACTCCGGCTCGGGACATCGCCGTCAGGGTCTCGGTTTCAACCGCAAAAAGTTTCTGACAACCGGGGCAACGCGTTCGCGTCATCGGCGCAGATGGCGCGCCAGTCTGGCTTCGATTAAAATTCGGTTCTGTTTGTATCATGCAGCTTCATCCTTGAGCACATGCTTGATAGAGTGTTGCCAGTGAGAACATTTTCTAAATCAGCAACGCTTCCGTTAATCGTCTTCCCGATCCTAACAGGCCTTTTAATAGGCACAAGCTATATTCCGTTCCCTCCGTGGGCGATGTTATTCGGAATTGCTCCCCTCGCGGTCGCTTGGTTTACCCTCGCGAAACGGCCGCTCTCGGACGATCGGAAAGCGCTGAGAAAACTTTGTCTGCACGGCTTTTTTCTCGGTTGGCTCGCGCAATTTATTCTGAATGCGATCGGATTTCATTGGATCGCGATCACGGCGATCGAGTTCGGGCATTTTCCAATGGCTGGAGGAATCCTAGTACTGGCGGCCTTCTGCGCGCTTGCACATATTTATTACGGGCTCGCCGGAGCCCTCGCGCTCTACATTTACAAAAAGCTCGAACGTCGCGGAGTCGAACTTTCCGCCATCACGTTTGTGTCGTTAAGCTTCACGCTTTTCGCACTTATCGAGTATCTGTGGCCCTCCATTTTTCCATGGCATTTGGGCTATACGTGGCTATGGGCCGACTTCCCCGGGGCACAATTCTCGGATGTTATCGGTTTCGAGGGCCTCAATCTCGTGTCACTCGCCGCGAACGCACTTTTCGCCATCGGTTGGATCAAATTCGCGGTCGACGGCAACAGTTTTTGGACACGAGTGCGGCCGAGCCTCCGATGGGTCGCGGCTGGAATCGCACTTTTTCTTGCCGTGAACCTACTCGGTCTTGGCCGTGCAACTCCATGGACCCAGGACACGCAAGAACTGAAGCTACTCATCGCACAAGGAAACATCGGCAACTACGAGAAGCTGATCGTCGAGAAGAAGAAAGATTTCGCAATTCCGATCATCGAGAAATATTTGAAGCTCACTGCGAAGGGTTTCGGAGAACATCCTGAAGCTACACATGTTTTGTGGCCCGAAACGGCGTTTCCAGATTATCTCGATCAGGTTTTTCAACACGAACCGAATTGGATTTCACTTCAGCAGTTCGCGATGATTCAGAAAAAGACGATATTAACCGGCGCTTATTCTTACGAGCGCGACAAGCGACTGACGTTCAACGGTTTTTTTGCAATATCAGGAGAAGGCCGGCTGCTGACGGCTCCCTACCGAAAATCGATTTTGATTCCGTTCGGCGAAAAGTTTCCATTCTCAGATATTATACCGTATATGAAATGGCTTTTTCCGGGCTTAGGAAGCTTCGGTCAGGGCGACGGACCGACGGTCATGGACCTGGGCGCTTTCAAATTGGGACCCCAGGTTTGTCTCGAAAGTCTTTACCCGACTTTTTCGGCTTCGACTGCGCGACAAGGTGCCGAAATTTTTTCGAACGTTACAAACGATTCGTGGTTCGGGCGAACTTTTGAGCCCTATCAACACATGATCATGACGATCGCACGCGGAGTCGAAAATCGCCGGCCCTTACTGCGTTCAACAAATACCGGCATTACAACGGTTTCGCTGGCTGACGGCACTGTGCTCGAGCAATCGCCGATCGACGCCGAGTGGATTGGCTTCTATAGTATTCCCTTCAAGAAAAACCCTCCGGTCGTTATATATTCGAAGATTGCCGGCTATACGCCATGGCTGATGGCGCTTTTAAGCGCTCTGATCGTGTTCGGATCAGTAATTCGGAAACGACGGTCTTGAGATCAGCTCTGCTTCTCTGTTAAGAATGTCAGCAGTGGCAGACCAGACGTCCGAGACTTTAAAAATAGCAAACCGACAGCAAAGCTTTGGGGTCGCGATAGATTGGCAAGAAATCATCGCGCGCCTCGAATTGCTTGCGACCAGCGAACCCGGGCGTGCACTGTTGCGCGATTTGAAACCGCTTGGTTCTGCTGATGAGGCAACGCAGTCGTTTGCTCAGATTGACGATGGCCGAGCTGTTCTTTCGATGGGCGAACGCCCGTTTGCGGAAAGTCTCGACCTCTACTCGACTTGGCATTCGCGCCTTAAGCGGGACGCCGTCTTGCAAACCGTCGAGCTGCGCGACGTGCGACGTTTCTGTATCGAGGTTGTTGCGCTTGTCGAGGTTTTGCGACCCTTCGGCCAAGGCCCGAGTGAGCCTTGGGTTCAATTCTTAAAGACGAAATTAATGAAAGCCGAGGCGCCGCTTTCAGCGATCGATCAAGTGATGACTCCAAGCGGAGAAATTCGTCCCGACGCGAGCGAAGCGCTGAACCACCTTTATCGCGAGCGAACGAATCACACCAAGATGTTGCACAACACGCTCGATCGCCTCGTGAAGGCACACGAGATGGAACCTGTCGTTCAGGAACGATTTGTTACGACTCGCGAAGGCCGCTGGGTCATCCCC
>JAYSYF010000237.1:0-12126 GCA_043716655.1 Bdellovibrionales bacterium | reverse complement strand
CGAATCCGACGGAAGTTGTAAACACCGTAAAGATCATTTTGATGATGACGGTGCTGACTCTTGCTCCTGCGATTCTCATCATGATGACGGGATTTTCTCGATTCATCATCGTCCTTTCGTTTTTGCGTCAAGCCTTGGGCACGCAACAGATGCCGCCGAACCAATTGTTAGTCGGTCTCGCCTTGTTCCTGACTTTCTTTGTGATGCGACCGGCATTCGACGAAGTGAATACGAACGCGCTTCAACCTTTCTTGGGTAATAAGATTAACCAAGAACAGGCGATGGATGCCGCGCTAGTTCCCTTGCGCCGATTTATGTTCAGCCAAACACGCGACTCGGATCTCGGGCTTTTTGTTAAGCTCTCGAAAATGGGAACTCCGAAAACTCGTCAGGATGTTCCGACGACTGTTTTGGTTCCGGCATTCATTATTTCAGAGTTGAAAACGGCTTTCCAAATTGGATTTATAATTTATCTTCCGTTCCTAGTAATCGATATGGTCATCGCGAGTGTCCTTATGGCGATGGGTATGATGATGCTTCCGCCAGTTGTCATTTCACTTCCGTTTAAGATCATGCTTTTTGTCTTGGTCGACGGTTGGACTTTGCTTATCGGTTCGATGGTCAAAAGTTTCGGCTGAGAATAGGGACGAGGAGATATCGTGACTGAAGAACTTGTCATGCGACTTGGACAGGATGCCCTGAAGACTACAGCGATGGTTGCTGCTCCCATGTTGGGTGCAGCACTTATCGTGGGTCTCGTCGTCAGTATTTTCCAAGCCATCACTCAGATCAACGAAGCCACGCTGACCTTCGTTCCGAAGATGATCATCATCGGAATTGTCTTGGTCATCGCGGGGCCGTGGATGATTGACGTCATGTCGCAGTATACGATCGGCCTTTTTGAAAACATGGCGATCTTCGTTCGAGAATAAGAGGCACCACAAGCATGGCTCCATTTCAAATTAATGAAGTCGAGATCATGGTGTTCGGCCTCGCGCTCTTAAGAGTTTCGTCATTCTTGATGACGTGGCCGGTTTTCTCGCAAATCTCGGTTCCCAATCACGTGAAAATTCTTTTTGCCGTAGCTATCACGTTCTGTGTTTTTCAGGTGATTCCACGAACGGGACTTGAAGGGCAAACGTATGACACTGCGCTGTTTTGGCTAGCGCTCAAAGAAACACTCATTGGTCTTCTCTTAGGATTTATCAGTCGACTGCTTTTTTACGGTGTCGAAGTTGGCGGTCACCTGATTGCAGTTTCGATGGGCTTGGCGAGTGCGACAGTCTTTAGTCCGTCGACTGGAACTTCACAGCCCGTGATAGAAAAATTCTACGTCGTGCTTTTGACGCTTTTGTTCCTCGGACTCAACGCACATCATACATTTCTCTCGGCGATGGTCGAGAGTTTCACGATTATTCCGATCTCACCCTCGGGCATTGATCTTGCTCTTTTCAGTAGTGAGAAGGGCGGAGGAGAGATGATTCAAGCAGTGACTATTTCGGGTTTGAAGATGGCGGCGCCAGTAATGGTTGTTATCTTCTTCTTGAACGTCGCAATGGGAATCATCGGACGAGCAGTGCCATCGATTAACGTTCTCGTGACATCACTTCCAGTCAATATCATGGCTGGACTGATGGTTATGGTCGTCACTCTTCCGGCGCTGATGGTTATCCTCGACCGAGACATGGCCAGTTATACGGACATGTTGTTCCGCCTTATGCGTTCGCTGTAACAAGCGCGGCGCTAGTGAGAGTGAAGCCGACACAGGATGTGTCGACTTCGAAGTTAACCACCCAGGACGGGTAGTGAATGTCGGACGATCAGGAAAAAACGGAAGAGGCAACGCAACAGCGTCGCGATGACTTCCGAAAACGAGGGCAAGTCGCGCAGACGCGCGAGCTTGCAAGCGTCCTGGCTCTACTCGGGTCGGCGACACTTTTGTGGGCCCTTGGCCGCTTCTCCCTACAACAGGTATCTGAACTGCTTACTTACACACTCGGCCCAAACCTTGTGAACGCGATTCGTACGAACGAATTCGGTCCGGTCGTATTATTTGCCGCTAAGAAAATGATTTTCCTGGGTGGACCGATCGTTGGGATGCTCTTGCTGTTGTCGATTATCTCGACCGTCGTGCAAGTAGGTCTTTTGTACAACGAAGAGGCGCTCGACTTTAATCTCGAAAAAATCAATCCCCTCAGCGGACTCAAGCGCATCGCAAGTTTGAAGTCAGTTGTCGAAGGCCTCAAAGCGCTGATCAAACTGATTTTCGTAATCGCGACCGTTTATTGGCTCGTCAAAGACGAGCTTCAAGTATTGCCGCGACTTTCGGCGCTCTCGATCGAACAAATCATGAGTTACACGGGGATGCTGACCGTAAAGCTTCTCGCAGGTCTCGGTATCTTCATGGCCGTCATCGCAGGTGCTGACTATTTCTTCCAGCGCTATGACCTCGAAAAACAGATGCGCATGTCGAAGCAAGAGATCAAAGAAGAACACAAGTCGCGTGAAGGCGACCCGATGATCAAAGCGCGCATTCGTCGCATCCAGCGTGAGATGGCGAACAAGCGCATGATGAAGGATATCCCGAAAGCGGATGTCATCGTCACGAACCCAACACACATTGCCTGCGCACTTATGTACGATCCGGAAACGATGGCTTCGCCTCGTTTGATAGCTAAGGGCAGCGGGCACATCGCAGAAAAAATCAAAGAAATCGCTCGAGAGAACGGCGTTCCCATCATGGAGAACAAGCCGCTCGCCCGCGCCATGTTCAAAACCTTAAAAATCGGTCACTCGGTTCCACGCGAGCTCTTCACAGCAGTCGCACAAGTTCTCTCTTACGTTTATCGACTCAAGAAGAAAAATGGACGGGGCGCCTAAATGGAAGCAGTATTTCAATTCCTAAAACGCTTCGAGAAGTACGCGAAGAATGTCGATCTGCTGATTGCGATCGCGATTCTTTCGGTTCTCGCCGTCATGATCATTCCGCTTCCGGCCGTATTACTCGACTTGGCGCTGACGCTTTCTCTCGCAAGTTCGATCTTGATTCTGCTCGTAGCGCTGTACGCTAAAAAAGCACTCGATTTCTCGGTTTTCCCAAGCTTGCTGCTCTTGACGACGTTGTTTCGTTTGTCGCTGAACGTTGCGACAACTCGATTAATCTTGAGCGAAGGTCATAACGGCGAAGCTTCAGCGGGTGCTGTCGTCCACGCCTTCGGAAGCTTCGTTGTCGGCGATAACTACATCATTGGCTTCATCGTCTTCTTGATTTTGATTGTCATCAACTTCGTCGTTATCACAAAGGGTTCTGGCCGCGTTGCGGAAGTCGCAGCAAGATTCACCTTGGATGCGATGCCTGGTAAACAGATGTCGATCGATGCGGACCTCAACGCAGGTTTGATCAACGAAGAACAAGCTCGCAAACGTCGGCGCGAAATCGAAGGCGAAGCAGATTTCTATGGAGCCATGGACGGTGCCTCGAAGTTCGTTCGTGGAGATGCTATTGCCGGTATCTTGATCATGGCCGTGAATATCATCGGCGGCCTTCTGATTGGACTGCTACAGCATGGTCTCGACATTTCCAACGCGCTTCAGACGTATACAAAACTCACAATCGGTGACGGTCTCGTCACGCAGATTCCAGCTCTGATCATCTCGACTGCGGCCGGTATCATCGTCACTCGAACAGGCAGTGAAAAAGATCTCGGTAACGAAGTGATCGGTCAGCTCTTCTTGAATCCACGGGCGATGTACATCGGCGGCGGCGTCATCGCTTTCCTCGGAATGATACCAGGGCTTCCGGGAATCCCTTTCTTCGTCTTAGCAGCGAGTTTCGTAGGAATCGGTTGGATGGTTGATCGTTTCCAGAAGGAAGAAGTCATCGAAACAAAGAAGAAAGCCGACACTGCGGCAGCAAAGCCAGAAAAAGAAAAAGTCGAAACTCTTCTTCCGCTCGACATGGTCGAACTCGAAGTTGGTTATGGCTTAATTAACATCGTCGAAAGCCAACAGTCGGGCGATCTTCTCGAGCGCATCGTTTCAATTCGAAAACAATTCGCACTCGATATGGGCATTATCGTTCCAAGCATTCATATCCGCGACAACTTGCAGCTTGAGCCGGGCGAGTACCGTCTGCTTATCAAGGGTAATAAAGTTGGCGGCGGCGTTCTGCGTCCTGAATACTTGCTCGCGATGGACCCAGGTCACATCACTAATAAAGTCGAGGGGATCGCGACCCGTGAACCTGCATTCGGTCTCGATGCGCTCTGGATCGGAAAGTCATCGCGCGAAGAAGCTGAACTGGCTGGTTACACAGTTGTCGATTTACCAACGGTCATGGCAACGCACATCACAGAGATTGTTCGAACGCATGCACACGAGCTTCTCGGTCGCCAAGAAGTCGCAAGCCTCATCGAGAATCTCAAAAAGTCATATCCAAAAGTTGTCGAAGACCTTATCCCGGATCCGCTTTCGGCCGGCGCGGTCGTGCGCGTTCTGCAGAATCTCTTGAGAGAACAGGTTTCGATTCGCGATCTTCTGACGATTTTCGAAACGCTTGCGGATGAAGCGGGACGCACAAAAGACACAGATGTTCTCACTGAAGGCGTACGCAAGGCGCTCGCTCGTGGAATTTCGTCGAAATACAAAGATGAAACTTCTCGCGTCAACGTGATGAATCTCGATCCTAAACTTGAAGAACTCGTCTCGAATTCGCTTCTGCAAACGGATCAAGGCATTCAGTTGGTTATGGATCCACGCGCGGCCCATGACATGATCGAAGGTATTGCGAGTACGATCGAGCGATATCCTGAAATTGCAGGACAGCCGATTTTGTTGGTCAGCCCAACAGCTCGCCGTCATATCGCAAAACTGACAACTCGATTTATTCCTCAGCTCGTCGTGCTTTCGCACAACGAAATTTCCTCAGACGTAAACGTTCGCTCCGTAGCTACGGTGGAGATCGCCCATGCGGGTTAAGAAATTCGAAGCCAAGACAATGAAAGACGCTCTGAAGATGGTGAAGGCCGAACTCGGTCCTGATGCCGTCATCCTTGGGGCACGTGAAAACAAAAGATCGTTCGGCCTTGCCGGCGAATCTTCATATGAAATTACAGCGGCAGTATCTGAATCAACGCTTCAGAAAAAACGTTTCGTCGAATCTCGTCTGAATGAAGACGATCGCGAGCGATTCCGTGTATCGGGTGCGTCTTCACAGAAACGTATGATCGACAAGATGGTCGATCGACGAATTCACACACAAAAACAAGATGCGCAAGCGGCTGTCCGCCGCGAGCAAGCGCAGACAATGCGGCCGCGTCCGATCACAAGCGTGAGCTACATCGACATTCATGATGAAGCTCCAGTTGAACGTTCTCAAGTTTATGCGCGACGTGCACCTGCGGCCTCGGCGTCGCAATCCCGTCAAGCGGACCCTTCTCGTTACGCAGCACCGGTGGCTCAGCGCCAGGCAGCACAAGCGCCGCAGCGCCCAGCTCCCGCGCGTGCTCAAAACTCGGGTGGACTCGAAACGGTTCGCGAAAATAAACCTGTGAACAAAGCTCCGACCGAAGTTCGCAATCGAATTCGCAGTCTCGCGCGCGAAGCGTGGGAAGCTGGTCGTCCCGTTGAAACGAAAATTCCAGCACCGCAAACGACGGCAGTGAAGACGGCAGCGGCCACTCAAGAAATCGATTCGCTTCGTGGGGAAATTCAACGCCTGCAGTCGCTTCTCGAAGGATTCCAAAAAGTCCCGCAATCGTTTCAGGGATCTTCGCATCCCGGTGCCGAGTTCGGACTCTCTTACGATTTCAGCCGCAGCTTTCAAAAGCTTGTGGAAACCGGCATCAACGCTGAACTCGCGGCTCAGATTCTTTCGCGAGCGGCGCAAGAGATCGATCCGATCAACGCAAAGAAACCTTCAATCGTTGAAGCTTGGATTGCCAAGTGGTTCTTGCAGAACATTTCGATCTGCGCGCGACCACTTGCAGGCAAAACTCATGTGTTTGTTGGTCCCATGGGCGGCGGCAAAACATCGCAACTCGTGAAGACTGCAGCGCAACTCGTGATTCGCGATAAAAAACGAATCGCAGTCGTATCGACCGACACTACAAAAGTTGGTTCTGTCGACCAGCTGAAAATTTACTGTCAGATCTTGAACGTTCCATTCGCCGTGGTTCGCGACAAGGCTGACTGGGCGTGGCTCGAGCCACAACTTCAGAACGTCGATCACATTCTCGTCGACAGTCCGGGAATGGCGCTGACAGCCGTCGATGAAATTCAACGTCTGCGGAGCCTCATGCCGACTATGGAAACTCCACAAGTTCATCTCTGCCTTTCTTCGGCATTGAAAGAACAAGATGCTCTCGAAGCGGTTCGCCGCTTCCGCATCGTTCAGCCAACAGATCTCGTGTTCACGGCGCTCGACATGAGCGTTCAACACGGAGTCATCGCAACCGTTCAGCTTCTTTCTGGTCTTCCGCTTCACTCTTTCGGAATCGGCCCTCGCGTTCCGGAAGATTTCGAAGTCGCGACCAAAGAGAGAGTACTGGATCTTTTATTTAAACTTAGCAGCCTGAAGCGAAGTGCACCGTAAGGTGCAGAAATTTGCGCCTTAACCGGCGCAGCATAGTGGAGTCGTCATATGAGTTTTAGTTACGCAAATTTAGGTACCAAGACATTTTCTTCAGACATGACCGGGCGTTCGACGCGAGTAATTTCTGTAACGTCAGGCAAAGGCGGAGTCGGAAAAAGCACGGTGGTTGCAAACCTTGCGGTCGAATTTGAAAAGCGCGGTCAGCGCGTTTTAATGTTCGACGGCGATCTCGGCATGGCCAACCTCGATATCATGTTCGGAATGAAGCCGAAGTATTCGGTTCAAGACGTGATCGATGGCAGCGTTGAAATGCGAGACATCCTCTTGCATGTCACGCCTTCGATTTCGTTAATTCCGGGAGGCACGGGGCTTTTTGAACTTCAAAAACTTCCAGTGCATGCAAAACAATTTCTGCTCGATCAGGTCAGCGACCTCGGCACGATCTACGACGTCATGCTGATCGATACTGCGCCCGGCATCGCCGACAATGTCCTTTATCTAAATTCTGCCGCACAAGAAATCGTCGTTGTGCTGACGCCAGATCCATCGTCTCTGACGGATGCTTATGCGTTGATTAAAGTTTTGCATCAGCGACAGCGTGAATCAAAATTCTCGGTCGTCTGCAATCAAGTGCGAGACGATGCCGACGGCCAGCGCGTGTTCGAGCGTTTGCAGTCCGTAATCGCGCAGTTTCTGCCAGTGACATTGACGTACCGCGGGGCGATTCCGTCGGATCCGAGCCTTCGTCAATGCACTCGTGGACAGCAAATTATCTGCAAATCCTTACCTCAAGCCGAGTCCGCAAGAGCTCTTTCGAGCCTGGCGCAAGCCCTTCTCGAGAGTGGCGTCGAGCAGAGCCACGAGGTCGAGTGTAAAGGAAGTTTACAGTTTTTCTGGAAGCAATTGATCGGGGCCGCGTAAAACGCAGGCCAGACCTTGGACCCTAGGGAAACGGGGTTTTTCTTTGGTCTGGCATGAAACACTCAGGACTTCTAACGGTCGGCCCAAGCGGTTAACCTAAAAGGGTTGCTCGAGTCCAAAGCCACTTTGTCGAGTCAACGAATCAGAGGGAAAGAATGCAGAACAGCGCACTTCTTAAGAAGTACAAGGAAGAGCCGACACGCCTGAACCCGAAAGAACGGGAAGAGCTGATTCGGGAATATACTCCTTTGATCAAATTCATCGCGCAAAAAATTGCGATTCGTTTGCCATCGAACATCGAACTCGATGACCTCATTTCAAGTGGTGTTATCGGCCTCATGGATGCGATCGAGAAGTACGATCCAACGCGCGATAACAAATTTAAGACTTACGCTGAATTCCGTATCCGCGGTGCCATTCTCGATGAATTGCGCGCACAAGATTGGGTTCCGCGTTCGGTACGCGACAAAGCCAAACTTTTGGATAAAACGGTTTCGGATCTCGAGTCATCGCTCGGTCGACAAGCAAGTGACGAAGAAGTTGCAGCGAAACTGAATATGACTCTCGAAGAGTTCTTCGAACTCGTAAATCAGGTTCGTCCGGTTTCGGTTCTCTCGATTGATGAAATCGCATCGTTCTCGAACGTCGACAAAAAATCTTTGATGTCGCTGCTCGAAGACGTGAAAGTCGCAAACCCATTCATTCAGTTGAATCTAAAATCGGTGAAAGACGTCATCACTGGTGCGATTGAAGAATTGCCCGAGCGCCAACGTCTGGTGCTTTCTTTGTACTACTACGAAGACCTCAATCTGAAAGAGATCGGCAAAGTTTTGCGTGTCACGGAAAGCCGTGTGTCGCAGCTTCACGCCCAGGCTATTAGCCGCCTCCGCCAGAAGCTGACCTCGTTCTTCAAAGAACAAAACAACGAAGTCGTTTAATACCGCCGCTTCACCTCAAGCTGTAAGTGACCCACTCCCAAAGAGTGGGTTTTTTTTCGTCGATTTCACACGCGTAGAACAGAATTATAACCATAAATAGTTCACGGGCGCTCAAGCTCAGCAGTTTGATTGGTCAGTACGCTGTGGCCCGTATAAGGAAAGGGGCTCACAACGTAATTAGCCTCTCAAGGAGTTCTCGATGAAATATGCACTTATTCTCGCGATGTCTCTCGCTCTGTCTTCATCTGCTTTCGCCAGCGATTTGAAAATGGAGCTCGGCCGCAAGCTTGCGCGCAAGGCTGGGGCTGAAATGGTTAAGGACGACGTCAGAACTGTCGTTCGTGAAGTTGAAAACACAGACGGCAACCCGTGCATGCCCGAAGGCAAGTCGTTCCAAGTAGACCTCCAGGTTAAAACGGCGATCGCGTTTGACCGAGATAAAATGGAAACAGTTTATGAGTGGGTTACTGCCAAAACGATTGGCGTCGATGTCGACGGCAGCGTTATGGAAATCTGCGCAGAGTAGTCTGAGCCAAGGTCGGCTAATCCCGGCCGACCCGCATTCTTTCTTCTAAGATCTTTCGGATCTTAAGCATCAGGCGGTTTTCCATCTGGCGAACCGCTTCTCGAGTGACTCCGTACTTTTCGCCGATTTCTTGAAGTGTCAGTGGCTCGTCGGCCAGCAGTCGATCTTCAAGTAGTTCCAGCTCTCGCTCATTCAAAGACGAGCGCAACTCTTCGATCCCTTCATTTAGAATCGAAAGCATTTCGTGATTTCCGATAAGTTCATCGACCGGTACATCGTTCGAAGCTTCGAAATCCATCAATGTTCCGCGACCGGAATCATCCGTCGCTGTTTGAAGCGAAACATCGCGGCCCTGCATTCGTTGAGTCATCGACTCGACGTCGGCTTCGCTAACTCCGAGCCGCGTTGAGAGTAGTTTTACACTTGGCTCTTCGCCCATCGATTCGAGCAGGTCTTTTTCTTTTTGCAGACGATAAAAAAGTTTTCGCTGCGATTGAGTTGTGCCGATTCGAACCATCGAATATTGGCGCATCAGGTAATCTTGGATGTAACCGCGAATCCACCACACGGCATACGTGATCAGACGTACGCCTTTGTAGGGATTGAATTCGCGAACCGCGTGCATCAGTCCGACGTTGCCTTCTTGAACGAGATCGATCAGTCGAGCGCCGAATTTTGAATACTCGGCTGCGACTTTCACAACAAAACGAAGGTTGCTTGTCACCAATGCTTCGGCTGCGCGTTTGTCGCCAGTTTCGCGGTACCGAAGTGCGAGCGCTTGCTCTTGCTCGCGTGTCAGCAACGGGTAGCGGCGGACTTCCGACATGTATTGGGAAATGGGATCCGCCGTGACGAGTGCACCGTCAGACGCTTTCGCACCTTTCGTCGGCGAGGGCGGTAACAGCGGCTTGATGTCGGCAAATTGAGGTTCGTCGTCCGCATTGAGTTCGGGCCTGCCGCCCTTAACCCAACCGCGTGACTCCCACTCGGCTGCGTCGCCCGCGACCTGCTCTGCATAGTCGCCGTCGTTAGTATCGACGACTTCGACGTCAACGGTACGCGCATGCGACTCGGCTGCTCGACCGCCGGTCGGCTTTGGACGCGCATTCTTCTTTTTCGCGCTCTTTTCTATTAGGGTCGCCGTCGGTTTCGCCATTGCTATGTGACTCGGACGCTTACGCGAGCGCTTTCTGGAGTTTTTTCTCGAGCGTCGACTGAACCATCCCTTTGATTGGGGTCAGCATCAGCGGAAGATCGACTTCGATCATGACGTTCGAGCCTGTTCCGTTGCCTGAAACCTTCATTTCAGCCGAAAACTTCGAGCCTTTTCCGCTTCCGGTCTTCCCGGCATCATTGAAGGTAAACTTGCAGGATGAGTCCATTTTTCGAAGATCGGCATCATTTTCGAGGAGCGATTTGATGCGTGTGTAGGCTTCGGCCTGATCTAAACCCGTGTTCGATTCTACTTTAACTTTAGGCATGACTATCTCCTCTTAGGGTGCGGTGAGGGGCGGTGCCCCGTGTCGACCCGAACTAACCTTACAGAAGGTCAGCCTCGCTGTCACCACGCCAAACCCTATTCATGATTGGCTTTTCCGGGAACCAGAATTAGTCTGAACCTCCTTAATTTCTCAGGAGTTTAACTTGTCGAATACAACTACGGGCGGGTCTTTCGTTTCAAAGCAGAAACGTACTCATTACGCGGGTGCCTTACGTGTCGGTGACGCCGGTAAAACCGTTGTTTTGATGGGTTGGATCGACGGACGTCGCGACCACGGCGGACTGGTTTTCGTCGATATTCGCGATCGCGAGGGCACCGTTCAAGTGGTGCTCGATCCTAGTAAGCCCTCGATGGCGCTTGCGAAAGAGTTGCGTGGAGAATTCGTCGTAGGTCTTCGCGGAGTCGTCCGCGCTCGTCCTGAAGGCATGGCGAACAAAAAACTCGTCACCGGAGCCGTTGAGGTCGAAGCCATCGAGCTCGAAATCTTGAGTGAAGCAAAAACGCCTCCGTTTCAAGTCAACGACGAGAACGTCGGCGAGAACTTGAGATTGAAGTATCGTTATCTCGATATCCGTTCCCAGCGGCTGAATGGATTTTTACGGAAGCGACATGAAATCGTCCGCACAGTCCGAAACTTCTTATCGGATGACGGTTTCACCGAAGTCGAGACACCGATTTTGTACAAGTCGACTCCTGAAGGTGCACGTGACTACCTCGTTCCCTCACGAGTGAACCAAGGCACGTTCTACGCTCTTCCACAATCGCCGCAAACTTTGAAGCAGCTGCTGATGATTGGCGGAATGGATCGTTACTTCCAAATCGCGCGATGTTTCCGAGACGAAGACTTGCGCGCCGATCGTCAGCCTGAATTTTCGCAAATCGATATCGAGATGAGTTTTGTCGACCAAGAAGACATCATGGCGATCAACGAACGAATGGCTCAGGTCATCTGGAAGAAATTCCGTGGCGTCGACATCGGTCCGATCCCACGCATGACGTACTACGATGCGATGAACCGTTTCGGTATCGACAAACCGGATTTGCGTTTCGGCTTAGAGATTACCGACGTAGCTGATTTAGCAAAAACATTGGGCTTCAAAGTTTTCGATGATGTTCTCGCAAAGCAAGGTGTTGTCCGTGGTCTCGGTGTTGAAGCGGCGGGTGAACTTTCGCGCGCGCAGATCGACAAGCTTGTCGACATCGCAAAGAAGGGCGGAGCCAAAGGCCTCGTCTGGATCAAAGGTGATGTGAATGGCACTGTCACAACGGCGCTCGCAAAAACGATTCCGGAAGAAAAAGTAAAAGCGTTGCACAAAAAGCTCTGCCCCTCGGGTAAAGGTCTGTCGTTGATCGTTGCAGATCAATTCGACACCGCGTGCGCTTCGCTTTCAAATTTGCGACTTCATTTCGGCCGCGAATTAAAATTGATCGATGAGACCAAGGACACTTTCCTGTGGGTCGTCGACTTCCCATTGCTCGAGTACAACGGCGAAGCCGGCCGATGGGCCGCGAGACACCATCCGTTTACGTCGCCGCAAAATCAGCACATGGACATTTTAAAGAACGACGATCAAAAACAGTTCGGCGATATTTTGGCGAAAGCTTACGATCTCGTTTGCAACGGTCACGAAATCGGCGGCGGTTCAGT